>JAFAWA010000221.1 GCA_019242155.1 Terriglobia bacterium | reverse complement strand
TCGAGCAGAAGCTTCTCGAGGAACGGGTCGCCTACCTGAACATTGGGCCGCTTCTGTTTGGACTCCTCTGTGAATTCGGCCGATGCCATCGAAGCGCCGTGAATGCCGTCGCGGCCGGTGCGCGCGCCGACATAGATCACCGGGTTGCCCACGCCCGCGGCTTTCGCGTAAAAGACCTCTTCCTTCTTGCAGATTCCCAGTGCGAAAACGTTCACCAGCGGATTGCCGTCATAGACGCTTTCGAAAATGCACTCACCGCCCACAGTGGGTACGCCGAAACAGTTGCCGTAGTGCGCGATTCCAGACACGACGCCGTTCAGAATGCGGCGATTGCGATGCCCGGTTACGGGATCGTCGAGGCGTCCGAAGCGGAGCGAGTCCAAAACGGCGACCGGGCGCGCACCCATGGTGAAGATATCGCGCAGAATGCCCCCGACCCCTGTAGCCGCTCCCTGGAACGGTTCAATGAAGCTCGGATGATTGTGCGATTCGATCTTGAACGCGATCACGTATCCGCCGCCGATATCGATGATGCCGGCATTTTCGCCCGGCCCTTGGACAACCAACTGGCCGCGCGTAGGGAGTTTCTTCAGATGGAGCCGTGAGCTTTTGTAGGAGCAGTGCTCGCTCCACATCACACTGAAGATGCCAAGCTCTGTGATGCTCGGCTCGCGGCCCAGCATGGCGATGATCTTTTCGTATTCGGCGTGCGTGATCTGGTGTTGCGCGATGAGATCCGGTGTGATTGTGGCCGCGCTCACGCGCGCACCGCCGCCTGCAGCATGGATCGAAAAACCACCAGTCCGTCGCTTGAGCCGAGAAGCGGCTCGGAGGCGCGTTCCGGGTGCGGCATCATTCCCATCACGTTACGCTCACGATTTAAGACCCCGGCAATGTCGCGCAGCGACCCGTTCGGGTTGTCCACGTAGCGGAAGGCAATGCGGTCTTCGGCTTCGAGCTGATCGAGAGTGCGCTCATCCGCAAAGTAGCAGCCTTCCCCATGCGCAATGGGGAGGCGATAGATGCGGTCCCTCTCGGCCGCGCAGGTGAAAGGCGAATCGGCCGAACCCCGCCGCAGTCCGGTTTCACGGCAGACGAATTTCAGGCCCCGGTTCCGGATGAGCGCGCCCGGAAGCATGCCGGACTCCACCAAAATTTGGAAACCATTGCAGATACCTAACACCAGGCCGCCCTCGGCCGCGAACTTCTTCACGGCCCGCATGACGGGCGAAAATTTGGCTATGGCTCCGCAGCGCAGGTAATCCCCATATGAAAACCCGCCAGGCAAGACGACCGCATCCAAATTGCCGAGCTGGGTGGAGTCGTGCCAGACAAATTCGGCCTGCTGGCCAAGGGTGTGGCTTGCAGCCCAGAAAGCGTCGTGATCACAATTGCTGCCGGGGAAGACGATAACGCCAAATCTCATCGGCTATGTTTTGGGGAGGCAATTCGATTGTAGCAAAAGCGGCAAGCGGCCGCGGTCGAAATCGTACTCCTGAGCTTCGCGCTTACCGCGGCACCGGCAACAATGTCCGCAGAGCATCCATTCTCGGCCCGCTTCCCACAATGAGGCCGTCTGGAAACCGTCGATAGCGCAGTATCGCTCTATAGATCGACTGATCGGCCATCGAATTCAACCCCAGCCCGGCGAGATATTGCAGGCGCATGTTGAGGTCTCCGTTGATCGGAGCATCCGCGATTAACAGCTGCAGATCCGAAGCGCGTCCCGCATACGTGGCCAGCACGTCGACCGCGGAGTGGAACCCGGCTTCGGCCAGTGACTGAGAGACCGCCAGATACGAGGATCGATCCAGACGATGCTGGAGATCATCAACGTTAAGCGAAGCCGGCTCCGCCGGCCCCAATAAGACCAGGTCGTAACCGTCGCCGTTCAGGTTGTTGCTCCATATGCTGCCATTGGGAAACACATCGAAGAAGGTGGCTAGCTCAGTCTTCACCGTTTCGAGATCACTGTCATAGATCGGGAGCCATTGCGCTACCCAACCACCCGGGTTCAGGTGATTTTTTACTAACTCGTAATACTCTTTGGAGTAGAGCGTCGAAGTTCCTTTAACCCAGGGATGGATCGGATCCGTGGTGATTACATCGAACTTCTCGCGTGAAGTGAAGATGTAATGCCGCGCGTCGTCGTAAACGATGCGGGTACGGCGGTTGTTCGCTACCCACTCATTCTGTTTGCCGAAATACTGAGTAGAAGCCGGCGGAATCAGGGGCTCCAACTCGCAGATGACAATCTTAGTGACATCCGGATAAGTAACAAAGGTGCCCGCGGTAACTCCCGCCCCGAAACCGACAATCAAAACCGAGTGCGGCTCGTGATTGGCCAGAGCCGGAAGATGCCCCATCATCCGCTCTAAGCGCATATCGAGGGGCGCAGTGGATGCTTCGGCTTTGCCGCTTACATAAAAGTGGCGCTGACCGGCTCGCTCCGCGATTACGACCGAAGAGTTGACGCCTTCCCCCCGGAACAGCACCTGTGTAGGATGGGCACGGTCGAACAGATCCGCTGCGCGAACGATGGGGGCGAAGCGCCGTCCGTAGGCCACGACTTGCCATGGCACGTCGGTGACGGTCCACGCTAAAAAGAGCGCGGCTGCCGCGGCGAAGACCACGCGCAGGATGCGAACCCGGGGCAGCCCGCGTTGCGACACTGCCGCCGACACTGCGCCCGCCGAGGCAAGAATGATGAGAAGCTGTTCGGATCCGGCCGTTCCCAAAAACGGTATGAAGGCCAGCGTAAATGCTAAAGCGCCCACAATCGAGCCGGCTGTATTGGCCGCGTAAACCTCTCCCGCCAGCCGCGCCATGTCTTCGCCCGGAGCGGCCGCGGCGGCGAGCGCAAGCGGAAAGCTCGCGCCCCAAAGCAACGTCGCGGGCAAAATGGCCCAAATGCAGCGGACCATATCGAGCTCGAAGTTGAACCACGGGTCGAGTGACAGCCAAGGGTCTACGGGCCAGTAGGGCAGCGAATGCGCGAGGGTATAGGCGGTCCACGCAATGGCGGCGCAGAGCAGAAGCTGGCAGGCGCCCAGCGCCAGGCGGGGATGAGGCACGCGCGGCGCAAGCCACGAACCGGCGCTGCTGCCCGCCCAGAGTCCTACCAGAAACACCGCCAGAATAATCGAAAACGTATAGACGGTGGCTCCCAGCAGAAGCGAGAGCAGGCGCGTCCAAACTACTTCCGCGCCCAAAGCACACAGTCCCGAGACAGCGATCGCCACATAGACGAGCGTCACCCCGGGGGCCCGCGTTATGGGCTTGGGTGACGGCATCACTCCACGCGGCGCATATTCCGCGCGTCCCGCAATAACGTAACTGACCAGCGCCGCTGCGCAATTCACAGACGCGGCGGCGAAGCTTGCCACTGCCATGTCGTGAACCCGAAGCAGATAAAAACCGGCCCCCAGACAACCCAACACTGAGCCTGCGATATTCGCGCCATAGAGATAGCCCAGACGCGAGACGCCGCGCGGCGTGCTTTCTATCCAGCGAGCGATTGCGGG
>JAFAWA010000172.1 GCA_019242155.1 Terriglobia bacterium | reverse complement strand
CGCTCGATTTAGTACCAAGAGTACCGGTATAGATTGACTTATTGCCCCAGTTATTTTAAAAAACACTACAGTTCCATCATTTCGCTGGTGAGTTGCGGGAAGCCTCAGTCGGCAGACAACCCCATACCGCAAGGGGTATCCAGTGATTACAGATCGCAGCTTTTTTGCTGTTGAGCAAGTGGATTACACGGGAGAGGACTTCAGATGCCATTGCGCCTTTTCGTATGTTCACCAGACGGTTTCGAGCAGCTCGAAGTCCTGACCGCGGCCCACGCCGCCGGCTGCATCGCGGTTCTGGGGCTCGACTATCTTTTGATAGAGGACGCATCGTCGGCGCTCCGGTTACTAATTCATAACAACTGTCCGTTCTGGGTATCAATCCCCGAAATTACCGAAACGGCTCGCACCCTGTTGGCTCCCGCGCTCGACATGGGCCTCGTCGGCGTGATCCTCTCCGCAGCCGAAAACGGCGCACTCCGAGAGTCCATTCACTGGTGCCGCGAAAATGGAATCGAATCCGCCGTTCAGGTCACTTCCCTGACCGCTGCTCGCGGCGCCGTCGAATGCGGCGCCGACGCGCTGATCGTAAAGGGTAGCGAGAGTGGAGGCCGGGTAGGTGAAGAGACCGTCTTCATTCTGCTGCAGCGTATTCTCCCTCTCGTAAAAATCCCTATCTACGCACGCGGCGGCATCGGTCTCTATACAGGCTCGGCATGCCTGGCCGCGGGCGCCGCCGGAGTCGTCCTCGATTGGCAGTTGGCTCTGGCGGAAGAGTCGTCCTTACCGGCTGAAGTGAAGGCCCGCATCGCACGCATGGACGCGAGCGAAACCGCCATCTTGGGACAGGACTCCATCGCGCGTGTGCGCGCCTACTCCCGCATCGGAGAAGCGGCCTTCTTCGAGCTGAAGAAACTGGAAGAGACCGAAGGCATCGATGCCGGGGCCGCGCCTGAAGCTTTGGCCCGGTGGCGGCACGCCGTAGGGGAACGGATCACCCGGCGCGAGTTGCTGGCCATCGGTCAGGATGCGGCATTTGCAGCATATTTGGCGGACCAGTTCCGCACCGTGGGCGGCATCTGCCGCGCTATTACGCGCGAGGCCTCACGGCAGGTTCGCGCGGCCGCCCGTTCGAATCCCTTGGGCGAAGGAGCGCCGCTCGCCCAATCGCACGGCACGCGCTTCCCCATCCTCCAAGGGCCTATGACGCGCGTCAGCGACAACGCCGCGTTCGCACTCGCCGTCGCACAAGGCGGCGCGCTTCCATTCCTCGCGCTTGCCCTGATGCGCGGTCATGAGACCGGCAAATTGCTCGACGAAACCAAGCGCACCTTGGGAGCGCTTCCCTGGGGCGTCGGGATTCTCGGTTTCGTTCCCAAAGAGCTGCGGGACGAGCAGCTCGCCGAAGTCCAAAAATATAAACCCCCGTTCGCCATCATCGCGGGCGGCCGGCCGGACATGGCCAAGCAGTTCGAAGCCGATGGGATCCACGTATATCTTCACGTCCCCTCGCCCGAACTCGCGCGCAATTTCCTCGAAGCCGGCGCGCGCCGCCTCATTTTCGAGGGCCGCGAATGCGGCGGGCACGTTGGCCCGCGCACCAGTTTCGTGCTCTGGGAGCAGATGGTCCGGGTAATCCTGCAGCATCTCCGCGGAGCAGGCGTCGCCACCAAGTCCGAGGACTACCACATCATCTTCGCAGGCGGCATTCACGACGCCCGCTCGGCTGCTATGGTGGCCGCCATTACCGCGCCGCTCACCGAGCGCGGTGTGCGTATCGGCGTGGTGATCGGCACCGGATATCTCTTCACCCACGAAATCGTCTCGACCAAAGCCGTCACCCCCGCCTTTCAGGAAGAGGCCATCGCCTGTCATCAGACCGTGCTGGTCGAATCCGGCGTGGGTCACGCCACCCGTTGCGCCGATAGTCCCTTCGCCCAAGCGTTCGCCGAAGAAAAACGGCGTCTCCTCCAGCAAGGCAAGCCCAAAGAAGAGATCCGCATCGCGCTCGAAGGCCTCAACCTCGGACGGCTGCGCATCGCCTCCAAAGGAATCGTGCGGCGCAATGACGAGGACGGCCGGGGCGTTTACGAGCAGGCCGACAGCGCGGCCGTGAAACGCGAAGGCATGTTCATGATCGGGCAGGTGGCCGCTCTGCGCCGCGCCGCCTGTTCGGTCGAGCAGCTCCATCTCGAAACCGCCGGCGGCGGCCGCCTTCTCGAAGATCGCGCCTCCGCCATGCTCGCCGAATACAAAACCGCCGGGCCCTTCCCTAATTCGGATATCGCCATCGTCGGCATATCATGCGTCCTTCCCAAAGCGGCCGACGTGAAGGAGTACTGGCAAAACATCCTGAACAAGCAGTACGCCATTGAGGAGATCCCGAAAGAGCGTTGGGATGTCGACGTCTACTTCGATAAGGACCGGCGCTCCCGCGATAAAGTCTATTCGCGTTGGGGCGGCTTCATCGGCGATGTGACAATCGATCCCGTCAAGTTCGGGATGCCGCCCTCTTCGGTTCCCTCCATCGAGCCCATGCAGTTGCTGGCCCTTGAAATGGTACAGCGCGCATTGGCCGACGCCGGCTATAACGAACGGAAATTCGATCGCGAGCGCACCTGCTGCATCGTAGGCGCGGGCGGCGGCGTCGGCGAATTGGGCATGGGCTACGGTTTCCGCTCGCTCCTGCCCCACTACATGGATCAAGCGGGCGGCAGTCTGGCGGATTCCGCCGGACTCATCGACCGCCTCGGCGCAGGACTCCCGGAATGGACCGAAGACTCCTTCGCCGGTCTGTTACTCAACGTCGTTGCCGGCCGTGTCGCCAACCGCTTCGATTTCGGCGGCACCAACCTCACCGTCGATGCCGCCTGCGCCACCGGGCTTGCCGCGGTTCGCCATGCCGTTACCGAGCTTGAGACGCGATCGAGCGACACCGCCGTGGTTGTCGCTGTCGACATGATGCAGACCCCGTTCAGCTATCTCTGCTTCAGCAAAACGCAGGCTCTCTCTCCCACCGGCCAGCCCCGCTGCTTCGATGAGACGGCCGACGGAATCGTGATCAGCGAGGGCATCGGCGTGGCCATCCTGAAACGGCTTGACGATGCCGTCCTCGATGGCGACAAAATCTATGGCGTACTGAAAAGCGTCGGTGCTTCGAGCGACGGAAAAGATAAAGGGCTTACCGCGCCGCGCCCCGCCGGACAGATCCGCGCCTTCGAGCGGGCTTACGCCAAAGCCGCGTTCGATCCGCGCACGGTCGGATTGATGGAGGCGCACGGCACCGGCACCGTAGTCGGCGATCGCACCGAGGCCGAATCGCTCGCGCTCTACTTTTCGAAAGCCGGAGCGGAAGAGGAGAGCATTGCGCTCGGCTCTGTGAAGAGCATGATCGGCCACACCAAGTGCACCGCGGGCATGGCCGGCCTGATCAAAGCCGTGCTGGCGCTTCGCCAACGCGTACTTCCGGCCACGCTGGGGGTCACAAGGCCCAATACCCGAGCCAACGAAGCCGCGAACCCCATGTACGTCAATACCGAAACGCGGCCCTGGATGCGGCGGCTCGATGGCGCCCCGCGCCGCGCCGGTGTCAGCGCCTTCGGCTTCGGCGGCACCAATTTTCACGTGGTCCTTGAAGAGCACCGCTCCCCGCAGCGGTCCGACCCGCCCGAATCCTCTTTCCGCGATTGGCCGGCGGAGCTTTTTCTGTTCAAAGGAAAGTCGGGCCAGGAGATCACCTCGTCCCTCGATCAGTTGGCAACGGCGCTTCAACAAGGCGCCGGGCCTCATCCCGGCGATCTCGCCGCCGCCGTCTACTGGGAAAAGGGCCGAAGCCAAGGCCCGCATTGCCTCGCCGTGGTAGCCGGTTCGTGCGAAGACTTGGCCTCCAAGCTCGATGCCGCCAAGCTCGCAGTCAGCGCGGGCAAAGAATATAGGGATCCGCGCGGCGTTTACTATTCCCCTCAGGCCGATGCGCCCGCGGGCAAAGTGGCATTCCTCTTCCCGGGACAGGGATCGCAATCGCTCGGCATGTTGGGCGATCTGGCGATCGCTTTTCCGCGGGTCCACGACACTTTTGAGGAGGCCGACAGCAGTCTCGGCCGGCAACTCGGCAGGCCGCTTTCGCGCTTTATCTTTCCGCCGCCCGCTTTTTCCGCCGAGGCGCAGGAGGCCCGCGACAAAGCGCTCAAGCAGACCAATGTGGCTCAACCCGCTTTGGGCGCAGCCGATCTCGCCATGTTCCGCCTGCTCGCCGATCTCGGTATCCAGCCCCAGTTCGCCGCAGGCCACAGTTACGGCGAGTTCGCGGCCCTGGCCGCCGCCGGAACCTTCCGCCTCCCCGAACTCATCCGTATCTCGGAACTGCGCGGCCGCCTCATCGTCGAATCCGCCCAAGGCGAGCTCGGCACGATGGCCGCGGCCGAAGCAGGCGAAGCCCAAATCGCTCCGCTCCTCGCCGGAATCGATGGTGTCGTAATCGCCAATCTCAATTCCCCCGTCCAGACTGTCATCTCCGGCACCGCGGCCGGCATCGCCCTCGCGGTCGAAAAGCTCAAAGCCTCCGGCATTAAAGCCCGCCCGGTACCGGTTGCCTGCGCGTTTCATTCCCCGCTGGTCGCGCCCGCTAGTGCCGCGCTGCGCGCCGCGCTCAATACCTGCGATCTGAAGCCGCCGCGCTTCCCCGTGTTTTCGAACACCACGACCCAGCCCCACTCTTCCGATCCCGATGTCATGCGCGCGCTGTTAGCCGAACATCTCGCCGAGCCGGTCCGCTTTGCCGGTGAAATCGCAGCCATGTACCAGGCGGGAGCGCGAATTTTCGTGGAATGCGGCCCGGGCAAAGTGCTCACCAGTCTCGCGTCTTCAACGCTGCAAGGTAAGCCCCACACCGTCGTCGCCATGGATCAGCCCGGGCGCAATGGGCTGCTCCAGCTTACGCACGCGCTCGCGCAGTTGGCCGTGGCGGGCGTGCCGTTTTTCTCGTGGCGTCTCTTCGAAGGCCGGGTCACCACTCACCTGCACCTGGATAAACTCCTGGCCGAAAGCGGTCCCCGCACGCTCGCCCCCACGGCGTGGGTTTTGCATAACGGCAAAGCCGTGCCCGCAGCCAAATTCCGCGAACCTCAGCCAAGGAGACTCGCCGATCTCACCGTTCGCGCCGCGGGCCGTCCTGTGCTGCTCAATTTACCCGGCGCAAGCGAGCCGACCGGAGTCAAAGGGGCCGTGCTCCAGGGAACTCCTCATCTGATGTCCTCTACCGTGATGCCAATGCCCAACACACCTACTCCGCCGATTGCCGCGGCCCCGATTCCAGGGCCCGCGACCGTAGTCCCACCTCGTGCCGCAAGCGCCGCTCCGCTTCCGTCTGCCGCGGCCGCTATGCCCGCGGCAGCAGGCCAGGTGCAAATGATCGTCGAAGGGCACCACCGGCTGATGAGCAAGTTCCTCGAAACCCACCGCAACATCATGCTCGCCTACCTGCAGCCGCAAAGCATTCCCGCAGTTGCCGGTATGCCCGGCGAATCCTACACTCCACTCGATGTCCCCGCCTTTGCCCCGCCGCCGAACCTTCCCGTAGCCCCGCATGCAGCTTTTCCGGCCACGGCTCCACTACAGGCTTTGGCTGCCGCCGCCGCCGCCGCTCCCATTGCGCCGGCCGTTCCGCCCGCGAACCTTCCAACCGTTGCGGCCCTATCCGTGGTCGCCCCCGCGCCCAAATTCACCCGCGTAGGCATTACCAGCCAACTGGTCGAACTCGTCAGCCAGCGCACCGGTTACCCCGCCGACATGCTCGGTCTCGATCTCGACCTCGAAGCCGACCTCGGCGTCGATTCCATCAAGCGCGTCGAGATCTTTGGCGCGCTCGAAAGCGAATCCGTACTGCCCGCTTCCGCCATGGAAGGGCAAATTGAGACTCTCTCCAAGCTGAAAACCCTCCGCCAGATTATCGACTGGCTCGAGACCAAAGCCGCGGAGATCACCGAACCTCCCGCCGTTCCGCAGGCCCTCGCCGCTACGGTGGCCTTCCCAAAATCTAACGCCGCGCCGGCAGCAGCAATCGCGTCACCGGCACCCGCCGCGGCGACCGAACTCCACTCCAAGCCGGTGACCCGGATGCTCGTCGAGGTGCTCGATGCGCCTGAAGCCTCGGCGTCCTCAGTGCGGCCGCGCACGGTCCTAATAACCAGTGACGGCTCCGCCGTAGGCCAGGCTCTGGCCGCGCGTTTGAGCGACATGGGCATCCGCCACCGGTTACTCGAGCACGCTCCCGGAACTGCCCTCGATCTGTGCAGCCCCGCCGCCGTCGCCTCGCTCATCGACAGCCTGCGCGCTACCTACGGCTCGATCGACGGGCTCGTCCACCTGCTGCCGTTGGTTCCTGTCACGTCGCCACAGGCCGCGGAGTTCGAGAGTCGAACCCTTACCGACCTCAAATCCCTCTTCCTGCTCACCAAAGCCCTCGAGCCGGATCTGCGCAAATCCGGTGTGGTGCTCGCCGCCACGCAACTGGGCGGCAGTTTCGCTTTCCGCCCGGCCCAGTTCTTCGCGGGCAGCGGCGCTATCTCCGGCTTCATTAAAACGCTGCCGCGCGAGTGGCCCGATGTCTCCGCCAGAACCGTCGATTTTGAATCCGGCGCAGACCCCCAGACGATCGCCGACACACTCGCCAGCGAACTCTTGTGCCGCGACGGCCTCACCGAAGCCGCCTACAGCCATGGACGCCGGAAAATGCTCCGGTCCCTCGCTTCGCCTCTCGCCCGCACCCCATCCGGAATCCGCCTCGACCGTGACTCCGTGGTGCTCGTCACCGGGGGCGCGCGCGGCATCACCGCCGATACCGTCATCGAGTTGGCCAAAACATTTCCCGCCCGATTCGTTCTGCTCGGCCGGTCGCCTCTCCCCCCGGAGCACGAGCCCGCCGATATCGCCGGCATCACTGAAGTGCGCCGGTTGCGCGCCGCCCTCATGGACCGCATGCAGACCGGTGGGCAGCGTCCCACCCCCGCCCTCGTCGAAGGCGCGGTCAAACGAATCCAGAATGAGCGTGAGATCCGCGCCAACCTGAGTGCGTTACGCGCCGTCGCGTCGAGCGTCGAATATCATGCGATCGATGTCGCCGATGCCGCTGCCGTGGGCGCCCTCATCGCGAACCTCTACGCCGCTTACGGCCGCATCGACGGCGTCGTTCACGGCGCGGGCGTGATCGAAGACAAGTTGATCGGCGATAAGACCCCCGAGTCTTTTGAGCGTGTCCTCCGGCCCAAAATCGCGGGCGCTCTGGCCCTCCTCCGCGCTCTCCGCCCGGACGATCTCCAGTTCCTCGTGTTCTTCTCTTCCGTCTCGGCGCGCTACGGCAATCGCGGCCAGTGCGACTACTCGGCCGCCAACGAGGTTCTGAACAAACTGGCGCAACACTGGAATTTCCGCTGGCCCGGACGCGTGGTTTCCATGAACTGGGGGCCATGGCGCACTGAAGGCGGCATGGTATCCCCCGAACTGGCCGCCCGGTTTAAAGCCGCGGGCGTGGAGTTGATCGAAGTTCCCGCCGGCTGCCGCGCTTTTGTAGACGAACTGCTTTACGGAACCAAGAGCGACGCCGAAGTGGTCTTCGGCGGACCGCTCGCCATAGAACAGCAGATGCCCGGGCTCAAGTCATCATTCTCCGAGCCCCGGCCGCCGGCCAACTCTCCTCGCCCCACGCTCGCGTTGCCGATGCAGGCCACCGTCACTGCGCTCCCCGGCGGCAAGTTCGAAGCGCATCTCGACACGCATCCGGATAAACATATCTTTCTGCGCGACCATCAGATCGACGGCAAGCCCGTGTTGCCGATGGTCATGGCCCTCGAACTCCTCACCGAAGTTGCCCTATCCATCAAACCCGACGCCCCGTTAACAGCCATTCGCAATGTGCGCCGCCTCAACGGAATCAGCTATGCCGAAGGCACTGGCCGGACCCTGCGCGTCGAAGGCGATATGTGTAACGGAGCCGGTGCCCCGGCATCCTTCGATCTGGCGTTGAAGTCCGGCGCACCCGGCCAACTTCACTATCGCGCCCGCATCGAATTGGGCGGTTCCCGGCCTCCTGTGCCGCCGCGCATTCATCTCGTCAATCCCCGCCCACTGCCGTTATCCGTGGCCGATGCCTACGATCACTGGCTGTTCCACGGGCCCATGTTCGCCGGCATCCGCGAAGTCGTGGCCATCGGCGATAACGGCATCATTGGCCGCGTCGGCGTCTCTCAACCGCAGAAGCTGATTTGCCCGGCTCCTCCGGGTTCCTGGTTGATTGATCCCGTGGCCGCCGATAGCAGCCTGCAGCTCTGTCTCCTCTGGATCCGCTCGATGTTCGACCAGACACCTCTGCCTTCAGGCATCGAAGCGTATTATCACGTCCAGCCGCTTACCGGCGCGCGCGAGATCCTCTGCGAAATCGAGATCAGCGCCAAGCCGGGCAACCCCAACATCCGCTGCAATCTGCGCTATTACGACGAGGCCGGCCGCCTGCTCGGCTGGATGGAGGGTCTCGAAGTGACCATGAGCAAGGCGCTCAACCGGCTCAAGACCAAGAGCGCCCCTGCGGGGAGCGAGTGACCGCGAGGGGGCCTCTGCCCCGCGCGCATTAATCGGAAGCCCGGCGGTGAACCATTGACTGATTTCGATTCCTCAAACTTCCCCGAAGTCCGCGGTGATATTGCCATCGTCGGTATCGCGTGCACCTATCCCGGCGCGCGCCGCGCCGCCGAATTCTGGCAGAACATCATCAATAAAGTCGACGCGATCACCGAGGTCAGCCCCGAACGCTGGAATCCCGATATCTTCTACGATCCCGATCCCAACTCCGAAGACCGCCTCTACTCCAAAAAAGGCGGCTGGATTCCCGACACCTTCTCGTTCAATCCGTTCCAATTCGGAATTCCGCCGTCCTCCATTGCGGGCAGCGAACCGGATCACACACTCCTGATCCGCTGCGTCTTCGAAGCGCTCGAAGATGCCGGCTACCTGCACCGCGAATTCAACCGCGAACGCACCAGCGTCACCGTAGGCAAAGGCAACTACGTCGGCCCCGGCCTTATGTGGATGACGCTGCGCACCGTCGTCGTCGAAATGATGCTGCCTGTGGTTCGCGCCGTACGGCCCGATCTCACCGGCGAGCAGATCGAGCGGCTCAAACAGTTTCTCCGCAGCAAACTGCCCACGCTCGCTCCCGATGCGGCCAACGGCCTCGTCCCCAATATCGCTGCCGCCCGCATCTCCAATCGCTTCGATTTCATGGGCCGCAACATCACGGTCGACGCCGCCTGCGGTTCAATGCTCATCGCCGCCGAAATCGCCATCCGCAACCTGCTCCTCGGTCTCGACGACATGGCGCTGGTCGGCAGCGTTCACTGCTATAACAACATTCCGTTCCTCCAGGTCTTCAAGGTGATGCGCGCCATTTCGCTCAC
>JAFAWA010000057.1 GCA_019242155.1 Terriglobia bacterium | reverse complement strand
AAAGCCCTGGTAATCGAAACCGCGGCGCCAGGTGAGCCACTCACCCGTCGGCGGGTTCTGTAGCAATGCGTCGGAAACGGGAGTTATTTTATCGAGAGGGTTCGCCTTGGCCGGAGCGGGAGGCAACTTCACGCCCGGCGATAAGGTGCTGCCCCTGCGTCCGCCTGCCCCCGGCGGAGGAGGAATCGTCACGGAAGCAAGCGCGGCCGCCTCGGATGCAAACTCTTTGAGCCCAGTCGCAAAACCATTCTGCTGGAGCACGTAGGCGATGATCTGCGCGTATTCGGTGTTGCCGATGCTTCCGGGATTGCCCGGCGGCATGTTCATGCTCACATAAGTGAACAGATCCGCCGCAGGTTTCCCGGCGTACTTGCCAAGAAACGCGGCGCCGCGAAGTGGCGGAGCGGAGATGCCGTCATCCACGTGCGCGCCGTGGCAATTGGCGCAGTTCCGCTCATATGCCGTCCTTCCCGCGGCCGCTTGGGCTGATGTGAATAGCGCCTCGGCTCGCGGAACCGCATCCCGCCCCGCCGCGGCGGGTGCCTGAGCGTGCAGCATTGTTGGTGACTCGACCGTGATCAGCGTTGCGGCTGCTCCGCATAGTGTGAGACAGAGCGCTGCCCGCAGTCTGTTTTGAGCCTTAGCGGATCTCATTTCCAAACTTACCTCGCTAGCCGTGGGTTTACTTGCAAGAATTGTATTACTAAAAGTTCGCGACAGCTTCCCTCGGCCCGCACGCTCACGCCCGAAAGATCTTCAGCATCCGCCTGGTCCCCATCCCGGATCGCATATGCGCTTCATGATAACTTGGTCTACACTCGACAGTATTCGAGTGCTTGCATAGAGGCCTCATGTCCGATTCCGTAGGCCCGAAACGTTTTCAGAATCCAAAACACCACGTATAGGGAGAAGACCCATGGCAGGCAGCGCTGCGGTGAACAGCAAGCGCTATGTACTTCGAGAAGTGATCGGCAAAGGCGGCATGGGTGTTGTGTACCGTGCTTACGACAATGAGACGCGCCGCGATGTCACGCTCAAGACCTTGCTCGATGTTACCAGCCCTGCCATGCTCGAACTCTTTCGCAAAGAGTGTGACGTTCTTTCTCGTCTCAATCATCCAAACATCGTCGATATATATGACATCGGAGAATTACTGGACGCGGACGGCAAACGCCAGCCCTATTTTGTCATGCCGCTGCTTCCGGGAATTACGCTCGACCGTCTGATTGCCGACGCGAGCCACCGCCTGAATGTCGAGCGCGCCATCGACATCATCACCCAGGCGTGCCGAGGGTTACACGCCGCCCACGAGCGAGGCCTGATCCATCGCGACATAAAGCCGAGCAACATCTTTGTACTGGAAGACGATTCGGTAAAGCTGATCGATTTCGGTGTAGCCCACCTCACCACAGGTCAGAGCCAGACCTCTGTGAAAGGCACGCTTCACTACATGTCCCCCGAACAGCTCCAGGCCAAAAAGCCCACTCCTTCCTCCGATCTCTTTTCACTCGGGGTGGTGTGTTACGAGGCGATCACCCGCCGCCGGCCTTTCGATGGCGCGAACGCCGACGAAGTCGTGCAGGCGATTCTGAATCAGATCCCGCTCCCGGCTTCGGAGTTGAACCCGGCCGCCAACCGAACTCTCAGCCAGGTAATACAGAAGTCTCTGGCGAAACATCCGCTACACCGGTTCTCCTCGCTGCGGGATTTCGGTGAGAATCTGCAGCGCGCGGCCCGCGGCGAAGCCATCGAAATCTTCGATGAAAAGCGTATGTTGGCCCGTCTGGAGCGCGCCCAAAGGGCGTTGAATACGGGTGAACTGGAGTTCGCCGGTGAGGTGCTCAATGGGCTCGAATCGGAGGGATACGCGCACCCCGATCTTGCCCCACTGCGCCGTGAGATCGATCGCCGCCAGCATGACAAGACCATAGGCCGGCTCCTCGATAGCGCGCGCCGCTGTTTCCGCGAGGACGAATACCAGCTTGCGCTCCAGAAGATTCAGGAGATCCTGCAGATCGAACCGGGCCAGGGCGAAGCTCTCACCCTGCAGAACGACGTCGAAAACAAACGAAGCTCGGAACAGATCGGTAAGTGGATCGCCTTGGCACAGGAGCACCTGGAGAACAACGCATACAACCATGCGCGCCAGGCTCTCGAAGACGTGCTGCAGCTCAAGCCCGATCATCTCCACGCGCGCAAAATGCTGTCCCTGGTCGAGTTTCAGGAGATCGAATACGTTCGCGTACGGAAGCAGAAGGAGGACCATTATCAGGCAGCCATGCAGGCGTGGCGCAAGGGCGAAGTAAGCGCCGCGCTCTCCGAACTCGAGCGTGTGATGTCCTTGATGCGTCAGGCGCCCGATACGACAGACCCTTCGCGCGCCTCCCGCTATCAGAATTTCTATAACCAGGTTCGCTCCGATCACGACGCGCTCAAAAACACATATGAAGAGGCCCGCAAGCGCTTAAGCGAACGCGATTTCAAGTCGGCTCGTACGATTTGCGAAGGGGCCCTGGCCAAATACCCCGGCCATGCGCTTTTTCAATCTCTCAAGGTCGATGTCGAGGAGGCGCAGCGCCAGGATCTCTCCGCGTTCATCGCGCGCGTTGACCGCGAAGCGGAGGCGGAGCCCGACCTCGACCGCCGCGTAAGTATGCTGCGCGAGGCCCTGGCTGCTCATCCCAGCGAATCGCATTTCGAGCGTGCGCTGCAGTTGGCCATTTCCAAACGCGATCTGGTCGCCTCTATCGTGACCAAAGCCCGGAGCTACGAGGAGCGCCGCCAATTCCTCGAGGCGATTAATCAATGGGAGATGCTCCGGACCATCTATGCGGGATATCCGGGCTTGAGTTTTGAACTCGAGCGCCTCCTGAAACGCCGAGATCAACAGGCGCGGGCCGAAGCCAAAGCCCGGTGGGTGCAGCAGATCGATCAAACTCTGGGTCTGTTCGAGTGGGCGCGCGCTCTGGACTTAGTGCGCCGCGCCTTAACCGAATTTCCGCAAGACGGAGAGTTACAGGCGCTCGAACAGTTAGCCGCGCAAGGGCAGGCTCGCGCCACGCAAATTCAAACGCTGTTGGAACGCGGCCATGCGCTCCTTGCTGAAGGTCAACTGGACGAAGCTATCCAGACATTGCGAGAGGCTTACGCACTGGACGATCGTGACCCCGCGGCCCGGCCCGCGCTGATCGAAGCTCTGCTCCAGAAAGCCCGCCGTCTGCTCGAGACCGATTCCGCCGCGGCGAGCGACCTCATCAATCAGGTTCTTCTGCTCGAACCCGGAAACACGCTCGCCAAAACCTTGCGCGCTCTCCTGGACGACCGCAAGCGCGACCAGTTTGTGGATCATTGCCTGTTCGAGGCGCGCCAAATTCAGGCTTCCGGCCGACTCGACACTGCGCTGGACACAGTAGTGAAAGGACTCGCGAAGCACCCCGGCGAGAGTCGGCTCCTGCAATTGAAAGGCTCGCTCGAGCGCTCGATGGCCGAGCAGCAGCGCTTAGCTGCGCGCCGCCGCGATCTCGAAGAGGTCCGACACCTGGAAGAAGAGGCCAAGCAGTCCGTCGACACTGGTGAGTTGCGTACATTCCTCGAGCGCACAGTCGCCATCGCCGCGCCCTATGAAGGCGATAAAGACTTCGATTCCATTTTGGACTTTTTAAGGGTTCGTCTTGCAGCGACCAGCCAGAATGCGGAACTTGCGCTTACGGCCGGATCTGCGCCGGCACCAGACTCGTCTGTCGTTGCGCCGCACAGCTCTCCCGCGCTCGCGTTGGAACCGCCGCCGGTCCGTTCTGAGGCCGTTTCCACCCGTTCCCGTCAGGGGCTTGCTTTGGGTATCGGAGCGGCCGCCGTTTTAGTGGTCCTCGGTGCGGTAGCGCTCTTTCTAGCGCTGCAGCCCAAACCCGAGACTACCGTGCGTTTTCAACTGACAACCGAGCCGGCGGGCGCTGCGGTAACCGTTGACGGCAAGGCCGCGGGGGCGGCCCCATTTCCGATCGCGCTCCCGCCTGGTCCGCACCAGGTCAAGTTCTCGTTGCCCGGCTATAAAGAACTGCATCGACTTTGGACCATCGGTCCTGGTCTTTCGCCGCCGGGGGTAGAGCGGCTCGAAGCCCTTCCGCTACGGCTCGAAATGACCAGCCTTGCGGCGGATGCAGTTCTTACCCTGGACGGCAAACCCCGGAATCTGCCCGGTCCCGGCTTGCCGCTGGAAATTCCCGAACTTCCCTTGAACGTGTCGCACACATTGCAAATCTCGGCTGCGGGCGGCACCTCCCAGTTCACGTTCCAAGCGGCACCGGCGCGCATCCCGGACGTTGAGTTCCAGCCCGCAACAGCGTCTTCTCCGGTATTCATTTTGAGCGCCTTCGGAACCAACGGCAGGTTCTATTCCTTGACGAAGGTGAAGCTGAGCGTCGACGGCGGCAAAATTTATCGCCAAGCCGGCGCCGATGGATTAGAACTCAGCCCGTTGCCGGAGGATGGCACATTGATGGTTCAAGAAGCCAGCGGCGCGCCACGCACATTCGAGGTGGCGAAGTTAACGTCACCGGCGGTTCAAGTGTTCTTACCCGGTTCTGCCGCGGCCGCGTTAGGGAGCATAGCAATCGACTCTGCCGAGGCCGATTTTGCGGTCCTGATAGATGGACAACGTGCCTCTTACCGCCGCAAAGGCCCCCCGTATGTCCTCTACAACATTCCCGCCGGCACGCATCAGGTGCAGATTCAAAAGCCCGGGTACCGTGCCGAGCCCGCGGCCTTCACAGCCCAAGTAAAGCCGAATCAAACCACGGCATTAAAGGCTGCTCTGATCGCGCTCCCCACATCGCTGGTCGTCCAAGGCGCCATTCCTGAAACCAGCCTTGCGCTCGGTGGACGCTTGTTAGGCGCCACCGAATCGGGACGCGAATTCCGGATGGAAATTCCCCCCGGCACGTACGAGCTGACACTCAGCAAAAACGGTTACAAGCCTAAAACTCTACGGAGGGTAGTGGGGCTAGGAGATCAGTGGACGGTAGCGGCGCCGGAGTCCCGACTCGATCCCATAGTAGGAACGATTTTGGTGACGAAGAATAACCCTGGTATTGCAATCCGCCTGACCATCCGTCAGAACTCCGGCATTCCACTCGAAGGCCCGCGTATTTACGAAGACGCGCCGGCGCAACTAACTCTCCCGATCGGAAGCTACACCCTGCTATTTGACGCACCAGGATATAAGCCGGACATACAAGGTCCGCTCGAACTGGTCGAGGGAGAGAATGATGTGAACGTTCAGGTTAAGCTCGACCGGCGCTGAGCTAACCGCTGGCGGGAGAAGTCTTGTTGACGGATGGTCGGTGGGATTCGAAACTACAACTGCCGTGCCCATTACGGACTTTTGCGCCGGAGTCGAGACTCCGTTGGACTGGCAGGGGTTGTAATGACAACGCGGCGGCTTTTCGCGTATATTCGGGGCAAAAGACAGGTTATGAACCGTGAACAAATCATCGCACGGATTCGGGAGAACGAAACCGCCTTGCGCAGGCAAGGAGTAGTTCACGCTGCCGTGTTCGGATCGCGGGCGCGAGGCGACGCGAAGCCGGAAAGCGACACGGATATCATGATCGAGTTTGATCCCGCGGCCCGGATCACCGTTTACGACTATGCCGGGGTGAAAGATTACCTCGTGGCGTTGTTCGATGGCCCCGTGGACGTGGTGAACCGCATAGCCTCAAGCCGTACCTGAAGCCCGCCGCCGTTGTCGACGCCATTTATGCTTTCTAAGGCCGCGATTGCGGCGTTGCGAGACATAGAGCATCATATCGGCCTCGCAAACCAATTCGTGGTCGGATTGGACTATGAGCGTTTCGTCGAGGGGCGGCTGCGTATGCATCTAGGCGGCCCGATGCGCGTCGTTATGTTGCACGCGAATCTGCAGACCGAAAGATACTTCCAGTCACACGGCCCTTCCCGCCCAGGCCGCCCCTGCCGTTCACTTTAGAAAGGTGCCTCGGTCCAGCTCTTCAAAAGCCTGGCGGAGTTGATCCTGCGTATTCATCACGATTGGACCGTACCAGGCCACCGGCTCCTGAAGCGGTTTTCCGGAAACCAGCAGGAACCGGATCCCCTCATCGCCCGCCTCTAAGGTAACGTCATCACCCCGATCAAACAGCACTAGAGAACGATTGTCGGCCTCGGCCGGGGGTGCGATATCCGCCAGACCGGCGCTTTCGGTCGGCACCGGCATCGGGCCTGAGGCGTTGCCAAATTTCCCGTTGCCGTTGAAGACGTAGGCAAATGCGTGCCGGGTCGTCTCCACCGGCAGCGTCTTCCTCTTACCCGCGGGGATGGAAACATCCAGATAAACGGGCTCAGCCGCGATTCCATCTACCGGGCCTGTTGTGCCCCAGAAATTGCCACAGACTACACGGACCTGTGTACCGTCATCGTCGGTGATGACCGGAATATCGGGCGCTTTCACTTCTTGATATCGCGGCGCAGTCATTTTCAACGAAGCGGGGAGATTGGCCCAGAGTTGAAAGCCGTGCATGCGGCCGGCCGGATCGCCTTTGGGCATTTCCTGATGAATGATTCCTTTTCCAGCCGTCATCCACTGGACATCACCGGCGCTTATAGCGCCGCGGTTACCCATGCTATCGCCGTGCTCCACCGTTCCCGCCAGCACGTAAGTGATGGTTTCAATGCCGCGGTGGGGATGCCACGGAAAGCCGGCGAGGTAATCTTGCGGTACCTCGTTTCGAAAGTCATCGAACAGCAGGAATGGGTCGAAGTCGGACGTATTGCCGAACCCGAATGCCCGGCGCAGGTGTACACCGGCACCCTCGAGTGTAGGTTTGGATTTGATGAGCCGTTTAATTGGTCGAAGGGACATATCAGCCTCTACTTGATTGGATGCTGACCGGATTCAACAAATGGTTCCGCTCACGTTTTATACACAAGTTTGCCACACAAGAAGGAGCTAAGTATAAGAGCTCCTTGGCGGAAAAAGCTGTTGAAAACCTGTCGGCGGGTAAAAATCATAGTGGCTTTTTCGGAGGCGGCGCGCTAAAAAGAGGAGGTCGATCTGGCGGTTATACGGTTTGACGGCAAATCTCGGGGGAGGTGGCTGTTTTGGCCGGGTAGCCGCTGAGAGAATGTCGCTGAGTAGGGGCCGGGGTAAAAGCCGGTCCTTACTTTACACCCGCGGGTTGCGGTTGCGCCACGAGCACGGGCGTGAGCCAACCGTGCCGGTCCGGCTTGGCGCCGTTTAGAATCGCAAAGAACTCTTTTTGGAGCCGTTCAGCAACCGGTCCGCGCCTGCCCTTCCCAACCGGAATACGATCAATGCTGCGGATCGGTGTAATCTCCGCGGCGGTTCCGGAGAAAAACACTTCGTCGGCAATATAGAGCATCTCGCGCGGAATGATGGTTTCGACAATTTCAAAGTCCAGCTCACGAGCCAGGCTCAACACCGTATTGCGCGTAATGCCGGGAAGCACCGAGTTGCCCAGGGGCGGGGTATGAATCTTGCCATCCCGGACAACAAAAATATTCTCGCCCGAACCCTCGCTCACATACCCGGCCGAATCGAGCGCGATGGCTTCGGAATATCCATTGGTCAGCGCTTCCATCTTCATTAGCTGGGAGTTCATGTAGTTGGCGCCCGCTTTTGCCAACGCGGGAAGTGTATTGGGAGCGATGCGGGTCCAACTGGAGACGCACACGTCGACGCCTTCAGCCAGAGCTTCTTCACCGAGATACTTGCCCCAGCTCCAGCAGGCGACATAGACATCGATCGGATTTTTCAGAGGATTGACGCCCATTTCCCCGTAGCCGCGGATGACTATCGGCCGAATGTAACAAGCCTCCATGTGGTTGACCCGTACTAACTCGAGCATAGCGTCGGCAAGCTCGTCCGCGGTGAAGCCAAGATTCTCCATTCGGTAAATTTTGGCGGAATCGAGCATCCTGCGGATATGCTCTCGAAGCCGAAAGACGGCCGGACCGGAAGGCGTCGAGTAACAGCGGATGCCCTCGAAGACGGAACTACCGTAACTCACCACATGGGACAGCACATGAATCGTCGCCTGATCCCATGAAATGAAGCGGCCATTGTGCCAGATCTTTTCGGTAGGGGTGAGCATGTGTCACTCATTATAGCGTGGCGATTTCAGGCGATAGGCGCCGGTTGTGCCGCCATGAAATTCGCGCTGGAGGCGGCTGCTTACTTCGCGTATACGCGAAAATCGTCGAAATATGTTACCGAATCGGCCACGGTGCACAGGCCGACTTTGCCTGGTCCGGTGTAAGTGGAATCCTGAGCTTGAAATAGCCGGCGGTGATTCACGTATACCTGGAACTGGTCTCCGCGGAATTGGACTTTCAGAATTTGCCACGCATTAGCGTGGATATCGTGTTTTACGCCGAAGGCTGCGGGAGGCATGCCGCGGGGCAGAATCGGGGTGGCATGCCCGTTTTCAACTTTGTAGAGCTCGACATTCTCACCCAGAGCGTCGGCCTGCACAAGATAGTAGTTCTTCTCGTCGCGGTACCGGAATACAAGCCCTCCCGCCTGATCCTGGCGTCCGGAGACCGGTTTCAGCCGCACGCTGAGGTCGGCGTTTCGCACCGAGATACCGTCCAGAATCGCTAAGGGGAAACGATCGCGCCGCAGATCGGCGGCGGTTTGCGCGAGCACATTGGGTTGCGTGGGAGCGGAGGCGTCTTTGATTACTTCCCAGTGGGGTGCGGCGCCTTCATTCGTCATAGACACCGTCCATCCGGGAGGGGCCTTGCCAACCGACGCCTTGTCAAAGGTAATCACGTTCGCCGGCGCGGCAATCAGTCCAAAAGAGACCATCCAAGCAAGAGCAGTCATCACTCAGTTTCAATCGGCGGTTACGTCTGTCCCCATTAGCCGCCTACCCCCTTTTTAACATGCCGAGACTATGCGTGCGTCCGCGGCTGGTGCCGCACCTCACGTGCCTCGGATGAGCCCCTGTTAAGATTGGGATTGTGAGTCCCGAACCGCCTGCAGAGAGCACCGCGGCGGCTGCTGTCGAGCAGCACCCGGCATGGCGCCGCGTACAGCTCGCAAGGCATCCCAAGCGGCCCCACGCTCTCGACTACATCGAAAGGCTGTTCCCCGGAGCCGAGGAGATCCATGGCGATCGCAGTTTTGGGGACGACGCCGCAATCGTTACCGTTTTCGCAGAGTTCGAAGGCCGCCCCGTAGTGGTGGTGGGGGAACAGAAAGGCCGGGATACGAAGCAGAAGCTCCTCCGCAACTTCGGCATGCCCAAACCGGAGGGCTACAGGAAGGCTTTGCGAGTGATGCAAATGGGGGCTAAGTTTCACCGGCCCGTGATCACCATGCTCGATACTCCCGGCGCCTATCCCGGCATCGACGCCGAAGAGCGAGGCCAGGCCGAAGCGATTGCGCGCAATCTGCGCGAGATGGCCCGCTTACCCACACCCGTAATCGCGGTTTGCATTGGCGAGGGAGGGAGCGGCGGCGCCCTCGCGCTGGGCGTCGGCAATATTGTTTTGATGCTCGAGAATTCCGTGTATAGCGTCATCTCGCCGGAAAGCTGCGCTGCCATAATCTATCGGGATTCCGGCAAGGCGGAGCTGGCCGCGGCGGCCTTGCGGCTTACGGCGGAGGATCTCGAAGGCTTTGGCTTAATCGACGGTATCGTGCCGGAGCCGCCCGGAGGAGCGCACGAAGACCCCGGTGCCGCGGCTGAGAATCTGCGCGCCTCGCTGCGCCGCCATCTGGAGGAGATTTCGGCGCTTTCCCCCGAAGCCCTGGTCGCGCATCGATACGCCAAGTTTAGGAAAATGGGCAACTTCTTCGCATGAAACCGGCGACCTGGTTGGCTATCGCCTTTGCTGTTGCCGTTCTGGCGGTGATTGTATTCTCGACGTTTCACCAGGAACGGGTAAGTTGCCGAGTGTGCATGAGCTTCAACGGGCGCCGGGACTGCCGGACGGCCTCTGCCGCGAACCGTCAGGAGGCGCAAAGGACGGCCGTTAGCAATGCCTGTGCGCAACTTGCTTCCGGGGTCACCGAATCCACCCAATGCGAGAATACTCCACCCGATTCGGTAGACTGGGTTCGCTAATTTCCCTCGCTCTCGCGCGTCACGCTAAGGGAGAGTTCCCGTTCCGCAAGAATTATTCACGGGATGTAAAATTAAGTATCGAACTCCCGCGAAGCTTTACTCGTCTAACCATTTGCAAGGCCAACATCGGGAGACCGTTGCGTTGTGAAAACAAAGAACAAGATAATCATCCTGCTTGTGGCTTTAGTCCTAGCTGGCGCAGGTATTTACGCGAGTACTGTCTATGCGCGCAGGGGGCTTGTTACCGTCCAGACGGCGCGGGTCGTACGGCAGGATCTGGTCAGTCAGGTAACCGCTTCGGGCGAGGTCAAACCGAAGACTTACATCAATATCGGCGCCAATGCGATGGGCCAACTCACCGAAGTGCTGGTGAAGGAAGGCGATCGGGTTCGCAAAGGGCAGTTATTGGCGCGCGTCGAAGACATTCAGCCTACTGCCGATGTGGCTGCCCAACAGGCGGCGTTCAACTCCGCGGAAGCCGATTCCGCTGCTGCCGAAGCGGGTTTACAAGCGGCTGACGACAATATCCGCTCCGCACAGGCCGACTTGGATAAGAGCAAAGCCGATCTGGCACGGATGAAATCCGATTTTGACCGTGCTGAATCCCTGTATAAAGATCAGCTCCTCGCCGGCCAGGATTACGAGTTAAAGAAGGCCACTTACGACGGTCAGCAGGCGGTCGTCCGGCAGGCCGAAGCGCGGCTGGTGCAGGCCCGGGCGCAGCGGGAGCAGACCGCCGCCCAGCTGTCGTCCGCCCAAAAACGGGTGGCGCAATCGCGCGCCACGCTGAACCGGGTCACCGATGTGCTTCATAAGTTTAATGCCTATTCCCCGTTGGATGGCGTGGTGACGGATTTGCCCGTACGAGTGGGTGAAACGGTAGTTCCGGGTATTCAGAACTCCGCGGCCAGCACCATCATGACCATCGCCGACGTTTCCGTCATCACGGCGGAGCTGCGGGTGGACGAAGCCGACATTGTTAATGTGAAATTGAACCAGGTGGCGGACATTTCGGTTGATGCGATTCCCAACCGTACCTTTAAAGGCCACGTGACGGAGATCGGGAACACAGCGATTGTGCGGTCCACCGGCCAGGCCGCCTCCCAAAGCGCGGTTTCAAGCCAGGAGGCCAAAGACTTCAAAGTTGTGATCGTAATCGATAACCCGCCGGAGGAGGCCCGCCCCGGCCTTTCCTGCACCGCGAAAATCACCACCGCTACACGCCAGAACACGTTAACTCTACCGATTCAGGCGTTGACCGTCCGGCAGCGAGGCGATCTCGAGCGTAAGCCCGATAAGACAGCAGCCCAAGCCGCCCCTCGCATCGACCCGGTAGCGGAAAAGGCTAAAAAGGAAGAGCTTCAGGGTGTGTTCGTAGTGAACAACGGAAAGGCCGAGTTTCGCAAGGTGGAAACAGGAATCTCGGGCACAACCGATATCGAAGTGCTCAGCGGCCTGAAACAGGATGACGAGATTGTCACGGGAACCTACCAGGTAATTCGCACGCTTCGCAACGGGGCGGAAGTGAAAATCGACAACCGCGTCAATCAACCTAAAACTTAAAAGCGGCACTGCTTACGCGCGGGCCGGATGAGGCACGTACCGGGCCGCAATCGTCACGGAGCGGATTCGGATGGACTCCCGGAGAACAAGATAGAGCATGGCGGCGGTGGCAGAGAAGGACCTCATTCAGCGCGGCGAGGAACTGCGCCGCGCGGGCATTGTCATTCGCACCTACGATCTGCGCAAGACCTACGTCATGGGTGATCAGCAGATCCACGCGGTGTCTGGTGTGGACATCGAAATCCGGCGGGGCGAATACGTGGCCATCATGGGCCCTTCCGGCTCGGGGAAATCGACGCTCATGAACCTGATCGGGTGCCTGGACACGCCCACCAGCGGCCAATACTACATCAACGGCAACCTGGTGAGCGAGATGGGGGATGACGAACTGGCGCGCATCCGGAATAAGGAAGTCGGGTTCGTGTTTCAGACCTTCAACCTGCTGCCGCGGGCGACCTCTTTGCATAATGTCGAACTGCCGCTGATTTATGCGGGATTGCCGGCCGGTCAGCGAATCGAAAAGGCCAAGGCGGCGCTGCGGGCGGTGGACCTCGAAGCCCGCATGCACCATAAACCCAACGAGCTTTCCGGCGGCCAGCGGCAGCGCGTGGCGATTGCGCGGGCCCTGGTGAACAATCCTTCCCTACTGCTTGCCGACGAGCCCACGGGCGCTCTCGATACCGCGACCGGCAACGATATCATGGCGCTATTTGAGAAGCTTTATGAAGAGGGCAACACCATCCTGCTCGTCACTCACGAACACGACATCGCCATGCATGCCCACCGGATCATCCATATTCGCGACGGCAAAGTCGAGCGGGACGAACCGGTAAGCCGCTAGCAGCAAAGGCCGACGGGTCGCCCCAGTACCCGGGCCGGTCAACCACGCTCGCCAATAAAAAACCGGACGCCACGAGGACGCCCGGTGAGGAGTACCTGTACGGTTAAAGAGCAACGGACAGGTGTGGAGGAGAGGAGGACTACGATATACCCGTTACGCCAGCAGACCACCATGCCCCAGGCTGGCGATTTCCCAACCGGTGACGTGGTACCGCGCCAGCAGCGGAGGCAAAACCAGATCGACCACGTTCGGTTTGGCCGACCGGAAGCAGCCCGGCGCGGAAATAATCGGAACTTCATCCTTATAAGCCATCAGCATCAAATTGCCAGGCTCGACGGGAGCGAGGAACCGCTCGACTTGCGACCCGATCCTCAACATTGCCTGACCGACGACATCTTCCGGACCGGCCGGGGCGGTAGTAGAGGCAACCAGCACCACGCAGGGCTTGGAGCGCAGCAGGTGTTGTAGGCAGCGCGCTACCGAATTTTCATCCTCGGTGCAAGCCAGCACGAAATTCGCGCTGACTCCGAAGCGCTCCAGCCGCTGCCGCATAATATTCTCGAATAACTGGTGGGCACGCTCCCCCACGATCGGGTCGCTATAGAGGACCGCCACCGTCGGGTTATGGATGGGCCGAGCTTGCAGGATCGGCCCGCGTTCCTTCAAAATTCCGACAACCGCGTCCAATTGCTCCTGAGCCACGGCAAACGGAGCGCTCTTTACGGTTGCGATGCGTTGACCGGCGATCGCATAGCTGTAGTTCAGCGCGGTCGCGATCACGACGCTGGACGTGCAGTTGATCTGCTTCAGCAGTTCGTCGTCCACCAGCACGCAGCAATTGGCCGTGGCCACAAGGTTGGCCCGGCCCCCGGCAGCGAGCCGTATTTCGAAGCTTCCGCAGCCCATCTCGCTCGCTACCGCGCAGACCGCATCGTCTTCGCCGACTTCGCCTTCTTCCAGCTCCGTAACCCAGATGGTCTCCATGCCCTCGGAAACGAGAACACGAACATCTTCATCGCTAATGACATGCCCTTTGGCCAGCAGTTTTTTTCCGCCTGGGCGGAAAACGGTGCAGCAGAGAATTCTACCGGTTGAGGACTTCACATCGACTGTTTGTGCTCTCATTGTCGCCTCTCAGGATGGTAATTAAGATTTCAAGATCCTGATTAATTCTACATCCGCATAACATTTGAAATGAGAGCGAATTACCGGGTCTTTTGTGGGCGTAGGTAATTCCCCCGCGTTTGCGGGGGCTATTTACCCGTGAAGGAGAGTGGGTAATTGAATAAAAGAATCGCCTTCGTTCGGCAATAGGTCGGAAGCCTGCGTCCATCGGCCCGGCCTTAGAATTCGCAGAACGGCAACTTCGTCACACGCACGAAACTTGGGGCAGCGGAGGCAATCTTTCCATGCCTTTAGCGGCAGAACGCCGCGCTCCACCGCGTCGAAACCTACCTTTTTAAAAAATCCAACCACGTAAGTGAAAGCAAATACAGCGTCGAGTTCATAGGTTTGCGCTTCATAAATCAGCGCTTCGACCAGCCTGCGCCCGGCTCCCTGCGTCTTTGCTTTCTCCGCTACGGCCAGGGACCGAATTTCTCCCACTGTGGGACTATAAAAGTGCAAAGCGCCGCACCCTACTAATTCATTTCCAATAAATGCTACGGAAAAATCCCGAATGGCTTCCGATATTTCAAACTCGGTGCGGGGCAGCATGATGCCCTGCGCGGCGTACCCGTTGATCAGGTCCAGGATCGGGGGAATATCCCGCATCACGGCTTTCCGCACCGTCAGTGCAGGGATGCGGCGCGAAGGCTCCCGGAAAGAGTCCGCCTGCACTGCGCTGATCATCTCGCAACCACCTCATCGGAAACCATTTGCGTGCCGACGGGTTCATTTCGCAAAATGGCCTCGAGCACGTGGGGTTGAGAACCCGGAGCAATCCGGACCTGCGCCACACCTCCCGCCAAACCGGCGATTGCCGCATGCAACTTGGCTTGCATCCCGCCGGTTGCGGCACCGCCCGAAATCAGTTCTCCGGCTTGCGCGGCAGTCAACATTCGGCATAGCTGACGAGAGCCATCGAGCACGCCTTCGACATCCGTCAAGAAGATCAGCTGGTCCACACCCAGCGATACAGCGCAGGCAACCGCCATCTGATCGGCGTTTACGTTGTATATCTGTCCCGTCCGGTCGCCTGCGACGCATGCCACCACAGGTAAATACCCGTTATCCAGAAGCAATTGGAGCAATCCGGTGTTGGATCTAATCACACGGCCAACCGCCCCTAACGTGGGATCCATCGGCTCGGCCTCGGCAAGCAGCGCGTCAATGCCGGAAAGTCCGACGGCCGGTATGCCGGCACGGTTGAAACTGGCCACCAGCTCATGATTCACCGTTCCGGCAAATACCTTCAGCACGGCATCCAAGGTCTCAGGCGTTGTGACTCGCAGTCCATTGATAAATCGGCTCTCCACGCCACGTTCGGCGAGGTAGCGAGTCATCTGCTTGCCGCCGCCGTGAACCACCACGACTTTGATGCCGCGAGACTGCACCCCTGCGATTTGCTTGGCCAGGCCTTCGCGCGAGTCGGCTTCGTCGAGCAGCGTGCCCCCGAGTTTCACCAGAATCTTCAAAGCAGACCCTCGGTTTCGGGCAGTCCGAGCATCAGATTCATGTTTTGGATCGCCTGGCCCGCGGCACCCTTCACCAGATTGTCGATCGCACTCACCACCACCGCACGGCCGGTTCGGGCATCCAGCGTCACTCCCAGATCGCAGAAATTGGTACGCGCCACGCCTCGTAAATCCGGCGCCTGGCCCGGTTCCAAGAGACGTATGAAGGGTTCACCGCCGTAGCGCTTTTCGTAAATGGCCAGCCATTCTTCCGCGCTTTTCAGTCCCGGAGCGCGGAAATAGACGGTTTCGAGAATACCGCGGTCGAGCGGCAGCAGTTGC
>JAFAWA010000069.1 GCA_019242155.1 Terriglobia bacterium | reverse complement strand
AAGTTCTCATCGGGTGGGCCGGTTCTGTTGAATTCGGAAATGACGTTGGTATCGAGCAGAAACCCGCCGTTCATAGCTCGACGCGGCGCGGATATTCCTTACGTCGTTCCAAATCCAGATTGGCGCCGGCTAAAGGCGAGTCCATGAGAAACTGAGCGAGGCTTTTCCTACGGGCCGCATTCGCGCTGGGTTTCCGCGCCTCAAGGTAGCGGCGCACCGCCTCGCTCACCAGTTCGTCGGCCGGGCGATGTTCTTCATCGGCGGCCTTGCGCGCTTCGGCCAGCAGTTCGGCGGGCATGTGCACCACGTTGCTTTCATTCGCTGGGATATTCATGGCGTCGCCGAACAGCGTTCTCCTGTTTGTCATTGTCGCAAGTCTGTCCAATATAGGCTCGCCGGCCTCGGCGTCAACGTTCGCACATCGAAAGTGTATAGCCGCTGATCTCGCCCCACGTCACTTCGCGGGCTTCAACTCCGCATACAACTGCGTCACGAAGCGTTGCGTGGTCTCGCTCGAGTTGGATACTTTGGCGTCGAAGTCGGACGTCGGCTTCGCGGCCAACACTTCGTCCTGAGACTTGCCTTGTTCGATTAACTTGGTTACGCGGTCACGCACGCTCAGAATCATGTCGCGGTGAGCCATTACCGCCAACCGGTCCACGGTGGGGCCGTGCCCGGGGATGATCTTGGTGTTGGGTCCCGAGCGGGCGATGATTTGGCCCAGGCCGTCTATCATTCCACTGAGCGAACCGCCATTCACCCGGTCGATATTCGGGTACTGGATCGAGCGGTAAAAATCGCCGGCCATGATGACGTCCGCCTTCACAAAACGCACCATCGTATCGCCGTCTGTATGAGCATTCGGAATCGGAATCAACTGCACGTCTTCGCCATCCATGTGAAACGTAATCGGGCCGTTGTATGTCATCAGCGGCAGCGCAGCCGCTGGAGCGGGCACGCCGGGAGTGCCGTTGGCGGCGGGCGCTGGATGCATCAGACGATTGCGCAGGTTCTCCCTTGCCAGGATTGTGGCGCCCATCTTGGCGAAATTTTCGTTGCCGCCGGTGTGATCACCATGCACATGAGTGTTAACGACGAACTTAATAGGGCCGGTAGAAATCTGTTTAATTGCCGCCGCGATCTTGTCGCTCAGCGGGGCAAACTGTGTATCCACCATGAAGACGCCGTCAGGGCCGGTGAGGACGCCTATGGTGCCGCCCTGACCTTCGAGCGTATAGAAATTGTCGGTGATCTTGGTGGTCTTGATCTGGACCTTGCTGAAATCCTGCTGCGCCTGCGAATAGGCGGAGCCGGCAATCGCGAGCGTAGCAACGGCCGCGAGCAGAAAGGACGAGCTTCGCGTTTTCATATCCGGTTTTCTCCTGTGTTTGGCAATCATAACAGGTCCGTGAGAGCCGTGCTCAATGGCCGATGCGGCCGGCTATCCCGGAACGGGAAAGGCTTTCGACGGAGGCCCCGATCGACACGATTCGCCATGGACTAGTGAGAGGCGGATTGGCGGCGAACGCTAATTTGGGGTCATTGGGGGAAGCAGGGAGAGCGCTCAGCAAAGTGGTACCTTCAGAATGCGTGAGGAACATGCGGGGATAGTTCTTCTCTGGCACTTCCATGATAGAAATCCAACAGAGACCCGGAAGGTGCGCCGTGAGCGGCAGCGGCAACTCGATATCCCCGGGAACGTGGCTCAGCAGTTTGTGATCGATTTCGGCATCTTCGGCCAAGCGAAACTCGGTGCTCTCGTTTTCCACCAGCATCGGATCGAGCGGCGTGGATCTGGGCACCAGATAACGAAACGCGAGGCCATCATCAAACACCCGAACTTCGATATTGATCAGACGCCCCAGAGAGCCATTCTGCATATATTCGGCGGTTAACGAGCGATACTGCTCACTGACTTCGGTCTTCGACGCGATCAATCCGACCTTTTCTCCCAGCACGATCTGATCGCGGATTTCGAAACCCAGAAACGAAGTATCGATCAGGCGCTTGCCCTCATACCAGACCTGGTACGCAAGGCGGGCCTCCTCGCCCGATCGCGGGGCTACGAAGAGTCGGAACTTAATTTGGCCGTTAGGGGAGGTAACGGTGCGCAGGTCCTGCGCGCCCAGTGCCGCAGCAAACGAAGTGAAGAGGGCAAGAAAAGAAAAGAATCGGTAAATGGCGTGCTCCTTACGGCCGCGGCTTTCGACCGCGACCGTAAGCATGGTTTCTATCTACGCCCAGCTAAAGCCGGACTTCGAAATGGGAAGACTGCGAACCCTGGTGCCGCTGGCCGTGAAGATCGCATTGGCGACGGCGGGTAGGATCGGCGGTAGCGAAGGCTCGCCCAAACCTGTGGGCGGGTTGTCGGTTTTGAGGAAGTGCACCTCGATTTCCGGCGGTGCCTGGGCCATGCGAACCATGCCGTGCTGGTTGTAGTTGGTCTCTACCACCCTGCCCTTTTCAACGGTAATTTCCTGATGCATCAGCTCGCTCATCCCGTCAATAATGGCGCCTTGAACGATGTTCTCCGCGCCGCTCGGATTGATGATCTGGCTGCCGACATCCGCGGCTACCCATACCTTGTGAACCTTCACCTTTTTGGCCGCGTCCACACTCACTTCCGCCACTTCGGCAAAGTAGCCCTGATGGCTGAAATGGAAGGCGACACCTTTGGCTCGGCCCTTCGGAAGGTCGCCTTTACCCCAGTCAGACTTCTCGGCGACCAATTGAACGACGCCCTTCATCCGTTCGGCGTTCAAGCCAGGCGCAGCGAACGGGCCGGGAGCGGCTTGGGGAGCAGGTCCTCCGGCGGCGAGCAGGTCGAGACGGAACTGAACCGGATCTTTACCGGCCGCATGAGCGAGTTCGTCAATAAAGGATTGAATGACGAACGCGAAGGCATTACTGCTCGGAGCGCGCAACGCGCCCGTCCGGATTCCCAACTCCATTACCGAGGTGTGCAGCGCGTAGTTGGGCACGAAGCGCTGTGGGAATTCCGTGGGACCCATGGCGGCAGCGTTGGCGAAGCGCACATCGCCCTTTTGCGCGTCAAAGCTTCCGTAGCTGACGAAGTGATTCCGCCATGCCACAACTTTGCCGGAACCATCCACGCCCGCCTTGAGGAACTGGAACCCGCCGGGCCGGTAGTAATCGTGGGTCATATCGTCTTCACGGGCCCAGAGCAGTTTCACCGGGACGCCCGCCGTCTTCGCGATGTAAGCGGCCTCGACCATATAGTCGTTCGTCAGACGCCGGCCGAAGCCGCCGCCTCCGCGGACCATGTGCAGAGTGACATCCCTCTCCGGAACTTCCAGCGCCTTGGCCACGAGACCACGCCCACCCTGCGGAATCTGGCTGTTGGTCCAAATTTCGCACTTGCCGTCTTTGACGTGCGCGGTGCAGTTCTGCGGCTCGAGCGGGGCGTGCGAGATAAACGGATACGAGTATGCCGCCTCGACTACTTTGGCCGCGCTGCCCAAGTTTGCTTCGGCATCGCCATCCGCGCGAATTGTCTTGTGCGGCTTTTGCGTGCTGAGCTCTTGGGCGCGCTGCGCAAAAACCGCGCTGCTTTGACTATCGTTAGCGCGCGGCCCTTCATTCCAGGTGACCTGCAGTTTTTTGCGCGCCGACTGTGCCTGCCACCAGGTGTCGGCGAGAATCGCGATACCGCTCTCGAGACCCGGATCGTTCGGCAGTACCGGTTCGGTGATGTCGGGCCGATCGATTACGAATGCCTGCCGCACGCCCGGCATCTGCTTGATCTCGTCCAGATTTGCGTTCGCGACCTTTCCGCCGAAGACGGGGCATTTCTGATACACCGCGAATAGCATGCCCGGCACGGTCACGTCGATTCCGAAAATAGGCTCGCCCTTCACGATGGCGGGCAACTCCCGCTGCCGTTGGGGCTTGCCGATGATGGTGTACTCGGCCGGATCTTTGAACTTCAGAGTTTTCAGGTCGGGCATAGGCATTGCCCAAGCCTTGTCCGCAAGTTCACCATAAGTCAGCGAGCGATTGGAGGCTTTGTGGAGCACCTTGCCGGCAGACGTAGAACACTCGGATTCGGGAACGGTCCAGGTCTGGGCGGCGGCCTTGATCATCAACGCGCGGCCGGCGGCTCCTACCTGCCGCATCGGGACCCAGTTCTGGGGAGTCGCCAAGCTGCCGCCCGCAAATTGGGTGGCGTACTTGGTGTCGTCGAAATCGGTTTGCTCGATCTTTACACTCTTCCAATCAACATCCAATTCCTCGGCGATAAGCATAGGCAGCATGGTCTTGACACCCTGGCCTACTTCAGGGTTCTTCGCCATGATGGTCACCGTATTATCGCGGTTGATTTTGACGTAAACATGCGGATCGGGCGGCGCGGGCGCGGGGCCGCCGCGTCCCTGAGCCGAAGCTTTGGGCTGGGTGTACAGGCCGAGCAGCAGGCCGCCGCCGCCGGCCGCGCTCACTTTCAGAAAGGAACGACGATTGATAGCCATGATTTCCAGTCTCCCTATCTGCTCCCGTTTTGTGCGGTCTGCACAGTGCGCGCAGAGGCGCTGGTAGCTAGTTCAGCGGCTTTGTGGATCGCCTGGCGAATGCGCAGGTACGTGCCGCAGCGGCAGAGATTGCCATTCATCGCAGAGTCGATGTCTTTGTCGGTGGGCTTGGGCGTTCTGGCGAGTAGCGCGGCGGCCGACATCATCTGTCCGGCCTGACAATACCCGCACTGCGGCACGTCAATTTCCTGCCAAGCGATTTGAACCGGATGGGTCCCATCGGTAGAAAGGCCTTCAACTGTCAGTACGGCCGCATTACCGACCGCCGAAACTGGGGTTTGGCAGGAACGGACAGCGCGGCCGCCCAGTTGTACAGTGCAAGCTCCGCACTGGCCGATTCCACATCCGTATTTTGTGCCGTGAAGATTCAGGACGTCGCGAAGCACCCACAGTAGTGGTGTGTCCGGCGATGCATCTACCGTCGCAGATCGCCCGTTAACGTTTAGTTTGTAGGCCATGGCATGAACTCCGGGGAATAGAGTTAGGTTACAGCATCCGCGGGGTTGCCCGCAAGCGAAGCATTATGCAGTGGAGCAACGTGCAGGGGTGGGCCTAGTGGCGCGCCATGCGATGTCAGCACCGATCGCTCGCGTTCCGCAGGACTGTGCGGTCTGACCGCTCGTCGAGCACCAGCCAGAATGCAAACAAGGCGAGGGCAAGGTCGAGGAGGAAAGCGCCGCTGCGGCGCGAGCGGCGGGTTCGGCGCAAAGCCCGTTACCATGGGAAAAAAGAAGCCCATTGCGGCCAACGTCCCGGCATAAGAGAGCCGCGGGCTCGACGTCGCAACCCAAGCGGCGGCGGCAATCAGAGCGAATTGCAATATAAAGCCGGTTATGGAGTCCACGAACGGAAGAAGCAGTCCGTGCGAGCCGAACGCAAAAACGATTCCCCCCAACAGGAGCGCCGTAAGGCTGACGAACAATCTCTCATTGCGTGTCCCGGATCCCGTTGACAGCGGCCGCGCAGACACAATGCAGGTTTCCGCACAAGCGCCCATATCACGGGCCAGGCCACACTGGAATCGACGATATAGCAGAGCAATCCGGCGAGACATCCCTTAAGGGCAAAGCGTGCGTGCTCCTGGTTTGAAAAAGCGTCCGCAACCAGCAGCGGCTGACTGGACCGCGTTGCCGGCACGCTGTCTGGGTTCCCAGCTTCTCGGGTAGCATGCAGCTGTAAAGTAACCCACGCGACCGCCATAGCTACGGCCGTGCCCAATGCCACCACAAAGCTGAGCGAAAACGTTGCAGCCAAATGCGCCTCGGCGGGATACGGCCGGTCCCAAATCAGGGTGAGAGCGACGGTCGCAGTCACGCCGAATGCGAACGTCACGCTGTCATTGGTGAGGGCTCGCTTCAGATAGAAGACCAGGTACAAAGTGAACGCCAGAAATACAAGACGCAGGACCTGGTAGTCGTATAACAGTTGGACGCCCACTGCCACGTAAACCACCGCCGCTGCACTGGCAGCCACCGCCGCGAATCCATTACGAATCAGCCATTCAGGCCTCTGGCGCGAGATCACGAAGGCATAGAATATGCCCAAAAACGCATAGGGCAAACGGAACGTCATCACGATGATGGTGGTAACGGTGCATGCCGCGACCATTCTGGCAACAGTTTCGGCGCGGCCTACATACGGACGAAATTCGTCCCGCAAAATCTCTTCGATGCCGGCAATATCCTTTGCGGTAGGCTGGCGCCCGCAATGGTTGACATCAGAAATTCCTGCGTTCCGGGGGCCGCACCACGACCATTGCGGAACCGCCGATTCGGAAGTATTCCGGAGCCGGATCTTCGATGCGAACGCGAGTCGGGAATCGCGTCGCGAGATGAACCCAATTCAGCGAGCGCTGCACATCCGGCAGGTCGCGCGACGTTTTTGGGGTCAAGCTTTCGTCCGTGCTCACGCCGAAGCCGATGCTTTCGACCGACCCTTGAAATTTGCGGTCCGGCCTGGACATCAGGTAAACATCCACGGGTGTGCCGGCTTGAATATTGCGCAGGTCCGTCTCCCGGAAATTGGCGACCACCCACCACGTGCGTGCGTCGATAAGCGTAAAAGCTTGCTGGCTGCCGTGCGCGTAGGCGCCTTCGGAAATGCTTAAATTCGTGACGCGAGCGTCGAAGGGCGCATAGACGTTGCAACGCTCGAGGTCGTACTCGGCATTTTGACCGCTGCCCGGCGAGCCTCCCGCTGACCGATCAGCGGGTCCAGGATACCGACGCCTTTGACTGATTGCTCGACTTGTGCCTGGGTCTGCTGGTATGCGGCCAGAGCTTCCTTCTGTTGCGCAACCGCAGCGGCCCACTGGGCTTCGGCTAACGCCAGCCGCGAGCGGGCTTGACGAACGACCTCGCGCTTCACGGATCGCGAGGTCCACGCTTGATCGACCGTGTCGACGGTGACGAACTGTTTGGCTAACAGTGGTTCGAGCCGCAGTACGTTGTTCTCGGCGTAGGCGTAATCGGCCTGCTCCCGAGAAAGCCCGGCCTTGGCGGCATCGACACTGGCGCGAGCTGCTTCCACGGCGGCATCCGCGCTCGCGATCTTAGCCTGCGCGCTATTGGAATTCGCTCGCGCGGCTTCGATGGCGCTGGTCTCGGCGCCGATCCTTCGCTGCAGGTCCCTGATTTGGCCGTCCAAGGTCGCCTGCTGCGACCGTGCGGTCTCAAGCGCATATTGGTAAGGAACCGGATTAATCTGAAACAACAGTTCGCCTTTACGTACGAACTGGTTATCTTTCACATTGATCTGAACGATGCGGCCACTTACTTCGGGGGCGATCCCGATGAGATTGGCAAAGACCTCGGCATCGTCAGTCTGCGGGTGAATATGAAAGCGGCGCAGTACCAACGACACTGCGACCGCGGCCGCCGCAACGATCAAAATCCCAAGTAATCTGCCAAACGTAGAGCGGCTCATACCACCTCAATACCGGAACAAGACCAGCCAGATGGTGCACGCGAATAGCGTCACCATACTGGGATAGACAACCAGGCGAGGTCCCAACTCGCTCTCCAGGCGAACCCGGATCAGCGCCGCGCGAGCCGCAAGAGTCAGGACCACGCCGGCCAGAATGCATACCATCCAGATCGGAAAAAATGACCCGAACAAATCGACCGACGGAGCGTATTCGAACATGGTTTTGCCTTCATTGCTGCGCGGCGCGGATCGGATCGTCCGCCCGAAATGCCAGATCGGCGAGCGCGACTAGAACCTGGACGCGCGCGGTGGCTTCCGCTGTGCGGGCGCGAGCCAGTTCCCGCTGGGCCGTCGTGGCGTCAATAAAGGTCCGCACCCCCGCCTGGAAGGATTCAGTTGCCGCCGAATAGGACTGTTCCGCAGCTTCGAGGAGAGCATCCGATGCTTCCCTCTGGCCTTGAGCAGTTTTCAAATTGGAGTAAGCCGTCCAGATCTCGTTTTCAATCTGATCCCGGGAGACCGCTACTTGCGCCTGCGCTTCCCGGCGTTGCGCATCTGCGGCGGCCAGTTCGTTGCGTCGCGCGCCGCCGTCGAAAATAGTCCAACTCAGGTTCAACTGGGCCGAGTAGGGATAAATATGAGATGAAATGAATGGATTGAGATTTTGTCTCCCGTAGGAGTTCCTGTGGCCCCAA
>JAFAWA010000146.1 GCA_019242155.1 Terriglobia bacterium | reverse complement strand
AGGCTCGGCCGATCCTTTGGCGAGGTTGACGGCGCGTTTGATTAGCACAGGTACAGGCGGCGTCTTGGTGATGAATGTGAACGACCGATCCGAGTACACCGTGATCACGACCGGGATAATCAGCCCTTCCTGGTCCTTAGCCGAGGTTTTGGCGTTGAAGGTTTTGCAGAAATCCATGATGTTGATGCCTTTGGGGCCGAGGGCGGTTCCTACAGGAGGAGCCGGAGTGGCCTTGCCGGCAGGTATCTGCAGCTTCACATAATCAGTTACTTTCTTCGCCATTGGTCGATTCCTTTAGCCTTTCTCCACTTGCAAAAACTCGAGCTCAACGGGTGTAGCGCGGCCGAAAATGGTTACCATGACGCGCAACGTACCGCGCTCGGGGTTAACCTCATCCACTTTGCCGGAGAAGTTGGCGAATGGGCCGTCTACTATCCGGACCGAGTCGTTCTTTTCGAACGTCATCTTCGGACGCGGACGCTCGGCGGAGGAGGCCTGCCGGTAGAGAATCTGATTGACTTCGTCGGCGCTTAAAGGCACCGGCGAGTTGCCGCCGCCCACGAACCCCGTCACCCGCGGCGTATTCTTAACCGCGTGCCAGAGTTCGTCGTTCATTTCCATCTCCACCAGCACGTATCCCGGATAAACGAGACGCTTGCTGGTGACCTTCTTTCCGTTTCGCAGTTCCACGACTTCTTCGGTCGGGATCAGGATCTGCCCGATTTTGTCGGCGAACCCGAATGCCTCCCCGCGTGAGCGCAAAGATTCCGCCACCTTTTGTTCGAAGCCGGAATAGGTGTGGATGATGAACCATTTCCGCGGCGATAATTCGTCATAGGCAGGAGCGGAAGCTTGCTCGGAGGGCGCCTCGGACGCGACTTCCTGCTCGTCTTGCGAGGCAACTTCCTCCTGCACATCTTCCTCGTGTTGTTCGGGGATCAACATATTATCGTCGTCGTTCATTTGAAGCCTACTTGGAGAAATAGGAGAAAAGAGCCCGTTCGCCGCGCGACAGGATCGAATCGACAACGAAAAAGTAAGCTGCAAACGCGAAGACAGAAAAGATCACAACCGCGGTCGTGGTTTCCACCTGTTTGCGGCTCGGCCAGCTCACACGCCGCATTTCCAACTTCAACTCGTTAAAGTAGTCTTGTGTAGCCAGTAGCCAGTTCTTCTTTTCCTCGGCCATAACTCTACCTTACAACCGTCAGCTCCCATACAATTTGGGGGTGTTGGCAGGGGCGGAGGGATTCGAACCCCCACTCGCGGTTTTGGAGACCGCTGGTCTGCCGTTAAACCTACGCCCCTAGGTCTCAACCCCCACGAATCAAAGGGGGCACCTCATCATTCTACTTGATTTCTTTATGGGGCTGATGTTTGCGGCAGTGATTGCAGAATTTCTTCATTTCCAGGCGCTCGGTAGAGGTTTTCTTGTTCTTGGTTGAGGAATAGTTCCGGTTCTTGCACTCGGTGCACTGGAATGTAATGATTTCTCGAGGCATTTCGATTTACTCCCGCCAGAGTGTTTCACAATTTCACACGCTGACGGTTGCAGAACCGTTCTCTCTGGCAATGCGCGTGATCCGTGCCCGCCGCATTCTAAGCAGCGCGGTAGAAGCTGGAGCCGTTGACCGGGATTGAACCGGTGACCTCGTCCTTACCAAGGACGCGCTCTACCATCTGAGCTACAACGGCTTACTTCCTAAGTTTACGAAATTTTGGTGGACGGGGGAGGATTCGAACCTCCGTAGCTCGCAAGGAGCGACAGATTTACAGTCTGTTGCCATTAGCCGCTCGGCCACCCGTCCGGCGTCATGTTTTCAGCAGTTGCCGATTATAGCATGCGGCGGAGTTCCGGTTCTTGAGGCCGAAATTCCGCGAAAGCGGGTAACGCGAAGAGCGAAGACTGCGGCTAGGCTATGGCGATCGATTACTAATCGCCTTACACTCATTTACGAGCGTGTTCACGTTCTTTTCATTCTTGTCAATGTATCGTAGGAGTATTACGAACTATCTTTCGTTCAGGGATCGCACCGCTGGCTGGCCAATCATCTTCGCCCCGGGGCGCTTGATCCCCAGGAATTCTCGGTAGAACACGCTTTCGGTTCGCACGCATGCGAAGAGAACCTATGGTATGAGAGTTCTGCGGGCGTTTGCGATGGGATTGTGGTTATGGTTCCTGCCCGCGATGCTAAGCGGCGCCGCCCTCTCCCTGCTGGTTGCTTTTCCAGGAGGCAGGTGGCCCTGGTTTGTATGGCTGATTCTGGCTCCATGGCTGTACTTCTGCTGGCTCATCTTGTTTTTGGTTTTTTGTGCTGCAGGCATTCAGCGGATCGCTAAGCGGCATCCCAAACCTCACCGCGTGGTCACCTCCGGCGGCGGCTTGTTCACGATCGTTGCGTGTAATTTCCGCCTGCGCCTGGTGAACAGCCTGCCGCTGATCGGGGTGATGCGCAATTTGCCCAAGCTACGGGACCTCGTAATGCTTAGCTACGCCCCCTCGGTACACGTCGGAAAGGGAGCGCAGCTTGCCGGATTCCTTTGGGATCCCGACCTCACGGAAGTGGGCGACTTTTCCGTGCTGGGCGATAGAGCGCTGGTCTCCGCGCACCTGTTAATGATCCAGCCCGACGGAAAACATTCATACGTGACCGCGCCGGTAAAGATCGGCAACCGGGTTATGGTGGGCACGGGCGCCACCGTAACTGCCGGTTGTGAGATCGGAGAATTTGCAATCATTCAACCCCACTCGTTCCTTCCGCCGTTTACCAAAGTACCGGCCGGAGAGATATGGGGCGGATCCCCTGCAACATGTCAGGGAAGCCGGAAGGGAACGTTACGATCGCTCTCTTCGGACAGCAAGGTGAACGCGGAGTTTGAATTTTAGCCGCTTCTCCGTGTTTCGACGGCTTTGCTTCGGAAAACGAAAATGCGAATGCTTGGAAGCATCCCTACTTGAGAGATGCCTTGACCTTCAGGCCGTATTCCGCCGCTTTGGCCAGGATCTGCGGTTGGTTCAGTGTGAGGATGCGGCTATCACGAACGACCGGTTTGCCGTTAACCATGGTATCCCCCACGTCCTCGGCCTTGAGGGCATAAACCATCTGCGAAATAGGGTCGTAAACCGGCACCGCGTTTGGCCGATCGAGCCGCACGGCGATCAAGTCCGCGCGCTTCCCCACTTCAATCGACCCGATCTCCTTTTCGAGTCCGAGGACGCGTGCTCCCGCAATCGTCGCCATTTCGAGAACCGCCGATGCCGGCAGCGCTTGAGGATTCAGGGTTGCGACCTTCTGCAACTTGGCGGCAAGATCCATTTCCTCAAATAAATTAAAGTCGTTGTTACTGCCTGCGGGCCCATCCGGTCCGAGCCCCACGGCGATGCCCAACGAGCGCATCTTCAGAACCGGGGCGATACCGCTTGCAAGTTTCATATTGCTCGAGGGGCAGTGCGCCACGCCCGCGCCGCGAGCTTTGAGAATCGCCATATCAGCATCGTTGACCCAAACGCAGTGGGCCGCCACTGTGCGCCCGTTGAAGATGCCTAAGCCGTCCAGCGCTTTCACAGGAGTCATGTGGCGTTTACCCAGTTCGTCGTCGTTCTCCTTCTTTGTTTCAGAAACGTGGATGAGTAGAGGCGCTCCATAGCGATTGGCCAAGGCTCGCGCGGACCTGAGGGTCTCGTCGGAGTTGGTGTAAATGGAGTGAGGAGCAACTGCCGGCACCACTAATGGGTCATTCTTGAAGCGGGCGAGATACTTTTCGGTAAAGCGCAGCGAATCGGCGGGCGTTTTGGCATCGGCAACGGGAAAACCGATGATGCTTTCTCCCAACACGCCGCGCATTCCTGCTTCCTTGGCCACTTCGGCCACTACGTCTTCGAAGTAATACATGTCGGTGAAGGTGGTGGTCCCGCCCAGCAGCATTTCGAGGACTGCCAGGCGCGTGCCCCATCGGACGAAGTCCGGCGATAGATTTTTGGCTTCGGCCGGGAAGATGAACTTGTTGAGCCAATCCTGCAGCGCCAGGTCGTCGGCGAGGCCGCGGAAAAGCGACATGGCGGCATGCGTGTGTGTGTCGATGAGTCCCGGCGCCAGGATCGCATCCGGGCGGTCGAGCCGCTGCTTCGGTTGGAAACGGGCGTCCATCTCCACCTTCGAGCCGACCCCCACAATGCGCTCGCCGCGGATCGCGATCGCGCCATTCTCCAAAACCCGCCGCGCCGGATCCATGGTGATTACGTACCTGCCGGACCAGATGAAATCGGCCGGTTCGGCATTTAAAGCGCCGGCGAGCAGCAGGAAACTACAAATACGAAACATCAAATGGCCTCGGGAAAAGTTCTTCGAGCCGCAGGACTTCTTTTCGGCCGTGAGGATTCACGAGCACGATCTCCAGATTGCCGCAGAATTCCCAAAGAATCTGGCGGCAGGCCCCGCAGGGAGGAGTAAGGGACTCCGTATCGGCCGCCACCGCGATTCGCAGAAACCGGCGAGCGCCCTCGGAAACGGCTTTAAACACAGCTACGCGCTCGGCGCAGATCGTGAGGCCATAAGTGGCGTTCTCCACGTTGCATCCAGTATGAATCCGGCCTTCTGTCTCCTGGAGAGCGGCGCCGACTTTGAACTTGGAAAACGGCGCATGGGCATGCTCGCGCGCGGCCAGGGCGGCTAATAATAGGGGCTCGGTGAACGCCTGGGCCACTAGTCGGTCTCCAATCGCGGGAGCAGCGTTTTCAAAAAAAGAACGAGCGTATCTCTGAGTTCGGCGCCGGTTTCGAGGACCTCTTGGTGATTGATTTTTTGCGGCAGAATACCGGCAGCCATGTTAGTGACGCACGAAATCGCAAGGACTCGCATGCCCATGTGATTCGCCGCAATCACTTCCGGTACGGTAGACATGCCGACCACATCCGCGCCGATGGTGCGAAGAAACCGAATCTCAGCGGGAGTTTCATAGGAGGGCCCCAGCATCGCCGCGTACACACCTTCCGAAATCGCGATCCCCAGCTTTTCCGCGACTCGCCGCGCCAGAGCGCGGTAGCGCACGCAGTAGGCTTCGGACATATCGGGAAACCTCGGGCCCAGGCGGTCATCGTTAGCGCCGGCAAGAGGGTTGGATCCTTGCAGGTTGATGTGATCCGAAATCAGAACCAAGGCGCCGCGCTTGAAGGCCGGATTGATGCCTCCTGCCGCGTTGGTCAGCACGAGGGATCGGACACCGAGCAGGCCAAGCACGCGCACACCGTAAACCACCTGCGCAGGCGAGTAGCCTTCATATAAATGCGACCGCCCGGCCATCACCGCCAGAGGAAGTTGGCCGAGGTTGCCTATGATCAGCTTGCCCGCGTGGCCGACTGCGGTAGAGCCCGGCCACCCAGGGATTTCGGTGTAGGGTATCGGAACCGGGGAGTTCAGTTCGTCCGCAAATGCGCCCAGTCCGCTGCCCAGCACCACCGCCACTCGCGGCTCCACATTCGTGCGGCTCCGGATGTGCCGCACCGCATCTTCAATCACAGCAGCATTCCGGCGATGCAGGCCGACATAAAATTGGCCATGGATCCCGCGGCCACGGCCCGCAATCCGAGCCGCGCCAGGTCCGACTTCCGGTTGGGCGCCAGGCCGCCAATCCCGCCGATCTGTATTGCGATCGAGCTGAAGTTTGCAAATCCGCAAAGCGCGTAAGTGGCGATCGTAAACGAGCGCGGATCGAGATGCGGCCTCATCGGCCCGAGCTGGGTGAAAGCCACGAATTCGTTCAGTACGAGACGAGTGCCGAGCAGGTTTCCGATATCCGCCGCATCTTTCCAGGGCACTCCCATAATCCAGGCAATGGGTGAGAAGATCAGGCCGAAAATCTTTTGCAGCGTGTCGGGCACCCAGCCCAGCAGCGGCATGGAGTGAATCCAGCCTAGAATGCCGTTAGCCATTGCGATCAGCGAGATGAACGCAACCAGCATAGCCCCCACGTTCAGAGCCAAGCGCAGGCCGTCGCCCGCGCCTTGAGCCGCGGCATCGATCACATTCACCGCCGACTTCTCTACCGTGATCTCTACCCGGCCGGCGGTTTGCGGCTTCTGAGTCTCCGGAATCATGATCTTTGAAAGCATGATCGTCGCCGGCGCGGTCATGATTACGGCAGTGAGGAGATGTTCGATTTGAACATGCGCGATCAAAACGTAGGCCGCCATCACTGCGCCCGAAATATGGGCCATTCCGCTGGTCATCACAGTGAACAGTTCAGACTCTGTGAGCGCGGGTAGAAATGGCTTGATGGTCAGCGGCGCCTCTGTCTGCCCCATAAAAATGCTTGCAGCCACATTGAGCGATTCGGCCCCGCTGACACCCATCACTTTTTGCATCCCGACCGCCAGGATGCGCACGACCCATTGCATGATTCCGAGGTAGTAGAGGATCGAAAAAAATGACGCAATGAAAATGATGAGCGTAAGAACCTGGAAAGCGAACACCACGCCAAAGGGCCCGCCGGGCGTGCCCAACTGCTCGCCAAACACGAAACTGCTCCCCGCCTGCGAATAGTTGAGCATGGCCGTTACGCCGCGGCTGACGGCCTGAAAGATCTTTCCGAAATCGGTTTTCAGTATCAGAAGCGCGAGCGCTAATTGCAGCCCTATTCCCCAGGCTAGGATTCGACCTTTGATCGCGCTTCTATGAGTAGACAGCAGCCAGGCGGCTGCCAGGATCAGAAACAGACCCAGCAGCCCGGTGAAACGGCCCATTCAGCCCACGACTTCCAAAATCAGCTCCCGTTCTTCCGGCTTCTGCGCGGAGATCCGGAAGGCATCCTCTACCAGGTCGGCTGCCTCTTCCACCCGATCTTCCCGCGTGTAATACAAACGGCAGAGTACGGAGCCGGCATCGACTTTTTCGCCGACCTTGACTTCCAGAATAATTCCCACGGCAGGATCAATGGTGTCTTCCTTGCGGTCGCGCCCCGCGCCGATCATATTGGAGGCAACTCCGATATCTTCGGCATCAATCAGCGTGACGTAGCCGCCCCGCGGTGAAGTCACTTCGCGCATGCCGGTGGCATTGGGCAGAAGCTCGAACTTATCGAGCGCCTGCGGATTGCCACCCTGCGCGGCTACCACCTGCTTAAACTTACGGTAACCCGAGCCGTCCACCAGCTTCTCTTCGGCAAGCCGCCGGGCATCGTCCAAGGATGCGGTCTTCTTGCTCAAGTGAATCATGCGCGCGGCCAGCTCTATGCTCAACTTGGTAAGGTCGCTCGGTCCGGCATTCTGCAGGGTCTGCGAAGCTTCCATGACTTCGAGCGCATTGCCCACTGCATATCCGAGCGGCTGGCTCATATCGGTAATGAGGGCCTGGACTCGTTTATCCATGCGCCTTCCAATTCCCACCATCATCTGCGCCAGACGCCGCGCATCCACCTGTTTTTTCATGAAGGCGCCGCTACCCACTTTGACATCCAACACCAGCGCGTCAAGACCTTCGGCCAGCTTCTTGGACATGATCGAGGACGAGATCAGCGGAATCGATTCGACGGTCGCGGTAACATCGCGGAGCGCATACAGTTTCCCGTCCGCCGGGGCGAGCCGGTCGGACTGGCCGAGGAAGCACATGCCGACTTCGCCGAGCAGGCGGCGCACATCGTCGGGGCTGAGGCTGGTGTGAAAGCCGGGAATCGACTCCAGCTTGTCCAGAGTACCTCCGGTATGCCCTAGAGCCCGGCCGGACATCATCGGTACAAGAACACCCGCGGAAGCAGCCAGCGGCGCGACGATAAGGCTGGTCTTATCACCCACACCACCTGTGGAATGCTTATCCACCTTAATACCGGAAACCGAGGACAAATCCACGGACTCCCCGGAGCGCAGCATGCAGTCGGTGAAGCGGCTGACTTCCCGGTCGGACATCCCGCTGAAGTACACTGCCATGAGGAATGCCGACATCTGATAGTCAGGAACCTCGCCGTTCGTATACCCATCCAACAGGTAATCGATTTCTTCCGGAGCGAGCTCTTCCCCGTCGCGTTTCCGCTGGATCAAGTCAACTGTACGCATTTTGAGACACTTAGGCTACCACTCTAATGGGCTGAAAGTAAAGACTATTCGCTGGTTGGAGCGGGTAACTTCGGGCGGACTTGGCTCCTGCCCTGCGCGCAGAAATACGCGGCGCGAAGCCAACCGGTCACGCGGGAAAGCGGCGGGTGTAGAATATGGGTGCTATGCGCACCCTTTCAGCCACCACGCTGTTTTCTTTGCTGGCCCTTACAGCCACGGCAATGGAAGTCGGGAAACCGTCGCCTGCCTTTACCATCAAGCAACTGAGTGGGCCGCCGATCGAGCTCAGCCAGTACAAAGGAAAGGTCGTGGCGATCGCGTTCATCGATACGAATTGTCCGCATTGCCAGAATCTCACCAAACTGCTGAACGTCATCTCGAAGGAATACGCCGGCAAACCGGTGCAGATCCTCGGATGCGCATTTAACGACGGCTCGCAACAAGCTCTGCCCCAATTCATTCAGCAGTTCCAGCCCAATTTTCCGGTAGGCTATTGCTCGCGCGATGCGGTGCTCAATTACCTACAGTTCCCGATTTTGAAGCCGCTCTACGTTCCGCACATGGTGTTTCTAGATAAACGAGGCATGGTGCGCGGCGACTATTTGGGGGAGAGCGAATTTATGACTCACCCCGATGTGAACGTCCGCATGGAACTCGAGCAGCTTTTAAAGGGTGGTACCACTACCTCGGCCGCGGCGCGCAAGCAATAGAGCCGCCGTCGAGGAACAGCGTGCTCAGACATTCGGTAGCACGCCTGTCTGTTCGATATTCTCTCTGGTCCGCAAGGTTGCATCTTTGGGAAGTACGGTTCGAGCGAGGCTCTAGCGCTGCCGGTCCATTCAAGCCGTTCGCTATGCTGAAAATGGATGCCCGAAGGCGCTTACCTGTTTTGCGACGCTAGCTTGCCGGTGCCTCTGGACCAGCCGTTTACATATTCCGTGCCGGAGACACTGCGCCACAGAGTGCGCGAGGGTAGCCGGGTTCTCGTGCCTTTCGGCGCCCGCCGGCTTACGGCCGTGATCCTGCGCTGCCACGACGAACCGCCCTCCATGGCAGCGAGGCCCGTCTTGCGGCTGATTGATTCCGAGCCTGTGCTGAATGCGGAACTGCTCGCCCTGGGCCGTTGGATTGCCGGTTACTATTGCGCCCCCTTGGGTGAGGTCTTGCGAGGAATGCTGCCGCTCGCAGCCGAAGTGCGGCAGGGCAAGATATGGTCGCTTACGGATTCGGGACGGGATGCGGCGCGCCAACTGATGCTGGACGCTGGGCCCCAGGACCCCGCCGTAAGTGTTCTCCGGATGCTCGAAAAACGGCCCTTGAGCGCCGCCTATTTGACTAAACTGTCGCCCAGTGCCGATAAGGCAATCCGCGCTCTGGAACGCCGGGGATTTATCGTGGCGGAGCAGACGCAAACCGACCGCGACCCTCTGCGGTCTCCCGCAGAGCGTCTGCGTATTGAACTCACGGCGGCGGAGCGGACGGGCAAATTCAATAAGTCCGAACGGGAACTGCTGGCCTTCCTCGAAATGCATCCCGGTTCCCACAATCTGAAAGATCTCGACGGAACGTTGAAGAATGCAAGCCCCGCGGCGCGGTCCCTCGCGCGCAAAGGTTTGGTTACGCTCCATCCGGAGCCGATTCCGGTAGCGGCTAGCGGACGGCCGCCTCACGTTTTGAACGCGCCCCAACAGGCCGCCTTCGATGCGATGCGCCGGGCCATTGAGCAGCACGAGTACCGCATCTTCCTGCTTCACGGAGTTACCGGCTCGGGTAAGACCGAGGTTTACCTGAAGGCCATCGATGCGGTTTTGGCGGAAGGACGGAGCGCGTTGCTGCTGGTTCCCGAAATCGCGTTGACTCCGGCGATGGCCGGCCAGTTCTTCGGGCGCTTCGGCGACCGCGTCGCTATCCTGCACAGCGCCTTCACGGACGTCGAGCGCTCCGAGCAGTGGCGCCGCATCCGCTCTGGGAGCGCTTCCGTGGTGGTCGGAACCCGCTCCGGTGTATTCGCGCCGGTCGCGAACCTGGGACTCATCGTCGTTGACGAGGAGCACGACGGCAGCTACAAGCAGGAGGAAACGCCGCGATACCACGGGCGTGACGTCGCTATTGTACGCGCTCAGGCCGCGGGGGCGTGCGTGGTACTTGGTTCCGCCACGCCCAGCCTCGAAAGCCGATATAACGCGGAGCGCGGGAAATACACGCTGCTGGAACTGCCGGGACGCATTGAAGCGCGCCCTATGCCGACCGCCACGTTGGTCGATATGCGCCAGGAGTTTCTCGAAACGCGGAAGCAGGCGGTCTTCTCGCGGCGTCTCCTCGAGGCCATTGCCCAGCGGCTCAGCAATCGCGAGCAGACCATCATTTTGCTGAACCGGCGCGGGTTTTCAAGCTTCGTCGCGTGCCGCGCCTGCGGCGATCGAATCCAGTGCGTCAACTGTTCCCTCACACTCACGTTTCACAAGCGCGACAATCGCTTGCTGTGTCATTACTGCAGCTACGCGCAAAGAGTGCCCTCGGTTTGTCCCAAGTGCGCGAGCGAGCATCTGTACTTTCTGGGGTTGGGATCGGAACGTGTCGAGGAGGAACTGCACCAGGCATTTCCTGCCGCGCGAACCGCCCGGCTCGACCGTGACACGGTCACAGGCAAGCGTCAATACGAGCAGATCTTGCGGGATTTCCGGGAAGGCAGCTACGACATTCTGGTCGGCACCCAGATGATCGCCAAGGGGCATGACATCCCCAATGTGACTCTGGTGGGTGTGGTTTCGGCGGACGTCGGCTTGGGAATGCCCGATTTTCGGGCCGCGGAACGCACCTTTCAGCTACTTACGCAAGTGGCCGGCCGCGCCGGCCGGGGCAATCTTCCAGGCATCGTTTTGGTCCAGACGATCAATCCCGATCATTACGCCGTGCGCCTCGCGGCGGCGCAGGATTATCAGACGTTTTATGAGAAAGAACTGGCCTTCCGGCGGGCCTTACATTATCCGCCGTTCAGTGCGATGGCCAACGTGCTGGTACATAGCGACCGGAACGAGGTAGCGCTACGCATGAGTTCGGAGCTCTCTCTGTTGCTCACGCCGGCGCCCGAAAAGCTGCGAGTTCTAGGACCGGCCGAGGCCCCGGTACTTCGCCTGAAGAACGAATACCGTTACCAGTTTCTGATTAAAGCAGCGAGCCGCAAGACGCTGAACGAACTGCTGCAGAAGATCCGATGCTTTGCCGTAGACCACAAATGGCCGGCTACCGCATTGGTCATCGACGTGGACCCTCTGTCACTCATGTGAGCCAGGCCGGCCCGGCTCTACTTGCGATCAGGGACGCAGTTGAAAGAATTGCCTTACCCGCTCGAGAGCGCTCCCGGCGCCCTCCTTAGAGTTGCATTCCACAATGCAGACGCTGACCTGAATCATTGGCCGCACAGTTTTGCCTGCATGGACACAGGCGTAGGAGCCGGTGAGTTGTTCGGTAAGCCATTTGGCTGCGGTCATGGCTTCGCGTTGGGCGGCCGGAAGGATCACCAGGAATTCTTCATCGGACCAGCAGCCTACGATTGCTTCCGGCAGGAGATTGTGGCGAAGGCGCTTGACGAACGCAGCCGTAAGTTGTTGGGCGACCGCCGGGCTGAACTGTACCTCGGCACGCCGTAATCCGACCGCTTTTAGCAGGAGAAGCGATACGGGGCTGGTCACTTCGCGCACGCGAAGTTCGGTCTCTTCACGATCAAAGACCCTGGTAAGGTCGTCGACAGATACGGCGGTTTCGAGCGCATCAATTCGCTTATGCAGGAGGTTGATTTCGCCAAGGAATTGGGAGACCGTCAGATTCTGCTGCTCGCGAAACTGCTCGATGCTCTGCTGAATGGCATCGGCAGTGGCCGCCAGGGCTGGACCGATGGTTGTGTCGTTCACCTGGACAGAGATCTCGCGCAAGGCTGCGAGCGATTCCCGCAGGCGCTCTTCATGATCGCCGTCGCCCAAGGACATTGTTTCGATAAGGCGCTCGAGAGCGCCGGCGGTGCGCCCGAACTCATCGCGCAGTTGGTTGAAATGAATCGAAGCCTTGTCCCGGTAGTTCCGCAGCAGCGCTCGAAGCGTGGCACGGCTCTCGAAGAATGCGGTCGGCGAGCCAGGCTCGAGTCGGTCGGCGAGGGCTCGAAGCGCCTGGCGAAAGCTCTCCGTGGTCTCGTCTTCGGTCTCGATCGCATAGTCTGCTATGTTCCGGATGGCGGAAAGGTAGCACCCAGCCGCCATTTGACGGAATTGCTCATTTTTTTCCAGCTCCGTGATTGCGTTGCGGATGGACGGCGATGGCATAGCAACGAACTCATCGGACGAACGGGCCCAAATTTTAAAACTTGCCTTTTCCCCTTTTATTCGCCCACAATATGGTGAGTTGATATGCCTCTGACAAAGCGACAGAAGCAAGTGCTGGATTTTATCGCCGGTTTTCAGGACGAGAACGGGTATTGCCCCAGTTATGAAGAGATCGCCCGCGGCCTGCAGCTTGCGTCACTAGCAACCGTTCATAAACACATATCGTCGCTCGAGACCAAAAACTACTTGAAACGCGGGTTCAACCAGAGCCGTTCGCTCGAGTTGGCGCCGCGCTATCTGCTCGAGCAGCGCCGCAGCCGGCCCGAGGAGGTGCCTTTGTTGGGCCGCATCGCTGCCGGTTCCCCGGTGGAGGCGGTAGAGCAGCGGGAGACGCTGAATTTCGCGGATTTCCTTGGTGGTGGAAACACGTTTGCGCTCGAGGTGCGCGGCAATTCCATGATCGACGATCATATTTGCGACGGGGATATGATTCTTCTCGAGAAGACCGCGGCGGTGCGGGACGGCGATATCGTTGTCGCACTGGTGAGCGGAAGCGAGACAACGCTCAAGCGCTTTTACAAGGAGGCGGGGGATCGGGTGCGCCTGCAACCGGCCAATGCAGCTCTCAAGCCGATCATCGTTGAGGCGCGAGAGGTGCAGGTCCAAGGGCGGCTACTTGCCGTTTTGCGCAAGTACAAGTGACTCGGGTGCGAGGAACTAGTGATCTCACGTCCATTGGTCCGTTTTGTGCTTCTGGGTATCGATATGAAGATAATCGTCGCTTCACTTACTTTAGGGCTGCTGTCAATTCCTAGCGTTTTCGGGCAGACGGCTTCCCAGGACATAAAAAATGCCGGAGGGGATATCAAATCGGCCGGCAAAGCTACCGGCAATGCCGCCAAAAATACAGGTAAAGCCACGGCAAAAACCACCAAACACGCTGCTCGGAAGGTAAAAAACGGAACTAAGTCCGTTGTGAACAAGGGCGCGGCCGAAACCGAGAAGGGCGCGGATAAAGCCAGGCAAAAAACCGAATAACTGCGCCGTTATGGGTTTCGATCATGCGATAGTGGTAGTTACGCCAACCAAATGCAGGGGGAGGATTGCAAAAGCTCGCGTTGATTTGTGCGGTGCTGGCGGCGATGCTCCTCTCGCAAGCCATGGGTGCAGTTGGACCGGCCATTGTCGTACTGAATCCTCAGAATTGGCAGGGCGGGCATGAACCCGCAGGCTGGGAACTGAAGGTAAGCCACGGCCGGCCGGATTTTTCTCAGTGTCTGGATGCTAATGTCCCGTGCCTCCGGCTGAAAAGCGTCGAAGCTTCTTTCGGCTTGGAGTACGCGGCGGACATTGACCCGAATCAAACGGGTCACCTGACTTGGAGTTGGAAAGTGACGCAACTGCCGCAGCGGGGCGACTTCCGACACGCCGCTACCGACGACCAGGCGGCTCAGGTGCTGGTCGCATTCGCCGACCGGCGCGTCCTCAGCTACATCTGGGATTCGAACGCGCCTAAGGGCACGATGGAGCCGGCGAGTTCTCTCCCGTTCGTCCATATCTACGCTATCGTGTGCGAATCCGGCGCCTCTGATGCCGGCCGCTGGATTGCGGAAGACCGAGACGTAGCCGCGGATTATGAGCGCGCTTTCGGTAAATCGCCCTCCCACATAAAAGGCTTGCGCATACAGATCAACTCGCAGCACACGGCCAGCATCGCGGAAAGCTACTTCCGAGAAATAACCTTCCGCGGCACGGCCCGGTAGCGAATGTACGCAGGCTCCGCGCAGCGGGTTCTTTGGCCTGTTGATAAGGTGGTCCTGACGTTCCTGGCCGGTGCCTCCGTCGTAATTGTGGCATGGTGGCGAGCCCTTCCTTATGCACCTGCGCTGATTGGCTTGCACTTGGCAGGCGCGAGTCTGGTGCTCTTCGCAGCCGCCCATAACAATCGTGCGACCTGGATCTTCCGCAATTGGTATCCGGTGTTTTACGTCGCGGCTTGTTACAAGGAGATGGATTTACTGGTTCCCGCCGTCCGGTCGTGGGACGCCGATCAGTGGCTGGCAGGCCTGGACTATTCTTTGTGGCATGCGAACCCCACCGTTTGGCTCGAACGCATTCAGTCTCCCGCGCTGAGCGAGTACTTGCAGGTGGTCTACACTCTGTTCGTGCCCGCGGTGCTCTTTCCGGCTTTTCTGTTGTGGCAAAGGCGCCGCTACACGGAGTTCCATTATTTTGCATTTCTAATTGCGCTGGGCTACCTGGTTTCCTATGTCGGCTATATGCTGGTTCCGGCACGCGGGCCGCGGTTTCTGTTACGCGACTTACAGCATCAGCCGCTTGAAGGGCTTTGGCTCTTTCACGCTATGCAAGGAGGGCTCGACCGGCTGGAGTCAATCGCGTACGACTGTTTTCCGAGCGGGCACACGGAACTCACGATTCTGGCCTGCTGTAGCGTGTGCAAGTGGTTTCGGCCGCTTTCTTGGCCTTATTTTACCTACACTTCGAGCATCATTTTTGCTACAGTTTATCTTCGATATCACTATACGGTCGACGTGCTGGCGGGAGCGGCAGTAGCAGTCGTTCTCCTGGTTGCCGCCCCCAGCCTCTATCGGCGCTTAAACGGAAAAGGGGCATAGCTTTTGGGAGGGATCGACGTTGTTGCGGCAGACAAACAGGCGCTGAACACGTTCGTTGAACTGCCTTACCGCCTGTACCGTGATCTTCCGCATTGGGTGCCTCCTCTGAGAATCGCCGTTAAGGAACTGCTCGACCGCGGCAAGCATCCTTTCTACAAGAATGCCGAAGCGGAGTTTTTCCTGGCTCGCCGCGACGGTCAAACCGTAGGCCGGATAGCCGCCATTATCGATCGGGCTCACAACTCGTTCCACCATGAAGACGCCGGTTTTTTCGGTTTCTTTGAATGCGCTGATGATCCGGCTGTTGCGGAGGAACTGCTCCACAGAGCCCGCCAGTGGGTATTTGAGCGCGGCGCCAAACTCCTGCGCGGCCCGGTCAACCCCTCTACGAATTACGAGTGCGGCATGCTGGTTGACGGATTTGACGCAGATCCTCAGGTAATGATGCCGTACAACCCGCCCTATTATCCGTCGCTGATGGAGCGGGCCGGCCTGCGGAAGGCGAAGGATCTTCTGGCGTATGCCAGCACTCCCGACCGGGTGCAATTACAGAAGATCGAGCATGCGGCAAAACGTGTTTACGCAAAGACCGGCGTACGCGTGCGGCCCATCGACATGAAAGATTTCGCTCGAGAGGTGGAACGCATCTGGAAGGTGTATGGCGCGGCCTGGAGCCGGAACTGGGGCTTCGTTCCCATGTCGCGTGAAGAGTTTTTCCTGATGGGTAAGGAGATGAAACAGATTCTCAAGCCGGATCTGGTGCTGGTCGGCGAGGCCGGCAATCAGATGGTCGGATTTGCTCTGGCGCTCCCCGACGTCAACCAAGCTTTGAAACCCGCGCGCGGCCGCCTGTTTCCCACAGGCCTGCTAAAGATTCTTTATCACCAACGCCGAATCAATAGTGTGCGTGTTTTGGCACTCGGAGTGGTTCCCGAGCACCGCGCTTCCGGCGTGGCGGCAGCTTTTTATGCGACCCTGGTGCAGAATGCCCGAAAACTGGGCTATAAGACATGCGAAATGTCCTGGATTTTGGAGGACAATGCCCTAATGAACCGCTCCCTGGAGGTGATGGGCGCGAAGCGGTACAAGACCTATCGAATCTACGAATGGAGCTGAGGACATGCGCGTACCGAGTATCGAAGTAACCGGAAAGGCCAAAAGCAGCGGGGCGAAGGACGTATTCGAAAAGTGCCGTCAGTTCACGCGACCCACCGACTTGCAGGCCGCCGGACTTTACATGTACTTCGAAGTCTTCGGCGATCGCGACGGATGCCAGGCCGGCGAAGTACGGTTAGGCAAACGCAACATCCTGATGTTCGGGTCTAACGACTACCTCGACCTGATTACCCATCCTAAGGTGAAAGAGGCTGCTGCCCAGGCGATTCGCAAATACGGAAGCGGCTGCAGCGGTTCGCGCCTGCTCAACGGCACACTCGATTTACACATTAAGCTCGAAGCCGAACTGGCCGCGTTCACGCATAAGCAGGCCGCTGTCATTTTTGGGACCGGTTTTCAAGCGAACTACGCCACCCTCTCCGCATTGACGGAGAAGGGCGACGTGATGATCTGCGATCACAACCTGCATGCCAGCCTGGTGGAAGGGGCACTGCGGTCGCCCGCGCGAACTGTCCGGTTCCGACATAACGATCTGGACCATTTCGATCGCTGCCTTCGGAACTGCATGCCTAATGAGAAGCTTCTGGTGGTGAGTGAGGGCGTGTTCAGCATGGAGGGTGACATTGCGGATCTTCCAGGGATACTGCGGCTCGCGAAGCCCTGGGGAGCGCGTGTCTATGTGGACGAGGCGCACGGTATCGGTGTCCTGGGCGCGACCGGCGCGGGCGCAGCCGAACATCTGGGTGTGCTGGACGAGATCGATATTGTTATGGGCACGTTCAGTAAGTCACTGGCTTCGGTGGGTGGCTTTATTGCGGGAGAGCGCGCGGTGGTTGAATATCTCAAACACACAGCCAGGCCGTTCGTGTTTTCCGCAAGTTTGCCCGCAGCCTCGACTGCTGCCGTAGCCGCCGCTCTGCACATCATGCGGACCGAGCCGGAGCGCCGCCACCGGCTTCTACGCATTGCTTCGCTGCTGCGGGAAGAGCTACGCGCGCGCGGATTCCAGGTCCTGCCCGGCGAGACGGCCATCGTGCCCGTAGTGATTCAGGAAGAAGTGGATTTATGCCGCTTGTGTAAAGCGCTTCTCGAAGAGGGGATCTACATCAACCCCGTCTTACGGCCCGCCGCGGCCCAGAACCTGCTGCGAATCTCCTGTACCGCTGCGCATACCGAAAAGCAGGTGGACCGTCTGGTGACCACTTTGACCAAGACCGCCCGCCTCCTTGGCATCCAGGCGTAGTGTACTCCGGTCGCGTAGCTATAGCTGCCATACATCGCGCGGTGAACTGACCACGTGGATCGGCGGCGTGCTCCACGGCCCTAGAGCACGGAAGCGATCATTCCGGTTCACTTGCGACAACGCTATGCTGCGTCCCGGCGGAACTGCCGCCAAGGTGATCCAATCCCAATGATTTCCGGTATAGCGCCACACTTGGACGGTCACTGCCGCTGGGTTGTGATTCACAATGACCAATTGCGCCGGTTGCGCAGCCAGCAGCAAGGCCAGGCACAGGCCGATCCATAACACTCGCATCAAGCTGTTTTTCATCGCCCTCTCCGAATTACTGCGGCAAGCTTGCCGGACTGGTCAGCACAGTGGCGGCTCCGGCCGAGTGCACCTGTGGCAGCGGTTGACCGGTCATGCGGGAAAACGCCAGCCCCAGGCCGGTTACGCATACCACGACCAGGACAAAGCCCAGGGTGAACTTAAAAGCCTCGCGCACCCGGCGGCGCGCGTTGGTCCGTAATATGCGCCACCGTTCCGGCGACATCGAGACCGGGCCGCGATTTGCGAGGCATAAGGCCCACACGGATTGAATGCCGGCCTCATACAGCAGGCGCTCCTCCGCGCTGGTCATTTGCGGTACCTTCATCAGGGGCTTGGCGCGGTCGCGGAATGGAATCATCTCCATTTGACAGACCTCCTCATAAAACTCAACAAAATTCGCAGCGGCGCACTGGGCGATTGCGGTTCGCAGGCCCTCGAGTTCCTGGGGTCCGATGGGATTCGGGTCTTTCGACGAAAACCCGAATTTGCGGCAGAGGTACTTGGCAAAAGCTTCAGGGTTCGATTGGATCGAGACCAAGAGCCGATCCAAGTACTCTTCGATCTCGCGTCCCAGTTCGTCATTGATGCCCTGAAGCATGGGGCCGCCTAGGAACCTGTCGCGCAGGGCAGCGATGCTGATGGTGGTGGACGAACCCGCGCTTCCCAACGTCACATTTGCGAACTTAGGCCAGAAGAAGCCCAGCAGCGCAAAGCACAAGGGATACACGAAGACCCACAGGTTTTTTACCAGATCGCTTTGGTCGGATTGCGAGAACAGCGAGAACGTGGCGGCGTGCGAAACACCAACTGCGATAGGGAGCGCCATCGAACTGAATAGGAGGTCGTACAGCCAGAATCGCCAGATAACCGGCGACGCAAGCCGCATCGAGAAATTCAGGTTGTACTTCAGTTTGTCCGTGAGGTCGCGGTTGGACATGAGCCACGCTGTAAGAAAAAACAGCGGCAGATTTACCGTGCTCATCGGCACCTGCATACACAACCTCCCGGCGTTATACAGGTGAAATTCGGGGGACAGGCGTTTCAGCCTGGCGGCGAGGCGTGAATATTACCGCCCCTGCGGCGGAGGTCCGGCCTTTCGGGCGGCATCCCAGTGCTCCTGGATCATGCCGTTATCCACACGCAATAAATCGAAGGTGTTGTAGTTGTAGGTCTGGGAAGCGTCAGCGGGTTCTTTGCCCTTACGCTCTTGCATAAAAAAGACGAGGTCGCCGCTGACCAGAGTCACCGCAGGGGCGGCCTTCCATTCGGCTTTGATCGGCTCAGGCTTGGCGCGCGGACCGAAGAAGTTCACAAAACCTTCGCGGCCTCCGGGAACGTTGGGGTTGTGCTGTATGTAACCGGGCGCCATCACTTCCTTGGCAACTTCGACGTGGCCATATTGCAGAATGTCTTTCATTTCTCGCGTGGCGATCTCCAGATTCTTCTGCTCCTCTGAAGAGAGTTTTCCCGTGTTGGCGGAACTCGGTGGAATGGTGGTTTGATGGCCAGTGTCACTCGCGGCTCCCGCGCCCTCGGCCGCATTTTTCAAAGCGCTATCCCAATGCTCCCGAACCTTGCTGTTCTGAATGCGGAAGAGA
>JAFAWA010000315.1 GCA_019242155.1 Terriglobia bacterium | reverse complement strand
ACCGTGAGATTCGTGTGCACATACTTCTTGAATCCGGGCACGGTCACCGAAACTTCGTAAGTGCCGGGCGGCAACTGAGTAACGGTGTAATTCCCGGTGCTGGTAGAGACCGTCGGAAAAGCGGCCCCACCCTGTGCATTCCGAACTTCGACGGCCGCCCCTGCCACTACTGCTCCGGCCGGATCGGCGATCGTCCCCGTGATAGTGCCTGTGGCTGCTTGTCCGAATGCAGACAAGGCCGACAGAAGTATGAACAAAACGATGGCGAAAAAACGCAGCATTGCTCTCCCCCTTCTTAAGCGAACTTACTTTTTTTGACCCGGACCCCTAATGGCGTTCATTTTATAAAGGCTAGCCGCGTCCGTCAAGAACTTTGATAGTTAACTCTGATGGCGAACTGGCGGAATTAATTTTCAGCGCGGCTTATTGGGAGGGATCTGTGAAAGCGCGGAAAAAACCAACTCTGCCGATGAGCTACTTCTCAACACCGTAAAATAAAGGGCTGGAGCGCAGAATTTGAAAAAGCTGGGGTTGGCCCTGCTAGTGGTGGCGGCCGCCGTTTTAGCGCTGGGAGTGTTTCGCAAGAGCTCGGGCCCTACGGTAAATTTCGTCCAGGCGAAGCGAACCACTCTGGTCAGCAGCTTGCCCACCAACGGTAAAGTGGAGCCCTTCGAATGGCAGACGATTCGAGCCGAGCGTGCGGGTATTCTGGCGAGTGTTACGGTTCGCGACGGCCAGCCGGTGAATAAAGACGAAGTGATCGCGACTATCTCCGATCCGTCGCTCCAATCGGAGATTCAGGGCGCAGAGGCGCGTTTAGCGGAAGCGCGAGCGAGTTTTTCCGGTGTTGAGGCCGGCGGCCGCCCCGCGGAGCTTGCCGAAATTGAATCCAGCTTGAAACAGGCACGGCTCGAATTGGACCAGAGACGCATTGACTATGCTTCGCTCGGGCGGCTGGAGCAGAAACAGGCCGCTACACGGTTGGAGGTAGAAGCCGCGCAGCAAAAGATCAAGCAAACCGAAGCCACTATGGAAGGCCTGGAGCAGCGCCGAAAGTCGCTGGTGGCCCGCAGCGACGTGGCAGCGGCCCAAGCTCGCGTAGACGACGCGTTGGCCGCACTGAAACTGGTGCGGGAACGTGCGTCCCAAGGTCTGGTGCGCGCGCCTCTCAGCGGGACGGTTTACGGCTTGGCTGTCCGCGCGGGTGCTTATCTGAACCCGGGTGACCTGCTGGCGAACGTGGGCCGGTTCGACCGGCTGCGCGTGCGTCTCTATGTCGATGAGCCTGAACTGGGAAGGGTGGCGGCGGGTCAACCGGTGACAATTCGCTGGGAGGCGCTGGCAGGCAAGCAATGGGATGGTTCGGTCGAGCGGTTGCCGAGCTCCATCCAGCCGCTGGGCACGCGGCAGGTGGGGGAAGTGATCTGCCTGATCGCCAACCCTGGCCACGAGCTTCTTCCCGGCACCAATGTGGATGCGACTATACGGACAGCCACAGTTGAAAACGCGTTGACGCTTCCAAAGGAAACGTTACGCCGAGATCCCCAAGGAACTTTCGTTTATCGGCTGCAAGACGAGACCGTGCAGCGCCGCGCCGTGAAGACCGGAATTGCAAGCATCAGCCAGGTGCAAATCACCGAAGGGCTTTCCGACGGGGATTTGGTAGCATTGCCCACAGATAAGCCGCTTCAACCAGGCGCCCGGGTGACGCCGGTGTTAAATGGCAAAAGACTGAGTTAAGCCACCTGGGGTAAACTATGGGTTTCCAAGGCGGACCCGTTTGAATCGCATTGTATTTCCGGCCCTTTTGGCGTTTGCGTTCGTGACCGGCGCACCAGGCGCCGAACAGGGTCAGTTGGACTCGAGCGTCGAACTGTTTACCGTAATGGCCGCGATTAATGCGGCAGGTTACAGTGCCGACCTTTCTTCGCCTAACAACCACCCTTTGCGGGACAAGATTCGCGCGGAACTCGCGAAGGAGAATATTCCCTCGCTTGAAGGGATCAAAAGCTTCTTCAATCGCCATCGGAAGCATACAGACGCCGAGGAACTGGCCCAATACATCTCTTTTGCGTTGAGCATGGGCCCTCCCCCAACGTTCGTCAGCAAGACTCGGGACGTCGATCTGCCGCCTGATGTACAGGGCATGCAGGAACTCGTTTCGCTGCTCGCCGCGTTTTATCAGGAGGCCAAGATTGCCGAAAAGTGGCAGAGCGCCCAACCGGCGATTGAAGACTATCTGGTTCGCTATCACGGGCCGGTCTCCGAGGCGGTGCTGCAGGTCAATTCGTACCTGCGCCAACAGACTTCGGGATTCCAGGGCCGCCATTTTCAGATCTACATCGAGCTGCTTGCCGGGCCCAACGAAATCCAGACGCGAAGCTACGCCAACGAGTACACGATCGTAGTCACTCCGTCACCGGAGCCGCGGATTTTTGACGTGCGGCATGCGTATCTGCATTACTTGCTCGACCCGCTGGCGACGCGCTATCACGAGATTCTGGACCGCAAGAAACCGATTGCCGATCATGCCAAACGGGCGGCAGCTTTGGACGCATCGTTTAAAGACGACTTTTTGCTGCTCGCCACGGAGTCTATGATCAAGGCGATTGAGGCGAAGTTAGATCACCATCCCGCCGGGATTCAGGAAGCGCTGCGCCAAGGGTATATCCTCACGCCATTTTTTTCCGAATACCTGCCGATTTACGAAAAACAGGAGCGCGCCATGCTGTTCTATTACCCGGAACTCGTCGGCGCCATCGATCTAAAGACGGAAGACCAGCGGCTGAGCCAAGTAGTTTTCGATAAAGAACCGCCCGTGCGCGCCGCTGTTAAGACGGCGCCGCCACCCGAGCCTGCTCCGCTAACCGGTCCCGCCAAAACGTTGGAGGACGCCGAGCAGGCATATACCGCGCGTGATTTGAACAAGGCCAAAAACCTGTACCTGGCAGTGTTGCAGGAAACCGACGAGCAGAAGCTGCACGGTTCGGCATACTACGGGCTGGCGCGGATTGCGGCGTTGCAAAAGGACCCTGAAGCAGCGAATAAACTTTTTCAGAAGACGATCGACCTGCGCCCGGAGCCGCAAATTGAAGCCTGGGCGCTGGTGTATCTCGGGCGATTGGCGATGGCGGCGGGTGAGCGCGACGAAGCCAGCCGGTATTTCCAAACCGCTTTGAAAGTAGAAGGAGCGTCCCAGGCGGCCCAGCAGGCCGCTTCTCAGGGCCTCGCAGCGATACCGAAACCGTAATGGAACACGAAGGAGTTTTCGAATGAAGCGAATGATTCTGACTGGGACCGTGTGCCTGATGATCGGCGCCTATGGATTGCTTGCACAGCAGAAAGGCGCCGCCAAAGGACCCGCGCCAAAGTCACCGGCTGAGGCGCAGGCTATTCAAGCCGTGTTTACTGCCGCTCAGAGCAACAACCCGGACGGTGTAATCACAGCAGCGGAGGCCGCGATCTCCAAGTACAAAGACACCGATTTCAAAGACACCATTCTATTTTTGGAGGCGCAGGCTTACCAGCAAAAAGGCGATAAAGATAAGCAGCAGATTTACGCCGAGCGGGCCTTAACCGCTAATCCCAATAATTTTCAGGCGGCGCTCATGCTCGCAGAGACTACTGTGCAGACCACCAGGGAGCATGACCTCGATCGCGACGAAAAGTTAGATAAAGCAGACAAGTACGCAAACCAAGCCATCGCATCCGTACAGGCCGCCCCTAAACCGAACCCGCAGATATCGGATGACCAATGGGAAGGCTTCAAAAAAGATATGACGGCGCAGGGGCACGATGCGCTCGGGATGAGCGCGCTCGATCGTAAGAATTACGACAAGGCGATCGCCGAGTTTAAGATGTCGGTGGAAGGCGCAGCCCATCCCGAACCTGCCTTTCAAGTACGGCTGGCGTCAGCCTACCAGTCGGCCGGCAAGAATGATGAAGCGATTGCGGCTGCCGAGAAGGTGATGAATGATCCGCAGGCACCCCAGCAGATTAAATCAGTAGCCCAGGCGGTACGCGCGCAGGCAGTAGTTGCGAAGAACGGCGGTAAACCGGCAAATCAGCAGGCCGCTCCTCCGCAGGTTCAAATCAACAATCAGCCGAAACAATAACCGGAGTTCATGCGCGCGGACCCGGCATCTCTGGAATTAAAGATCGGCTACCGCTTTTCAAACCAGAAGGTTTTGCACCACGCGCTCGTACACAGTTCGCACGCCCACGAGGTGCGCGGACAGACCGAAGAGCCGGTTCGCGACAACGAGCAACTCGAATTCCTGGGCGATGCGGTTCTCGGTTTCCTGGTTGCGGAGGCCCTGGTTAGCCGGTTCCCCGCGTTTCGCGAGGGAGAACTGTCCCGCCGCAAAGCCCACCTGGTAAGCGCCGCGCATCTGTTCGGTGTGGCCCGAAGGCTAGAACTGGGCAGCTATCTCGAATTGGGGCGCAGTGAAGAAATGAGCGGGGGCCGCGCGAAAAAGACTCTGCTTGTAGATGGGCTGGAGGCGGTACTCGCGGCCATGTACCTGGACGGCGGCATCGAACCCGTACGGCGGTTCGTGGAGAGCCAGGTGCTGGACGCGGAGTTGGACGGGGACGACTCTGCCCCGGAGATCCCGCCCGGAATTACGAATTTCAAGAGTGCCCTGCAGGAGTTAGTGCAATCGCGACGCCTGCCGCAGCCTCGGTATCTAACGGTTCAGGAGCGAGGGCCCGAACACTCGAAGACCTTCACCGTCGAAGTACGCGTCGGCCCGGACTGGACCGGACAAGGCGAGGGCCGGACTAAGAAAATCGCTTCGCAACGCGCAGCTCGCGGGGTTTACGAGCGCATGCTCCCTAGATAACGCCAAACACCCTGGGGATGGTGCCGGCTGGTGCCGATCCGAACACATCCCACCGATGTGTTAGACGACCCCTCGGACCTCTGTTTGCTCTTCAGAGTACTCGGAGGAGGAATACCTATGCGAAATCTGTTGGGGACTGTGGCGATTCTTACCGTCTTTTCCACCGGCCCTATTGGTCTCTATGCGCAGAGCCAATCACCATCCGCGGACAATACGAAAGTCAATAAGCGGGATCGAGCTGCGGGTGAAGTAACGGCTGACCAAGCGAAGAACAACGCCTCGGACCGCGACACCATGCAGAAAATCCGCAAATCACTAGTGGATGACAAATCACTTTCGACTTACGCCCACAACGTAAAAGTCATCTCGCAAAACGGGAAAGTGACGCTAAAGGGGCCCGTCCGCTCCGAAGAAGAGAAGAAGAGTGTGGAGCAAAAAGCGGCTGATGTCGCCGGAGCCGGCAACGTCACTAATCAATTAACCGTGAAAGCTGCTCGAACCAAGAAGACGAGCTAAAAAGGAGATATCAATGGCAGGAAAGAATACGGCAGTATTCGGCATCTTCCGGACTCGAACCGAAGCGGAGAACGGAGTAGACACTCTACTGGCCGCCGATTTCCGGAACGAAGACATCTCGGTGCTGTTTCCCGAAAACGTGGGCACGAAGGAGTTCGCGCATGAAAAAAATACAAAAGCTCCTGAGGGAGTAACGACCGGAGCGGGCGCAGGCGCGGTTATCGGCGGAACTCTCGGCCTGCTCGCAGGCATCGGTGCATTGGCCATCCCGGGCCTTGGGCCATTCATTGCGGCCGGGCCGATCATGGGGGCTCTTGCCGGTATTGGTACCGGCGGCGTAGTCGGGGGCATCGTTGGGGCGCTCATTGGTATGGGCATACCGGAATATGAGGCCAAACGGTATGAGGGTCTGATCAAAGAAGGAGGCATTCTCGTCTCCGTCCACTGCGATGACTCCGATTGGGTAAAGCGCGCAAAAAATATTCTGGAGGAAACCGGCGCGCACGATATCTCTTCAGCGGGTGAAGCGGGCGCCGATTACGCAAAATCGGACCGGCCGCGCGTTCGCCAGGGCGGAGGACTTTAGAAAAGTTTAACGTCGACGGCGCAAGCTGTTATCGCGCATTACGCGCCGTGGTTCATGTCTCCTCGAAGCAGCCGGCTCTGCAGTGTCAGGGTGTATACTTCGTTCAGATTGATTGCTCGAAACGCTGCTTCGAGGAGATCTTATGCGCGCCCTCCGATATGTCCTTTTTGCGGCACTGTGCGCTGTTTTTCTAACCGCGCAGGAGAATCCGCCGGAAACACCTGCTCCCGCCCCGGAACCAACCCCGCCCGTCAGGCCGCCCGGTTTCCCAGCACCCACTAATGAACCTCAAGCATACGACAAGGTAATTACAAAAGACGCAAAGACCACCAAGGGCATCTTTAAGCTGCATCAGATCAAGGAGCGTTATTTTTACGAAATCCCGAAAAGTGAACTCGATCGGGAGTTCCTGTGGAACACCCAGATCGCCAAGACCGCGTTGGGCATGGGCTATGGCGGCGGCGAACTGGTAAATCGTGTAGTTCGATGGGAGCTTCACGGAAACCGCGTACTGCTTCGCGAAATGAACTACGGCATCGCGGCCGACCCCAAGGAACCGATCGGGATGGCGGTGAAAGCTGCTAACCACGACACAATCATCATGTCGTTCCCGGTGGCGGCTTTCGCGCCCGACGGCGCTCCGGTCATTGACGTAGGGCGTCTCTTCACTACGGATATTACGGAATTCAGCGCACGCCAGAGACTGGGCGCAACCGGGTTTGACGCATCGCGCACGTTGATCGAGCGCGTCTCTGCATTCCCCGAAAATATTGAAGCGGAGGTCACGGTCACCTATACCCGCAACGCGATACCGGCCGGCGCAACGGCGCTTCCCCAGGTGATTGTGGGCGGCATGCGCCCCGGCAGCGCTACGGTGGTTCTGCACCATAGTATGGTGAAGCTGCCGGAAAAGCCGATGCAACCGCGCCTTTATGACGACCGGGTCGGTTACTTCACCACCAGCACCATGAGTTACACGCAGGATCCCTACCGCGCCAGACAGGTGCGCTATATAGCGCGTTGGCGGTTAGAAAAGAAGGATCCCGCGGCTGCGCTTTCCGAGCCGGTGAAGCCCATCGTGTATTACATCGATGCCGCGACGCCAACCAAATGGGTTCCTTGGGTAAAAAAGGGAGTCGAAGATTGGCAGGCCGCCTTTGAAGCCGCCGGATTTAAGAACGCGATCATTGCCAAACCCGCGCCCGGCACATCAGACGACCCTCAGTTCAGTGCGGAGGATGTTCGCTACTCGGTAATTCGCTGGCTTCCGTCTACCACGGAGAACGCTGTGGGGCCGCACATCTCGGATCCCCGCACCGGTGAGGTTCTGAACGCCGACATTCAGGTGTATCACAACGTTATGAACCTGGCGCGGGATTGGTACTTCGTTCAGGCGGGCCCGCTGGATCCGCGCGCCCAAAGGCTGCCGCTGCCGGATGATGTTATGGGCCGCCTGGTCGAGTTTGTCATTGCGCACGAAGTCGGCCACACACTGGGCTTCCAACACAACATGAAGGCCAGTTCGATGTACCCGCAGGAGAAGGTGCGCGACCGGGATTGGGTGCACCGCATGGGACACACGCCCTCCATCATGGATTACGCGCGCTTCAACTACGTGGCTCAGCCGGAAGATAAGATCGACGTAGCCGACCTAGTGCCGCGAATCGGACCCTACGATATCTGGGCCGCCCACTGGGGCTACACGCCCATCAAGGATGCCGCGACTCCCGAGGAAGAGCGGCACACGCTCGATGCCTGGGCGCGCGAGCAGGACCAGACGCCGTGGTACCGCTTCTCCACCACCAATGCCGCCGGATCCGATCCCGGCGAACAGAGCGAAGCTGTGGGTGACGCGGATCCGATCAAATCCACCGGGCTCGGCATCAAGAACCTCGAACGAGTTGCCAAACTTCTCATGCCCGCGACCGCGTACCGCGCCGGCGAGCCGTATGACGATTTGGGTGAACTGTATGGACGCATGCTGGCACAGTGGACTCTCGAAATGAATCACGTCTCCGCGCTGATCGGAGGTTTCGATAGCCAGCAGAAATACATTGGCCAGGAGGGCCGGTTGTTTACTGCGGTGCCTCAAGCCCGGCAGCGCGCCGCGGTAAGTTTTCTGGTGGAGAATGCGTTCACTGCTCCCAAATGGATGATCGACCCTGAAGTTCTCCGGCGCATAGAGCCCGCGGGCGTGCTGAGCCGCATCCGTAATGCGCAAACGGCGGTGTTGAATAACATGCTCGGGAGTCCGCACTTCGCTCGGCTCATTGAGCAGCAGGCCGTCGACGGCGCCCCGGCATACACGGCCTCGGAACTGGTGGCTTCCGTCCGCAAAGGTATCTGGAAGGAACTGGGCGATACGCAGATTTCCATAAACGCTTACCGGCGGAATCTGCAGAATGCGTTTCTGGATTTGGCGAACACAAAGTTGAACAGTTCGACGCCGGTCCTCCCCGCCGGCCTACCGCCCGAACTGCTGGCCCAACTGCGCATCAATACGAGCGCCGACGAGCGTGCGTTCTACCGGGCGGAACTGCGCTCCTTAAGAGCTTCGATCAACTCCGGGCTTATGCGGTCGAACGACAGGGCCACGCGCGCGCATCTCGAAGCGGCACGCGACCAGATTGCCCGGATGCTGGATCCGCGGGGTGCGCCGGTTACCGCGCCGGCGGCGGTCCTGATCCGTACCGCGGTGGATGGGCTGGATCCGTTTTCGGCGCCTCCGGAAGCTCTGGGCTGCTGGCCGAACTACACGATTGAGCCTTAGCCGGTAACTCGACGCGCGCCCTTGCTGTTTCGGACTGCGAAGTCCTGGCAGTGTAAAATAAGGTCAGATTGCAAATCAGTGCCATTGTCGCGGCCATGTTGGCCATGATTTCGGCCGCTTTCCCGCAACCTCTTTCCGCCGCACCAAAAGTCATCCGGGCAGATGTGGACGGGATGATTCACCCGGTAACCACTGAAATCGTGAAGAGCGCGATCGCTCAGGCACAGCGCGAGGGTGCCGCCCTGGTGATTCTTCGCCTGAATACGCCGGGTGGCCTCATGGATGCGATGCGCGACACGATTTCCGAGATCGTCGCGTCTCCCATACCCGTGATTACTTACGTTGCTCCGAGTGGAGACCGCGCCGCCTCGGCCGGATTCTTTATTCTGGAAGCCGGCGACGTTGCCGCGATGGCCCCGGGCACCAACACCGGCGCGGCGCATCCGGTTGCGCTCGGCGGCGAGATGGACGCGGTTGAGAAGCAGAAGGTCGAAAACGATGCTGCCGCTTACATGCGGAGCATCTCCTCCAAGCGCGGCCGCAACAGCACTCTAGCGGAAAGCGCAGTGCGGGAGAGCAAATCCTTCACCGAACGCGAGGCGCTCGATCAGCATCTGATCGATCTGATTGCTCCGGATGAACGGGCGCTGCTTGCGGCGCTGAATGACCGTGAAATTGTCCGGTTCGACGGCTCTCGTCAGAAACTAAATACTGCCGCGGCCGAGGTTGAGGTCTACCGGCCGTCGTTGCGTCAGCGAATCATCGCGGCCATAGCCGACCCCAATATCGCGCTGGTGCTGCTGGTCTTAGGCGCGCTGGGAATATACGTGGAGTTTACGTCGCCTGGTCTGATCGCCCCTGGCGTGGCGGGCGCTATTCTGGTGCTGCTTGGCCTTTCGGCCCTTTCAGTCTTGCCGATCAATTGGCTCGGCGCCGCGTTACTCATCCTTGCCCTGACCCTTTTCGTGCTCGAAGCCAAATTCGCTTCGCACGGAGTTCTGGCGGTGGGCGGCGCAAGCGCTATGGCGCTCGGCGCTGTCATGTTAGTCAATGGGCCGATTCCCGAAATGCGCGTGCATTGGGGAACCGCGGTCGGGTTGGCGCTGCCGTTTTCGTTAATTACGATATTTCTGCTTTCGCTCGCGGTACAGGCCCGCCGCAATAAAGTGGCGACCGGCGTCGAAGCCATGATCGGAGAGACGGGCACCGCCGTCACGCCGCTTTCGCCCGAAGGTCAGGTATTCGTCCATGGCGAATACTGGAACGCAGTAGCCGAGCGGCCTCTAAGCGCCGGGGCGCGCGTGCGCGTTAGCTCCATTCAGAATCTCAAGCTCACAGTGGAACCAGTGGCGGATGCTAAAGGAGGCTCCTGATGATCGATCCTGTCGTTGTAATTGTCGCGATTGTGGTGATCTATCTCCTGAGCTCCATCAAAATTCTTCGCGAATATGAGCGCGCCGTGATCTTCCGGCTGGGCCGCCTTCTGCCGCAACCGAAAGGTCCCGGGGTGATCCTGGTGTTTGCGCCCCTGGACCGCATGGTTCGCGTTTCGCTGCGCGTGGACACGCTCGAGGTACCTTCTCAGGACGTAATCACGCGCGATAACGTAACCGTGAAAGTAAACGCCGTCCTGTATTTTCGCGTGGTCGAGCCGCGTTTGGCGGTGGTGGAGGTCTCGAACTTTCTGTATGCGACCTCCCAACTTGCGCAAACGACGCTGCGCAGTGTGCTCGGCGAAGTGGAATTAGACGAGTTGCTCAGCCAACGCGAAAAGCTGAATCTCCGGTTGCAATCCGTTCTCGACCAGCAGACCGCCGCTTGGGGCGTGAAGGTAACTCTGGTCGAGGTGAAGCAGGTGGATTTAGCCGAGCAGATGATTCGAGCGATCGCGCGCCAGGCGGAGGCCGAACGCGAGCGGCGCGCCAAGATCATTCACGCGGAAGGCGAGTACACCGCGGCGGAAAAACTGGCGATGGCGGCGGAGGTGATCCAAAGGCAACCTTCTGCGCTGCAACTGCGCTATTTGCAGACGTTGGTTGAGATCGGCACAGAAAAGAACACTACGATAGTGTTTCCTTTGCCCGTCGATATACTGACTTCTGTAAAGCGGGTCCTCGATAGTATAGGTAATAACCCCGAAGCGGCTGTCCCCAGATGATGAAGAACAACGACACCGGCGAATTCGAACTAGTCCTGGGAAACCGGCAACTGTTGAGCGGGTTTCTTATCGTGGCGCTGCTGTTCGGAGTGGCGTTCGCGATGGGCTATATCGTAGGACGGAATTCGTCGCCATCGTCGAAACTGCAAGCAGACGCGGCGGCCAGTTCGAGCGCAGCGCAGGACGAGCGTCCGCATCCAACCCCTCGGGAAAGTCCTTCAGCCGTGCCGGATCAGGCAGGGCACGAATCGCAGTCCACAGAGAAATCGTCTCAGTCCGCGTCTGGGGCAACCGCCGATACGCCCGGACCCGCGCAACCCACGACGGTTCCGGCGAAAGACGGGCCCGCGGCCGCGGCTCCGGCAGCTACGACGTCACCCTCCGCAACCAACGAGCCGGCGGCAGGAACATATTGGCAGGTGAGCGCGATTGCTGCGCCGCAAGCGGAAGTGTTCGCCAAAGTGCTTCGCAACCAGGGCTTCCACGTTACTTTAACTCCTGGCTCCAAGAACCTCACCCGCGTGCTGGTGGGTCCGTATCCGGACACACAAACGCTGGGGCGCGCCAAATCGGATCTGGAGAGCGCCGGCTTCCATCCTGTCATTCTGAAGAAAGAGTGAACGGCTCGCTGATACAGATCGGAACCGGCCCGCGGTCGCGTCTGCCGAATTGGCTCCGCAAGCCGGCTACGCATTTTGAATCCCTGCACCGTTTGAAAAGCAGCCTGCGCGAGCTGAACCTTCATACGGTTTGCGAGTCGGCGCGTTGCCCCAACATTCACGAGTGCTTTCATCGATCCGCCGCGACGTTCATGATCCTGGGAGATCGCTGCACGCGTGCTTGCGGATTCTGTTCGGTTCCTAAAGGACGGCCGCCGCTCGATCCGGAGGAACCGGCGAACGTGGCCCGCATGGCCGCAGCCATGAGCTTGCGGTATGTGGTGATCACCAGCGTAAATCGCGACGACCTGCCGGACGGCGGATCTACCCAGTTCAGCGAGACTGTGCGCGCCGTGCGGCAGGCTCTGCCCGATGCCCGTATCGAGGTGCTGACCCCCGATTTCTGCGGAAATTTTGACGCCGTTGCCCGGGTGCTCGCGGCCGAACCGGACGTGTTCAATCACAACGTGGAGACGGTTCCTCGCCTCTACCGGCGGGTGCGGCCCCAGGCCGATTACCAACAGTCTCTGAGCGTTCTCGCGTTCGCGCGACATACCGGCGCGAAGCTTACCAAATCCGGATTTATGGCCGGGCTTGGGGAGACCGAGGACGAGGTCCACGAATTACTCCGCGATCTTCGGGGCGCGGGCGTTTCGGTCGCAACGATCGGTCAATATCTGCAGCCGACGCGGCGCAACCTGCCGGTTGCCGCTTATATCGAGCCGCGGCAATTCGAAAGCTATCGGGAATTCGGCCTGTCCCTGGGGTTTGACATGGTGTTCAGCGGGCCGCTGGTCCGCAGTTCCTACATGGCGGATGTCGTTCACGAGCAGGCGCGGCGAAGCCCGTGCTGAACTGGCTCTTGGCGCTGTTAACGGCGGCGCTCCTGATTCTGACATTTCCCAGCTTTCAAGTGGTGTGGCTGGCGCCGGTGGCGGTGGCACCCCTCTTGATCGCTATGGCGCGGGAATGGCGGCCCTGGCGGCGAGCGCTACTAGGATGGTTCGCGGGCACGGTGTTTTGGTTCGGCGTCTGCTACTGGATCCAGTACACCTTGGCCTTCTACGGCGGCGTCGGAAACGCGCTGGGGTGGGCGCTGCTGCTCCTTTTCGCCGTAACCAAGGGTCTGCACCTTGCCGTATTTGCATTAGCTGGAGGCGTGCTCCTCCGGCGCTGGTGGGCGGTGCCTGCCGTGGCGGCGTTATGGGTAGCAATTGAAGCCACGCACGGTTCGCTGGGCTTCGCCTGGCTGGCTCTCGGCAATGCCGGCATCAGCATGAGCGTGCCGCTGCGCCTGGCGCCGATCACTGGTGTTTGGGGACTCTCGTTCGTCTTCATGATGATGGCCACAGCTTTGGCCTTGGCCGTCCTGCGCCGCTCGCGGCTGGAGCTGTTGTGGCTGCTCGCGCTTCCGTTTCTGGTGTTCCTGCCGCCGATGCCGCCCGCCCTTCGCGGGCAGGAGACCGCCGTCTTGCTGCAGCCGAACGTTTCGGAGACGGAACGCTGGACGACAGACTCGGTGCACCGATGGGAAGATGACCTGACGGCGCTTACCGAGCGAAGCGCGCTTCTGGAATCCGGCCGTCCACCATCCATTGCAGTTTGGCCGGAGATACCGGCGCCCTTCTATTACTACGACGACGAACGCTACCGCCGCAGCATGGACGATCTTGCGCGCGCCATGCACGCGTATCTGCTGATCGGGGACGTGGCCCACGAAGGGAGTAACCGGCTGTTCAACTCCGCCACTTTGATTTCTCCCGAAGGCATCCCGGTGAGCCGGTATGACAAGGTGAACCTGGTGCCGTTCGGCGAGTTTGTGCCGTGGCCGTTTGGTTTTGCCAATAAGCTTTCGACGGAAGTGGGCGACTTCAGCCCCGGCCGTAACGTGGTCGTGTCGTCGATGGGGCCGCACAGAATCGGGACGTTCATCTGTTACGAGTCGGTCTTTCCGAATTTCGTCCGCCGCTTTGTAGCGGGAGGCGCGGAGGTGCTGTTCAATATCTCTAATGACGGATGGTTCGGCGATAGCGCCGCGCGCGAGCAGCATCTCACCATCGTGCGCATGCGGGCCGCGGAGAACCGGCGCTGGATTCTGAGGTCGACAAATGACGGCATAACCGGTACCATCGACCCCGCCGGCCGCGTGCGCGGCACCCTGCCGCTCTACACGCAAGCGACCTCATACACTGGCTTCCGCTACATCTCCGAGAAGACTTTTTACACCCGCCATGGAGACTGGTTTCCCATTCTTTGCGCGGTGTTCGCCGCTATTCTTTTGGCGTGCGAGATCATGAGCATGTTCCGGCGGGCGCCCGCAGCGCAGACTTAATTTCGATCCGCGCTCGGCGGCGCAAGCGGTTTCCGACCTGCGCCCGACCCACGGCCCAAGCCTGCCGGGCAGCCGCCACCGCCCACTGTTCGAAACACCCGATCGCCACGTATTGACAGGTTTTGGTTTTCTTGCGAGGATGGAAGCATCACTGGGAAAGGAGGTGGTCCAGTTAATGGATAGTAGTCATAAACCGCGCGAGGTGGCCGACTTTTAAAGTTGCGCCTGTAATGCTGGGATCCCGTCCAGTGGCGGGG
>JAFAWA010000539.1 GCA_019242155.1 Terriglobia bacterium | reverse complement strand
TAGCGGAATCCAAAGGTTCGGCCGCCGCGGACTGGCCGATGTATAACCGCGATCTGGCGGGCACGCGCTACTCGCCGCTTACGCAGATCAATGCAAAGAACGTTGCCAAGCTTACGAAAGCATGGTCGTTCAAACTGGCGCCGGCATCAGAGGCGACGGCGATTGTGGTCAACGGAGTTCTGTATATTCCGGCGGGTAACCGGATCGCCGCATTGGAGCCTGAGAGCGGGAAAGAGATCTGGAGCTACACCGTCCCGGGCAATGCGCCCTCGCGGCGCGGTGTCACTTACTGGCCGGGAGATAAAGACAATCCGCCGCGCATTATTTTTACCGCGGGACGGCGGATGATCGCGCTCAACGCGCAATCCGGCAAGATCGACCCGGGCTTCGGCAAAGAGGGCGAGGTGGATCTGGTGATTCCGTATAATTCGGCGCCCACGCTGTACAAGAACACGTTGTTTGTGGGCGCGAATGTGGGCGAGATCCAGCTAACGGACCAACCGGGCGATACGCGTGCTTACGATGCGCGCACCGGGGCCAAATTGTGGACCTTCCGCTCCGTGCCGCAGCCGGGCGAAACCGGCAATGAGACGTGGCAGAACGGCGGATGGAAAGATCGCACGGGCGTCAACAACTGGGGCTTCTTCATGACGGTGGATACCGAGCGGGGCCTGCTCTATACGACCTACGGCAGCCCGGCGAGCGACTTCTATGGATTCGACCGCAAGGGGAATGATCTGTTCGGCAACTCGGTGGTGGCGCTCGATGCGGAAAGCGGAAAGATGAAGTGGTATTTTCAGGCGGTGCACCACGACCTGTGGGATTTCGACCTGCCCCCGGCGCCGCCTTTGCTCGAAGTCAGTGTGAAGGGCAAGAAGGTGCCGGTGTTGGCACAAACGGGGAAGGTCGGGTACATGTACATTCTGAACCGGGTGACGGGGGAGCCGATATTTGGGGTGGAAGAAAAGGCGGTGCCGCAGAGCAAAGTTCCGGGCGAATGGTCCTCGCCAACGCAGCCGATTCCGGTCAAGCCGCCGCCATTCGGGCGGATGGGCTTCAAGATGGAGGATCTGGTAACGGCGGCGGATACGAACGAAGAGCACGCGAAGGCGTGCCGCGATCTGGTCGAGCAGAGCGGCGGGGTTTACAACGAGGGACCGTTCACGCCGTGGGTGTATCGCGCGCCGGACGCGCCGCCCACTTCGAGCGTCATCTTCCCCGGGGCGATCGGAGGAGTGAATTGGGGCGGGACGGCGGCCGATCCGAAACTGGGCTACGTGTTCGCATTCAGCAATGAGTACGGCAGCATCGGATGGATTCAGAAAGAGAATGAGGGTTCGCAGGTGCCGTATCAGCAGGCCAGCATTCTGGGATCGCCGTTCAATTCCAAGTTCTGGTGGCGGCGGGTGGATGCGAATGGGCGGGCTCTGGGAGCAAGCAGTTGGCCGTGCCAGAAACCGCCATGGGGACGTTTGACGGCGGTGAATGTAGCGACCGGGGAGTTCGCCTGGCAGGTGCGGTTGGGCGTGACGGACGAACTGCCGGAAGAGAAGCGGAACACGGGGCGGATCGGTTTCGGCGGGCCGATGGTGACGGCGGGAGGCCTGGTCTTCATCGGCGCAACCAATGACAAGCGTTTCCGCGCGTTCGATTCGAAGAGCGGGAAGCTGCTGTGGGAGACGAAGCTCGACTACAGCGCCATTTCTGTGCCGATGACTTATCAGGGGAAAAACGGGAAACAATATGTGGCGGTGGTTGCGGCCGACGGGGGAGCCGGGGTCACGGATCCTACGACGGAGCTTGAGGAGTCGCTGGTGGTGTTCGCGTTACCTTAGCTTGGCCGGTGCGCGTTTCCGGCGGCGAGCCAGCGCGAGTAGGGCGACGAGGCTACCCGCTAAAACGGGCACAGTCCGGGGCTCCGGAACCGCTAGCGGTGTACCAAGGAACGCACCGCCAACGTTAAAGCTGCAGCATCCGACGACCTGACCGCTATTGTTGATCCCAGTGAATGAAGTGTCAAAGGAGGGGAAAAAAATGAAAGTGAAGGCGCCCCCGCTGTACACGAAATCCTCGCTGGCGGGTATCCCCGAGGTGAAAGTAGATCCCACGATTTGCCCACTGTTGTTGATCCCATGCGCGTAAAGGTAGTAACCTTCCCCTGGATAGAGGACGGGCTGCGGTACCGCCCCGGGACTGCTGAGTATGTAGAAGACATTGTTGTCCATGTCATCGCTCGCCACGATTTCACCGTTGTCATTAATCCCATCAGCCTCCGCAACAGAAGGAATTGGTTGGAACAAGCCGCCACTATAAACAAAACCGTACGAACTGCGCCCCTCAAAGTACTGTCCCACAATCTGTCCGGCGTCGTTTATCCCGAAGGCGAGAGTGTTGCCCGCTCCCGTGAAGGGCGCTTGGATAGTGCTGAAGACACCCCCGCTATCAAGAAACCCGTGGGTACCTGTGGCATCTGAGAATGCCCCGACGATCTGCCCGCTGTTGTTGATCCCAAAGAGTTGCGTATGAGAGGCGCCAGGGACATCAATAGTGGTGAAGGTGCCGCCGGTATCAAGGAAGCCCTGCCCGCCACCGGAGGCTGAGTAATAATACCCCACGATTTGTCCACTATCGTTGATCCCAGTGGGATATGTATCCGTACTTCCGGGGACGGCAATCGTCGTGAACGAGTAGGCTACATCCGCGAATACTGTCTTCGGGGCGCCGCACACAGAGATCCCCAGGAAACCAAGTGTGACGAACGGCGTAATCTTCATACCTTGGGCCTCCTTGCGGATCAGAGAGGATTATACAAGGTCTAGCAAATGGCCGGGCGCTGCTGCTTCACTGAATAACGATGGCGACCGCGTTGGATTGCATGCCGCCAGCTGAAAGCACAACATTCACCTGGCCCTTACCGGCGAGCGAGGCCGGTAGCGGTCCGATCTGTATCTGGTCGATCGCCTGGTATTGGGGTGAAGAGAAGGTTTTTACAGGAACCACTACACCGCCCACAGTGGCTTGGAGCAAACCGGAGGCGTTGCGCGTGCCGGTGGCACCGGTCTCGATGTAGACATTTCCCTGGGAGACATCGATGGGGATGGGGGAGCCTGAGATGGGATTATAGATCGGCCGGCCGGAAGGGTCCGTCCAGCCGGAGGCCCAGGTGAGGTTCGCAATCGCGGGAAACAGACCTGGGGAGACTGCATTCAAAGAGATGGGGCCGGAGGCGATCTGATTGTTGCCGGCATCCATCACCTGCACGGTCAAACAGCAGCCGCTCGACAGGCCATCGGGGACCACAAAATTGATTTGGCCCGGTGAGATGGCGTAGAGAGCGGCCTGTTGCCCGTTGACCAGCACCTTAATGTTGCTGAGCGAGAGAGGCATAGCGAGGGTGCCGTTTTGGACGATGTTTGTGGTGGGGGCGAGACTCGTTCCCTTGATCGCGGCGATGGAGTTGGGAGCCACCGGGCTGCCCGGCAAATAGGTGCCGCCGGGTATGGCCGCGGTTGTCCAGTACGTATTCAGCCCGCTTCCGGCCGAAGGCAGCAGACTCGCGTAAGGGCCGGCGCCATAGGCCAGAGAGCTATCCAGAAATGCTTCGCTGTAGTGCGTAACGTAAGCGGCGTTGGGAACGTTGTTCAGACAGTCCTGCACGGTGGTGGGGCTTTGATAGGTGAAGCAGACATCGTTGGAGAAGGCGAAGTGGCTGGCGACATTACTGGGGCCGTTTTGGAGGCAGGTGTCGCGGACGTGGTTGGGGTCGTCGAGTTCGGCAAAGTACTTTGCGCCGCCGGAAGCAGGGAACTGGGCCTGCTGAAACGCGCCCGGGCCGCTGTTGGTGGCGAGTGCGCCGCCTTTAATCCACGGGGTAATTCCGGAGTCGCATAAGCCGCCGTAGTAGAACTGCGCGACGGTGGGCACCTGCATCGCTTGTTGGTACATGAACGGCTGAATGTAGGGAGACAGCAGGAGAGCCGTGCGGAACCGGGCGTCGTACCAACTGCTCCAGCCGCCGATTTTGGCGAATGTCGTGTAGCCTCCGAAGGAGTGCCCGGACATTGCGATGCGGCTGGGGTCGATCGAATTGGCCCAGCCGTTCGCGGGCGCGAGCAGCCAGTTGACGACGGTCTCGATATCGACGTTGCGATAAGAGCCGGTATCGGCGGTCCACGTGGTCGGATTCAGAAATTGGGCCGGATTGAAATCCTGAATACCGAGGTTACTTTTGGTGTTGTTGATGCTGCACCCATGATCCTGATGATCAGGAGCGGCAACGATGTAGCCTTGGCGGGCCAACTCCTCGGTGAGAAATACCGACTGGGTTCCGCAGCCGGAATATCCGTGAGAGAAGACGAGCAACGGGTAGCGGCCGCCTCCACAGTTAGTGATTGCGCCATTGAGCGCGACCTGGCCGGAGATTTGGCTGCCGTACGCATAGGCGGCCGGAGCGGCGGTGCTCGGATACCAGATCGCAAGCGGCAGCGCAGCCGGGGAATTGGACCCGCCGGGCTGATTCGGCAGGGAGAGCACCTGATAACCGGCGGTTAGAGTGGGACAACCCGCGGGCGCCGCGGCCTGCGCTACGACTCCCGAGATGGAGCAGAGGGCAATCAGAAATATCAGCTTGTGGATGAGTTTCATGCGCGGCTCCTCGAACGTTAGACGAACAACCTCAGGGAAGCAGTTTCGACGGCGGCCTCGTTTACATAATCTTATGGATCGGCATGCCGGTAGTCGGCGAGCCCGGACGCGGGTTCATCCAACAGGGGCTCGCGGATGCCTTTCAAGTATCGATCGAAGAAAGCGATAGCGTAGCGGTCGATTTCGCGCGCATAGGGCGCTTGGGCAATGCAGGCCGGCACCGCGCCGTAAGGACCGCAAACCAAGTTACTCCAGTCGAGGTGGTTGGCGAGTTCGAGATCGACGAAGAATTTAGGGGCATTAGTCTGGTCGTAAGCGCCTCCGTCGCGGCGGAGGTAGGGTGTAATGCCGAGGTCGCGAGTCCCGCCTTGATACATCACGGGCACGTGAATGTCTTTGAGGGTGCCTTTGACGAGGAAAGGGGAGACGTATGGCGACATGAGTACGGCGGCCTTGATGCGGTCATCGCGCCACGAACTCCATGCGCCGATCATGGCGGCGATGGTGTAACCACCTAAGGAATGTCCCGAGCCGCCGATCCGGCCCGGATCGATGCGCCCCTGGAACATGCGGGCGCGCGGGAGTTCGTCGAGGACGCGGCGGATATCCTGCCGGCGCTGCTGGTAGACGGACGGACCCCACTGTTCGGGCCGCTGAAAGGGCTCTTCAGCCTTTTGCAGGAAGCGGCCGGTGAAGGGCTGATCGACCTTACATTTGGAGTCCTTGTGATCGGGTGCGGCGACGATGTAGCCGGCACGGGCGAGGGCCTCGGTGTAGAACAGTGATACCGTGCCGCAACCTCCAAAACCGTGGGAATAGATCACCAGCGGATAGGTTTGGCAGTCGGCTACGGGGGCGTCCTGGGCGAGGGCGGTAGAGAAATGGCCGGTGGGATGTTCGTAAAGCGCCTCAGCCGCTTTGGTTGGATACCAGACGGCGGCGCGGAGTCCGTTCGAAAATACCTGGATGTGAAAGCCGAGGTTGAGTGTAGATCCGCAGGCCGCGGCCGGTTGAGGGACGGGCGGGTTAGAGGCCGAGGCGGCCTCTACGCGGGCCTTGGCCTTGGCTTGAATGCGCCGGCGGATGGGGCCTTGGCCGAATTGCGGCGGCGGTAGGACTATCAGAAGGCCGAGGGTTAGAGCGACAGGTGGGATTAGTGCCCTCACAATTACCAGCGTACGACGGTAGGCGCGATACAGCGGTCCCGAAAGCAAGCGGCGTTACCCAAGCGCGTCGAAGACGACACCGGACGCATCGAAGGTCTCGATAATTAGGGGCTGCGGCAGCCGCCGCACGCTGGTGGCGATGAGGTGCCGGCCATCGGGGCGGAAGAGCTGAAACTCCCAGGAGGCTGCGTCGTCATCGAAACCATCATCAAAGCGCACCGAAGCTTGACTGCCGGTGATCGAGAACGAGAACCGGGAGAGCCCCAGGCTGAGGCCCATCCCACGGGCTTTGATGTAAGACTCCTTTAACGTCCACAGCTCATAGAATCGCTCGATCTGTTTCGCGGGCGGCAGAGCGCGCAGGCCCGCAGCTTCGAAGGGCGAAAAGAACCGGTCCGCGATGTCGAACAGGTAAGGGCGGTTGGCGGCGGCGTCTTCAACGTCTACGCCCAGATCGCGTCCATATCCCACCAGGCACGTGACCTGGCCCGGCTTGTGAGAGAGGTTGAAGTCGAAGCGATTCCGGGGACCGAGGTTT
>JAFAWA010000212.1 GCA_019242155.1 Terriglobia bacterium | reverse complement strand
CTTTCCGGAACCTTAAAAGAACGAGCCTGTCTCACGCTGCGACCAGATCAATTCGGAACGTTGTGCCTTTCCCCGGTTGGCTTGAGACGGAAATGCGACCTTTGTGATCGCTCACGACTGACTGCACAATCGCCAGGCCTAAACCTGTGCCGTGAGTTTTCGTGGTGTAGTAAGGCGTGAAGAGGCGGTCGCATTCCTCGGGGGTGAGTCCCTGGCCGGTATCGGAGACCTCGAGGGTTGTGCGTTCGGATTGTCCGATGGTGCGGATGGTTAGCTCGCCGCCTCGGGGCATCGCGTCAATCGCGTTCAGGATCAAATTGTGTAACACGCGGGTGAGTTGGTCGGCATCGCCCGCGATTGGCCCGAGGTTGGGATCGGATTCAGTGAGTAGCAAAATATGCGCCGCGGCTAACTGCGGTTCGAACAGCTTTGCGGCCTGGCTTACCAGTTGATTGAGGTCCACGGGACGCAGGTCCGGCGCGGGCATTTTGGCGAAATCGCTAAACCGGGAGATGATCTGCTTCAGACTGCCCAGTTCCGCCAAGAGCGTGCCGGTGCCTTCCCGAAATACTTCTTCGAATTGGTCGGGCGCGCTGTCGTGTGCCCGGCGCATGTTCTCGACCGTAATTTGCAGAGGAAACAGCGGGTTCTTCAGTTCATGGGCCAGGCGGCGCGCCAATTCTTTCCACGCGGCGACTCTTTCGGCTTGGAGCAGGCGTTCTCGTTGTGCAACCAGTTCGCTGGTCATTCGATTGAACGCTCGCGCTAATTGGCCCATCTCATCGTTTGAAGTAACAGGGACGCTGGCGGCCCAATTTCCAGCCGCGACTTTTTCGGAGCTTACAGCCAGCGCGCGAACCGGCTTCGTTACCCGCGCAGTCGCCCACCAACTGAGTAACATTCCAACCAGGATCCCGCCCGCGGCGACCATCCAACCGGTACTGTGAAGAGAGGCTTCCATTTCCACCAGTTCTCGCCGGGAGCTACTCACCAGCAGAATGCCGAGAAGACCGTTGTCTAATCCGGCTAGAGGCAGCGCATGAACAATTTCGGCCGCCGCGCCGGTGCCGACCGTCTGCGTTGTCTCGCGCCGTTGCTGCTGAACTTCGTGAATGACCGGAAAGAACATGCCAGGATCCAGCACTGCCCCCGATGCGTCAAGAAACTGCGCACCGGTGGTGGAAAGATCCTGATAGAGAAGAACGCGCATGCCTTCGGGCATGACCAGGCTGGACAGAAACTCCCGGCCGATCCGTTGACCGCCGGTGACATAGAGTTTGCGGTCGCCCGCTGTGACTTCCGCAACCGCGACCAGGGCGAGCGCAGCGCCATCCGGAAGTTCTTCGCGCCGCAGAAAGGCGCCCCGGCTCGTCCAGCCGGAGGTGCCGCTAAGCCAGTCCTCCTTGTAGCCGAAGCGCGCCGGCCACTCAGCTGAAGAGATAATCGCGCCATCGCCGGCAACCAGTTCCATCAACTCAAGTCCGTTGGATTGCGCAATGGATGAGGCTTCGCCGTAGTATGGCGCGAAATCGGACGCAAGCGCCGTGCTCAGAACCTCGTCAGACTCCGCCACGGCATTAACTGCCCGCACGATCTCATCACCGCGGCGATGGAACTCGCGCCGAAACTGCGCGACCAGCCCATTGATACGCTTAGTTTCGACGCGTTCGAAGGCGTCACGCGTGGTGCCGGAGACGATCCATTCCACCAGACCCACGGCAGCGGCCACGGCCACTGTGAAGATCATAAGCAGCCGTGTGCGAAACGTCATGGGCGAATACCTTCCAGCCATAGGTTCTCAAAACGCCATGCGCCCAGCGGCGTGATGCCTGGTCCACCGTGCACGCGCGGGCTGATTTCGTATACATAGGGCAGGTGGAATAAAGGAATGACGCGCGAGCCTTCGAGCAGCATTCGCTCCCCGGAGTAGACGCCTTCGGCAGACGCGGCACGCGGAGGCTGCGGCAGACCCAAAGAGGACGCGAGGCCCGAGAGCGCTTCCCAGGCTTCGGTGGAAATGGCGCGGACCTCCACTAGCCTCGCGTCGGCGGAGGGATTTCGCACACTGACGTTTACGGCTAATCCTGCGTCCCGTGCGTTCAAAGCGATGCGGTCGCCAACCGGACGCCATGTTATTTCCTCCACGCTGAGCGAAAGCGTGCGGAGTGGGACTGGCAGCGACGCGGTCAGGGTTCGTGCTCTGACGAGATCGGTGGCGGACGGAAAGAGAAAGGCATAACCTGAGATCCACTGCGGCAAAAGGGCGGCCGTGATTTCGCCCTGCCGCTGCAAGATCACGTTGTGTATGGCGGCTCGGTCGATGGATAGAGCCAGGGCCTCGCGTAGACGGTTATCTGTGATTTGAGGTCCGAACACTACAGCGAGCAACCGGACTGGCGCGGTGCTCCAGACTTTTCGGGCCGCGGGAATGCGCCGCACTTCCGATGGGGCGATTTCGATGATATCGGCTTTGCCCACCTCAAGATCAATGGACTGATCCCGAAACGGGCGTGCCATCTGAATTTCGACCGAATCCAAGAACGGACGGCCGCCCGGAGCGTCGTCATTAGCCGAGTATGCGGCAAGACGGCCCCCTTCCCAACGGGTGATGGTGAATGCGGATGCGAGGTCTGCGATGCCCTGGCCGGTTTGGGGAGGGTCGGCCGTCTCGATCGATTCGCGAATCTCCACTCGCAGCGTGCCGCCGTAACGGGGGCGTGTCGCGGCGCTGCCGCACGCGGCAATCAGGCTAAGGAATGCAAGCCAATGTAACCAGGTATGCCGCATAGTGCTCCGTGGCGGGATCTCGCGCCACCGCCAGGGCAGAAGCTGGTGTGGCCGGCCAAAGGGCAGTCACAGGCCCGGGAAATGTCAGTGGAGTTCCGGCCGGAAAGGCAGACCGGTTGACGATAGAATAAGCCTGGATGGCGTCCGGTTCGTGGCTGTCACTTGCGCGCGTAGCCAAGATCTGCGGACCTCCCAAGCACGGGGCGGCAAGCCCCACAATATCGCTGCCCCAATTTGGAATCGCGGCCGTGCTTCCCGCTGTACTGTTCCAGGCCTGCGTTTGCCCATCCAACTGTGTGAGTAGCCATGAGACGCCGCTCGCGTCTTCAGTCGCCGCGGCGGAGTAAAACGGCTGGACATTTTGCCGCGACCCGTCTTGCAGTACGATATTGCCGTCGAAGTAGTTTCGTTCAGGGGCGAAATGCGCCAACAGAATTTCGTGACTGCCCGATTCCAGAACCCAAGGATCGGTGCTCCGGTGGCACGCCAAACTAAGTTGGTTTTCGACGACACCGCGGCACTCGACCGCCGGCAGGAATATTTGAAAACGGTTCCCCGTCATTCTCAGACGGCCGCGCGTGTCCCTCGGCCATGCGTTGGCGGGCAGCATTGTCTGCTGGAGCAGACGCCACTGAGCGCCTTCGCTTTGGTAGAGAGACAGCCTGGACGGAGCCAAAACCAGCATTTCGTTTCCCAGCACGGCCGCGTCCAAGATCGGTTCGTCCTGTTCCCAGACCAGTTTCTTCTCGAGCATCGGACCGTTTCCGGTGGCGAGCGCCTGTGCCGGACGGTTCCAGCCGGCGATCCAAACCTGCATTTCCGCTCCTTTCGCGGCTTCCTCGATCAGCAGATACTGGGAACTGTTTTCAGACAGCGTGAGCCGAACCTGTACGGCCGGGCCTTCGTTTCCCGCCGGTAAAGCGGCTTCGAACTCCCGGCGTAACTGAACTAACACGGAAGGGGGCAGGGTGGAGAGACTGCGGTAATCAATGGTAACGGTGGAGCGAGTGACTCCGAGTGCTGCCGTTTTGCGGGCTAGCTCGTGTGCGGCCCCAGGAAGATCTTCAGCGGCCCGCGACCATCCCGCACCCAGGAACAGAAGCGCGGCAAGCACCGCGTGCCACCCGTTCACGGTTGGAATCATAGCACATCAGTGGGGGCTGCCCGTCAGGATGCATAGAGAGATTTTGATTGCGATTGAGGGCCGGTCCGATCCCGGCCAATGCCGTTTGCAAGGCGATCCCCCGCGGCATGGATTGGGAGTTGCGTTTGTTCGAACCCCCTCATGTTTTCTATCTAGCGGTGAATCGTTGGGATTTTCGGACAGGCAAACAAGATTCCCGGCTTCCTGGGCGCGCTAAGCTAGACATAGGTCTTCCGCTGCAATAAATGGAAAGCCCAGCAGAAGCCGGAATCCTTAAGGTACTCGAATGGCCGAAAAATTAATCCTAAAGCCAAGCGCACAGCATCCCATAACGATCGAACCCTTGGGCCGCAGGGTCGTCGTAGAAGTGGCGGGCCAGACGGTGGCGGAGAGCAACAACGCGATCGTGCTGCGCGAAGCATCTTATCCTCCAGCGATCTATATCCCGCGCGAAGACGCGCAAATGGGCCTGCTCGAGCATTCCGACCACAGCTCTTACTGTCCCTTCAAAGGCGATGCAACCTACTTCGACATCCCCAGCGGCGGGGAACGCTCAAAAAATGCGGTCTGGACGTATGAAATGCCATACGACGCCGTCGCGCAAATTAAAGGTCATTTGGCGTTCTATCCAGACCGGGTGGACGCTATCAGGTAGACGAACGCTAAGCCCCGCGACCTAGCAAGCGCGGCCGGGCCTTGGTCGATCCATAGCAGAATCTTCGATGACTACTGATCTGTTCAGGAATACCGCGCCGCGAATTCCGGGCCTTCGCGTCAAATTCGACGTCATATCCGAGAGCCAGGAAAGAGAGCTCATCGCCGAAATCGATGAGATCGATATGCCTCACTTTCAATTCCAGGCGTGGGTCAGCAAGCGGCGCGCGAGGTCGTTTGGATGGCTTTATGATTTTCGGGATGCCGCCTTCGGACCGACTGATCCGATCCCGCCATTCCTGCTGCCACTAAAAACGACGGCAGCGGGGTTCGCCGGCCTTCCTGTCGACGACATTGTTCAGGTATCTCTGATCAAGTACGAAGCGGGCGCGGGCATCGGTTGGCATAGGGATCGACCGGAGCTCGACGCAGTAATCGGAGTCTCTCTAGGCGCGGAAGCCACGATGCGGTTTCGTCGCCGGACTGAAGCTGGGTTCGAACGCGCATCGGTCGACCTACCGCCGCGGTCTATTTATTTACTTGATGGGGAGGTGCGATACGAATGGGAACATAGTATTGCACCAATGACCGCGACCCGCTGGTCCATTACGTTTCGGGGGTTGTCGGAGAAAGGCAAGCGGAAGGCCGCGGCCGAAATTGCGGACCTACCTAAGCATCGTCTGTCTGAGCATCGTTCTTTATGAAAAGCCTGCTGGCGAAGCATTACACGACATTCGACACCTCCGCCGGGACGTGCGCGATCGCCTGGAATGACATCGGTATCTCGCGCTTTCAGCTCCCCACCGAAAGACCTGAAGAGGTCGAAACATGGCAGCAACGCCGAGTACCTGGCGCAGTACCGGGCTCACCAAATTCCGACGTCTCACGAGTAATAGAAGCGGCGATTCGTTATTTCGACGGTCACCTAGTCGATTTCTCAGACGCGGCAGTTGATTTGCGTGGCCAGCCCGAATTCTTTGCGAAGACTTATATCTCCTTGCGCGACGTGCCTTATGGGAAAACGACCACCTACGGCGAGCTCGCAAAAAGCGTCGGCGAGGGAGTAGAACGATCACGTGAAGTCGGGATTGCAATGGCAACGAATCCAGTCCCGTTGATCATTCCCTGCCACCGAGTTCTTGCGGCTGGCGGACGACTCGGCGGGTTCTCCGCGCCGGGTGGAACGGAATCGAAAACCAGAATGTTACGGCTCGAGGGCATCGCAATCGTGCCGAGAAGCAGGTTGAACTTTACCCAAACGGCACAGAGTTCGTTTGCGTTTTGAGGCCGGCCCGGCCAATTTTCTTGCATCTCTTTGCTTCTGAAGATTAGGTCGGATTCATAAGCCGCCGCAACGGGCGTCACGTTAAGGACTGTTATGGTTCGCTTCCCTAGTTCCTGAACCATCCCTTGCGCGTCTATCATCAGAATAACGAGATCTGTGAAGCGCATCGACCAAACCCGCATGGAATGGGCGTTGCTCGCTATCATTGCCCTTGTCTGCGCCGTTCTCTCGTTCCTTCAATATCGCTGGGCCGGAGAATTGAGCAAGGCGGAACCGGCGCTCATCCGAACCGGCCTCAACGAGCAGCTTCGCCGCCTCACCGAGGAGTTCAATAACGACATCCGCGAAAGCTGTGTGTCGCTCGTTCCCACGGCCGATGAGACCGCGAACTCCGATAAAACGGGATTACTGCGTAACCTCTACGAGCGCTGGGCTTCATCGCACGACAGGAAGATGTTTTCGCGAGTCGGTTTGGTTGTCGCCGAGAACGCTGGAGTTGCCCTTTACGGAGTTGATACCGCGGGTCGCGTCGATCGTATCGAGTGGCCGGCCGACTGGATGCCGCTGCGTGACGCCATGCAGAGCCGTCTAGAGCATACGGGCAGGCCTCCGAACGTAAGCCCGAATTCTGATCTGATTGACATACCGATCTTCGCGCATGCCGGCCCCGAGATCGCCTGGATGATCTTCCAAATAGACGAGAACTATGTTGGCAGTTCGCTTCTGCCGCGGCTTGTGACGGAATACCTGAATCCCGCCGGAGCGGATTACGACGTGTCAGTCAGCGCCGGGGCCGCCCGGGACGTGATCTACTCCACACGCTCGGACGGCGAAAGCGTCGCCGCTAATGCGGACGCAACGGCCGGACTGCTTCCCGTAGACATCGGAGATCGCGGGGGCCGCGGACGTGGCTTCGGGAGAGGCCGGGATCCGGGCCGCGGAGCACGCTGGCTTATCGCCGTTCGTCACCATGCGGGCTCGCTCGAGGTAGCGGTCGCCGCTGTGCGCAGGAGAAATCTCGTCGTCTCCTTAATTCTGGTCGGCTTGCTGGGAGGAACGGCATGGGCGCTGGTCCAATACACTGCGGGCTCGCGGCGCCTCGCCGACATGCAACTGCAGTTCGCCGCGGGCATATCCCACGACCTGCGCACGCCTTTAACCGCCATACGCGGCGCAGCCTTCAACCTCGTCGAAGGCGTTGTGAAGGAGCCCACGGCGGTCGTGCGATACCTGAGGCTGATCCTCCGGAACACCGACGAACTGACGGCAATGATCGAGAATGTGCTTGCGTTCTCGGCCACGCTGCGCGCATCGAAGCATGACCACCCCGAGGCTATCGCGGTCGGCGACGTTCTGAGGCATGCGGTGGATGTGATGACGCCAGAGATCGAACAGGCGGGCTGCCGTATCGAAATAAACATTCCGGGTGAACTGCCCTCCGTCGCAGCCGACCCGATCGCCGTAGAATTGGCGTTCCGTAATCTGATTGGGAACGCGGCCCGGCACGGCGTTGGAGGCAAGTGGATCGGCGTTTCAGCGGTGCCTTCCGGTGAGACCGTGGAAGTTCGGGTGTGCGATCACGGGCCGGGGATTTGCGACCAGGAGACGAAGCGCATTTTCGAGCCCTTCTATCGTGGGAACCGAACGCGCACACAACAGATCCCCGGTACCGGCCTCGGATTGAGTCTCGTGAAGAATACGATCGAACGATACAAGGGCACGGTCGAGGTGAACAATTCGCCGGACGGCGGAGCCCAGTTCACGGTGCGCCTGCCCGTTATCCAACCAAGCACATGACGTCGCGCGTTCTGCTGGTGGAAGACGAGCCCGATGTACAAATGATAGTCGGCGACCTCCTGCGCGGGCATGGCCACGAAGTCGCGGCTTCGGCCGACGGAAGGGACGCCCTGCGGCTCGCGGAAGAACAGCGCTTCGACGTCATGATTCTGGATGTCATGCTGCCGGGAATAAGCGGCTTCGAGCTGTGCCGGCTGGTGCGCGAGCGAGGCTTTGACGGCGGCATTCTGATGCTCACCGCCCGCGCACAGGTCGATGATCGCGTCGAAGGACTCAGTACCGGCGCGGACGACTACCTGACAAAACCCTTTGATTCGAAGGAACTGCTGGCGCGCGTCAGTGCCCTGCTCCGAAGGCTTGGCAAATCCCCGCTGACGCCCGTGCTGCAGTATGAATTCGGCGAGATCGCGGTGGATTTCGCGGGCCGCGCGGTGTTCCGCCGCGGAGCGCAAGTAAATCTTGCCGCCAAGGAGTTGCTGCTGCTTCGGCAGCTCATCGATCATAGGGGCCAGGTATTATCCCGGGAGCGGCTGCTGTCACGCGTCTGGCACGACCAGCCTTTCATAGGCGCCCGGACGGTTGATGTCCACATCGCATGGCTTCGCCAAAAACTCGAAGAGAACCCGCAGGCGCCCAGGTATATCATCACAGTCCGAGGAGAGGGCTACTCGTTCCAGCCCTAGAAATGCAGCCGGCATGTTTACCAGTGCCGGGATAATACTCCTTAACAGCTGACCGGGCCGGCTCCAGGATAGATTTAAGGAGGCAATACACGCGTACGCACATCCTGATGCGACTGACGAAGACCGGTCTCTGCTCGTTGATACTACTTTTCTCGTGTCTGCCAACGTCCAATGCGCAACTCCCGGCGGACAAGGTCGTGCAGGCCGCGAACAGCTTTCTTGCTACTCTCAGCGACGAACAGCGGGAGAAAGTACTGTACGCCTTCGATGACGATGCGCAGCGCGCCCGCTGGTCGAACTTTCCGACCGCTATGGTTCCGCGCGGCGGCATCAACCTGAGACAGATGACTGAAGAGCAGAGGAATCGAGTGATGGACCTTCTCGCCGCTGTGCTCAGTCCAATGGGTCTCGAGAAAGTGAACCAGATCCGGATGGCCGACGACGACTTCAGGATCAACGGTTCACAAAACGGTCCGCAGGGCCGAGGCCCTCGCGGAGGAAATGGCGGTCCGCCTCCCGGACAGAACGGTCCGCCACAACTGGGCCGCGGCAGAGGCGGTCCGGGAGGCCGTGGACCGGTGAACCGCGATGATCTGTTCGGAAGCAACCTCTATTACATTTCGTTCCTCGGCAAGCCTTCTACGATCGCGCCCTGGATGCTTCAGTTCGGAGGCCATCACCTTGCGTTAAACATTACGATCAACGGCAACAAGGGCGTAATGACGCCGTCGTTGACGGGTGCCCAACCGGCAACTTTCATAGTTAACGGGAAGACCGTTCGTCCCATCGGGCGCGAAAGCGACAAGGCGCTGGCCCTTCTCCAATCCCTGAATGACGCACAGCGCAAGCAAGCAATCCTGAGCTACCGCGTTGCGGATCTTGTCCTCGGTCCCGGTCAGGACGGCAAAAAGATCGCTCCCGAAGGACTAAAAGCTGCCCAGATGAACGACAACCAGCGGGCAATGCTGCTCGATCTGATCGGGGAGTGGGCCAACATCATGAGCCCGGCTGCTGCCGAGGCCCGGATGGCAGAACTGAAAGCGGACCTCAATGAGACGTGGTTCGCCTGGAGCGGAGCCACGGACTTCCAGCCCGGGAACAACATCACCGCGTATTACCGCATCCAGGGGCCGCATCTCGTAATTGAATATGCGCCCCAGAACGACGAGCCGAATAACCACCTTCATACCATCTACCGCGATCCGACCAACGATTACGGCCGCCAACTCGCAGCAAAATGAGAATCGTTCTGGCCGGCCTTCTGGGATTTCTTGCGCTCGCGGCGCCTGCCCTCGCGCACAGGCTCGACGAGTATTTGCAGGCCACCATCGTTTCCGTCGAGCCGGATCGCGTTCGGGCCTCGATGCGGCTGATTCCCGGTGTGGCCGTTTCCGCAGCGGTTATTGCGTCGGTCGATAACAACGCAGACGGCGTTTTTTCACCGGCCGAGCAGAGAGCCTACGCTCAGCATGTCCTCCGCGATCTATCGCTGACCGTCGACGGCCATCCTGTCACGCCCCGGCTCGAATCCGTCGGCTTTCCGTCGCCCGCAGAAATGAAGGAGGGGTTGGGCGAGATTCATATCGAGTTTGCAGCGGAGCTGCCCGCCGGAGGAACACAACGGACATTGATTCTCGAGAACCGGCATCAACCAGCGATGTCCGTCTACCTGATGAACTGTTTGGCTCCGCAGGACCCGGCTATCCATCTGATTGCCCAAAGCCGTAACGAGACGCAGTCGTACTATCGCATCAACTACGCGCAATCCGAGCTTCAACAGGATTCAAGCTTCGCGCGGGGGTGGCGGCAGCTTGGCGCAGATCTCAGCCACTTCGCGGGCGTGCCCAACATGTTTCGTCTCGGGATGCGCCACATTGCCGAAGGTACGGATCATCTCTTGTTCCTGCTGGCTCTCCTTCTGCCCGCGCCGCTCATCGCAGTGCGGGCGCGGTGGGCTCGATCCGGCGCCGTTCGCGAGAGCCTGATGCAGATCGTGCGGGTCGTCAGCGCGTTTACTGTCGGCCATTCGATTACCTTGGCGCTGGGGGCCTCGGGACTCGTGTCTTTACCCAGCCGTGCTGTCGAAGTGCTGATCGCCTTTTCGATTCTCACTTCTGCCGTTCATGCCTTGCGGCCGATATTCCCCGGGCGCGAGCCGATGATCGCGGCTTCCTTCGGCCTGATACACGGATTGGCGTTCGCAACAACCCTGCAGAGTCTGGGTGTCGGGGCATGGCAGCGCCTTGCGAGCATCCTGGGTTTCAATCTCGGCATTGAGGCCATGCAACTCCTGGTGGTCGCCGCTATCCTGCCTTCCTTGCTTATCCTGAGCCGAACCCCCCAATATGCGGCCTTACGGCTCGCCGGCGCTCTGTTCGCGGGTGTCGCTGCACTCGGCTGGATTATCGAACGGCTGTTCGAACTGCCGACTCCTACCGACCGAGTGACCAATCGGCTGGCGCAGTCTGCGGGATGGATCGCCGTCTTACTGTTTGCGATCAGCGTCGTTTTATGGCTCTGGCACTCCGTCCGAACAGCATCAGCCAGTGGGTCCGCTTTCTGGTTGAAAGAGCTGTGCAACACAACGGAAGAGCCGTCACCGGCGTTCACCGGCGCGCCCGCGGATAACACTCCTTAACGCGATCGCCAACGTCAGCCGGGTGCGTGTCCTCGTCATTCATGACAGGGAACCAATATGTTTTCGACAATATGCACCCATGAAGAACCGACACCGCAGACACCTCTCACCCCGCGTCAAGTCAACGGCGAACCAGGAATTTTGGTAGTAGACGACGACTCCCGGATTCGCAGACTTATCTGCACGCTGTTAAAGAGAACGATGACAGCAAGAGTCAATGAAGCGGCGGACCCTTATGAGGCATTGTCCATGGCGCGAGAGACCGGCGCCGGGATTGACCTTCTCATCTGCGATATCAATTTGCACGCCCCGCTCGACGGCTTTGATGTTGCTTGGGCCCTTGCGGTGGCCAATCCTAGAATGAAAGTTCTCCTAATGTCGGCGGCGGACCAGACGCCGCGCAAAATGGCCGATTCCTGGCGTTTTCTGGCGAAGCCTTTCGCGATCGAGAGTTTTCTCGATTGCGTCTGCACACTCTTGGGTGAGGCTGTCCGGCCCCGCTCCTTGCCGTATCAACGGGATCCTCTGCCGGAATCGTAGAAACAAACCGGCAACGCCGACGTGTGCAATGGCATAGAGTAAGGTACGGCCTGATCGAGGGTGGCGGTGTCAAAATAATGACGGCATATGGGACAAACAACACGCCCACCAGTTGCTCGACCAACTCAATCCGAGCCAATCGGAGGCCATAATTCGCCTCCCGGAAGTTATGACCGACCCCGAGACCGCCTCCATGCGCAACGCTCGCATAGACGATGAGCCGGCCACGGAAGAAGAGGAGCGCGCCGTAGCCGCTTCCAAGGAATGGTTCCAGAACAACCAGGGCATCCCGTTCGAGGAAGTGGTGGCGGAATGCGGCCTCACAATGGATCAGATCCGCGGGGGTAAAGACGCCGCGTGAAGCGGATCGTCTTCTCCGAGCAGGCCAAAGCCGACGTTCGCGCTATCCCGCAACAGACCGCGATGCAGATTCTCATCGCCATTCACCGACTCGCCGAGACCGGCGCAGGCCGGGTGAAAACGCTCAAGGGCTAGGGCGGTGAAAAGCGTCTGCGCGTCGGCGATTTCAGCGTGCGCATCACAGAAGAGAGCGACCGGGGCAAGCAGGGCGGCCAGAGCGGGGACAATGAAGGCACGCTCTACATTCACACTGTTCGCAACCCGAAAGAAGCTTACCCCTGAAGGGCTACAAGCAAACAAGACGGAGCACCGCGGCTCGACGCGCGACAACCGCGATTATTCGGCCTACCAGGAGGACGCGAAGAAAGAATCTACCGCGTCCTCCGGTGCGCCAACTACGCCAGAGCTTTGCCGTACAGCGCGAGCATGCGGCTCCATGCCTTCTCGGCCTGCGGTTGGTTGTAGACCGAGGTATCCGGAGGGCACCAGCCGTGCGCCGCGCCCGTGTACACTTCGATTTCGGCGGGCAGGTCGGCCTTCGCGAAGGTCTCCTTGAGAACGTTCTTCTCATTGGGCGAACGCATATCGTCGTTCGCCGCAATCGCAATCAGGAACTGCGCCTTGGTCTTCGAGGCCTGCAGATGCGGACTGTTCGGCATATCCGTCACCAGGCCGCCCCCATGGAACGAGGCCACAGCTCCCACGCGATCAGGCACCGCCGCCGCGGTTCGAAAAGCGATGGGACCGCCCATGCAATAACCCTGGGTCCCCACTTTGCGATTCTTGGCAACTGAGGATTGCTGGTCCAGCCACCCTATGAACGCTTTCGCATCCGTCATTTGCGTCTTCTCGTTCAAGCCTTGCGCGAGCGGCATTAGCTCCGGAATCGGCGTTGCCGCGCCGGCGCTGGCCGTCGGGGCTTTCTTTACGCGATAAAACGGATTCACCACAAGCACCGAATAGCCCGATTCGGCCAGCCGCTTGCCCATTTGACGGAACGCGGGCCGAAGGCCGAAAATGTCCGGCCATACCAGAACGGCTGCCGCTGTCCCGCTCGATGGATGGACGAAATAGCAGTCTGCAGTGCCGTCCGGCGTCGTAACGCTCACGTCCGACCCCGTCACCGCCACTGCATTGGCGACGCGCGGGAGCATCATCGCGACGCCCGCCCCCAACATCATGCCGAACTGTTTCCGCGTGACCAGGCCCAGAGCTTCATACTCCTGCCGGTCTTTCTCAAAATGATCCTGATCGCACATAATCGCTCCTTATCGAGGTCTCCGCGCTATTGTATATCCAATCGTTCTTTGATGCTCGCCTTGAACTCCGCCTCATAATGAACTCAGCAGGAATCCGTTTTGGGCCATGGCATAATAAACAGAAACCTTGGCTCAAATAACCACACTGAAACAAGCGATCCAGCAGTTGGTTCGCGATGGGGACACAGTCGCTCTCGAGGGATTCACACATCTGATTCCGTTCGCGGCGGGACACGAAATCATCCGGCAACAGCGCCGGAATCTGACACTCATTCGCATGACGCCGGATCTGATTTACGATCAGTTGATCGGTGCCGGCTGTGCGTCGAAGCTGGTCTTCTCGTGGGGCGGTAATCCCGGTGTCGGTTCGCTACACCGCTTGCGGGACGCTGTCGAAAACGATTGGCCGACGCCCTTGGCAATCGAAGAGCACGCGCACGCCGGTATGGCCGCTGCCTACGCCGCGGGCGCTTCGCATCTCCCGTTCGGCGTCCTGCGCGGCTATCTCGGCTCCGATTTACCCAAGCACAATCCGAACGTAAAATTTATTGAATGCCCTTTTACCGGTGAGCGCCTCGCCGCACTGCCCGCCATCCGTCCGGACGTCACAGTAATTCACGCGCAGAAAGCCGATCGCCGCGGCAACGTTCTGATCTGGGGCGTTGTCGGAGTGCAGAAGGAGGCCGTGATGGCGGCCAAGCGCAACATCGTAACGGTGGAGGAGATTGTCGACCACCTCGATGCGCCCCCGAACTCGGTCGTGCTGCCTTCCTGGGTCATCGGCGCTGTGGCTCACGTGAAAGGCGGCGCGTTCCCCTCGTACGCCCAGGGCTACTATGCGCGCAACAATGCTTTTTACAAAGCTTGGGATCCGATTTCGCGCGAGCGGGACACATTCAAAGCCTGGATTGACCGGCACATAATGGGCACGAACGATTTCGAGGGCTTCCGGCAGAGCCTCAAGGAGGCATTCACCCATGCCTGAAACCAAATACACCGCCGACGAGATGATGACTGTCGCCTCCGCGCGCATGATTCACAACGGCGCAGTCCTATTTGTCGGGATTGGACTGCCGAGCGCGGCTGCGAACCTTGCGCGGCTGACGCATGCTCCCGACACCGTTTTGATTTACGAATCGGGCACCATCGGCGCCAAACCGCCCGTGCTTCCGCTTTCGATCGGTGATGGCGAACTCTCCGAAACCGCCGACGCTGTCGTATCTATTCCCGAAATCTTCGCATACTATCTGCAGGGCGGACGCGTGGACCTCGGCTTCCTGGGAGCGGCCCAAATCGATCGCTTCGCCAATATCAATACCACCGTGATCGGCGATTACCACCGGCCCTCCACGCGCCTTCCGGGCGCCGGCGGCGCTCCCGAGATCGCCGCATCTTCAAAGGAAGTGCTCATCACGCTCCGTCATAATAAGCGCGCGTTCGTGAAGAAACTCGATTTCGTCACCTCCGGCGGCCATATGGAAGGCGGTAACAGCCGCGGCCAACTCCGATTTCCCGGGAAAGGTCCCACTGCGGTAATCACCGATCTCGGCATTCTCACTCCAGACCCGGATACGAAAGAACTGACTCTCACCAGCGTACATCCCGGCATTGCGCCCGAGAAAGTAGTTGAGAATACCGGGTGGCCGCTGAAGCTCGCCGCCAATCTCGCTACCACCGAACCGCCTTCAGACAATGAGCTCGCCGTGCTCCGCGATCTTCACGCCCGGACGGAGCGCGCCCACGCAAATGGCGCGTAATGCAGTCCTTCGTTTATCAAATCCTGCCTTCGCGCGTGATCTTCGGCGCAGGTTCAGTAGAGAAACTCCCGCAAGAGATGGAGCGCCTGGGCGCCGCTAAAGCGCTTGTTCTCTCGACTCCGGAACAGCGCCAGAGCGGACTCGAGATGCTTGACCGCCTCGGTGCTCGCGCCGCCGGCCTGTTCGACCGCGCCGTTATGCACGTGCCTATCGAAACCGCCGAAGCCGCGCGTCAAGAAGCCCGAAGGTTGGGAGCGGACTGTTGTGTGGCTGTGGGTGGCGGGTCCACTACCGGCTTGGCCAAAGCCATCGCGCTTGTCTCGGAGCTTCCAATTCTCGCGGTGCCCACCACCTATGCCGGTTCCGAGATGACTCCCATTTGGGGTCTTACCGAGGGTGGCCGCAAGACCACCGGCCGCGACCCGCGTGTCTTACCCAACACCGTTCTCTACGACCCCTGCCTCACCGTATCGATGCCGCCCGCGCTTTCCGCGACCAGCGGCATGAATTCCGTTGCGCATTGCGTGGAGGCCCTCTACGCGCAGGAAGCCAACCCGATTATCTCTATGCTGGCAGAGGAAGGAATCCGCGCTTTTGCCCAAAGCCTGCCGGTCATCGTCCGAGACGCCGGTAACCTCGAAGCGCGCTCGCAGGCCCTGTACGCCGCGTGGCTGGGCGGCCTTGCGCTGGGGTCTGTGGGAATGGCTCTGCATCACAAACTCTGCCATACCCTGGGTGGCAGCTTCAATCTGTCCCACGCCGAAACACACACGGTAGTCCTCCCGCACGCTGTCCGTTACAACGAGTCCTGCGCGCCGGATGCTATGGCGCAAGTTGCCCGCGCGCTCGGATCTCGTTCTGCCTCCGAAGGCCTGTACGACCTCGCAGTGGCTTTGGGCGCTCCGGTTTCGTTATCAAGCCTCGGCATGAATGAGAGCGACCTCGACCGCGCTGCCGGCCTCGCCGTACAAAATCCGTATTACAACCCGCGCCCCATCACGCGAGACGGCATACGCGCTCTGTTACAAAATGCCTTTGAAGGCCGCAGACCGTGGACGACCGATTCGACTTAGCCCGGTTCGTGGCCGCCCAGGACCCGATTTTCGAACGCGTGCGGACAGAATTAACGCGCGGCCGTAAGACGAGTCACTGGATGTGGTTTATCTTTCCCCAGGTGCGAGGTCTGGGCGTCAGTTCCCAGTCGCACTACTACGGAATTTCCGGCCGCGCCGAAGCGGCTGCGTATTTGCAGCATGCCGTCCTGGGACCGCGGCTGCTCGAATGCACTACGCTTGTCAACCGCATTGACGGCCATTCCGCAGACGACATCTTCGGTGCCATCGATTCCATGAAGTTTCGATCCTCCATGACGCTGTTTGCCGAAGCCGGTGGGCCGAGTCTGTTCGAAGAGGCGCTGGAGAAATATTTTGAAGGTAAGCGCGACGCGCGGACAATAACCCTGCTGTCACAAACCGAGCCGCGCCGGTCTTAGCCGGCGCAGCAACCCGAAGCGCGGCACTCCTCGGACTCACCGCCAAGCCACTCTTCGAGCCGTGCCAGTTTGCTCTCCAGCGCGTCCAGGTCTGCCGGAGACAGCGAATACACCTCCGGCAGCAGCCGGTCTGCCTCTGCCAGATAGTGCTCGGCGCGTTCCGTATCGGCTTCGGCAGCGCAAACCAATCCCATATCCAGTTCGCGGTCGATTAACCAGATCAGATCCCGATCCGTCCTTTCCCTGAGCTCCGCAAACTTCGCCACTTCCCAATCGCCGGTCATCCCTGCCTCCTCCGTAGAGTGAACTCAGGTCTCTTCCCGTTTCACTCGTTCACGCTCACTCTTTAGACTCACCAAGGCAAAAAAGGTTAACTCCGCTCGCGGTTTGTTTCGAAAGTTTTACAGATTCCCACAACGGCTTCCACCAAGACCGACCGTTAGGACTGCAGCTCAACAATTCCTGTGGAAAGGCATGCCGCCCCTGCCATCCGTCACGACATCCGAGCTGGCGAATGAACTCACGGCTCCTGTCCGCGATCCTGCTCGCTCACTTGCGAAACGGCGGCCGAACCAATTAATGCGCCTTGCTTTTGTTGTCGTCCAGACGGCCGATCGAGGTATCGAGCCGGTCGATGTAGTCGCTCACGCGGGTTTGCGAGATCTTCCACCAATCATCCGGTGAGGCTTTGCGCAGCTCGGAAAGGTCGCTGTTTAGTTTCTTCACTCGCGCGAGCGTGTCTTTGCGCTCGGTCTCTTCCGTGCCCTTCGCTTTTAGATGGTCTAACTGGTCCATAAGGGCATTGACCCGCGGCTGCAGTTTATCGATGAACTGATCCCGGCGTGCGGCGAATGCGGTTTCATGCTGTACGTCACCGGCGCTTTCCGCCGCGCCTACAGGTGATTTTTTCCCGGTGAAACCTCTCACATCGTGTTCGAGTTCCGACATGGTTCGCGAGAGAACTGTTTCTTCGCGGCTCCACCAGTTCTCGGGAGTGGTGGTTCTCAAATCGGCAACGGCATTGCGCGCATTCTGCAGATCCTCTTTGACATTGGCTCTCATCGAAGCAGTCGCGGCTGCCCGCTCCTCTATCAGTTTCTTCTCCTTACCGGCCCATTTGTCATTGAGATCATCAAGGCGTTTCTCGAGCCGGTTGATGTCTTGATCGCGGTCCCGTTGCGCATTGGTCACGGCAACCCGGGCGGCATCTCCGGTACGATTCGCCTCACCTGCACTGTTTGACTGATTACAGGCACCGAGGCATAGGGCCGCGGCGGCTGTCACGATAATTGTCGAGTTTCGATGTGCCATTGTTCCTCCTCGGACATGGAGATCCGTTGGACGGATTTCCGTTGTGCAAAGGCACGCCAGTGCCCAAATGACTCGGGGAAAGACTCGTCCGCAGACGACGCGACGTAGTCCAGGCCGCTTTGGAAGGCCGGGTGCAAACCTTCAGGTATGCCTTGGCAATGGCGGCCATCCTTCATTTCGAAATTTGATGTCCACCAGCAGCGATTGGCGAATTGGCGCGGGTCGACGCATTGGCTTCTCGTGCTGATATTGGTGCTTTTGGTGGTGTTCGCGCTAATCGCGGCCATCCGGCTTAGCGCTTGATTGAGAGCCGGTTGCGGCGCTAACCGGCTACTCGTTGGAATCGAAGATTCCGCGCAGGGCCCCCAGGCCCTTCTCTTCGTCCCCGCCCCGCCGCCATGGGGCGAGTTCCCGGCGCATCTTCTGCAGTGTCATGCTCTGGATGACGACGTGTCCGGGCCCAGTCAGCGTCGCGAGAAAAAGACCTTCGCCGCCGAATAGCGCCATTTTGATGCCGCCCACGAATTGTATGTCGTAGTCCACTGATTCCTCGAGCGCGACGATGCACCCGCTGTCCACCTGCAAGGTTTGGCCCGGACCTAAGTCGAACTCCACAAAATCTCCACCTGCATGAATAAACACAGCGCCTGGGCCGGTAAATTTTTCTAGAATGAATCCTTCCCCGCCAAAAAAACCCGCGCCCAGCCGCTTCACCAGCGCGATATTGAATTGCACGCTCGATTCAGCCACCACGAAGGCGTCGCGCTGGGCCAGAATCGATTGGCCGGGCTTCAATTCGAACACTTGAATCCGGCCCGGATAGGCTCCGGCGAACCCCACCTCGCCGGGACTGTCCGTGCGAAAGTAGGTGACGAACAGGGACTCGCCGGTAACCGCGCGGCGGAAAGCGCCCACGATCTTTTCGCCGAAGGATGCCCCGCTCATGCGCGTATCCCACTGCACGTTGGCCGTCTTGTACACCATGCGCCCGGCCTCCGCATAGAGCTCCTGCCCGGGCTTGAGGCGGATTCGCGCCACCTGCAGATTGTCTCCTTGAATCGTATAGTCCAGAGGATCGACAACTACGCCGGTCACCGTCGCACCACCCGGTCCCTGCGGCTGACCGCAGGAGCCGCAGAAGCGCGCGCCGTCCGCCATCTGCGCACCGCATTGTGTACAGTAAGCCATAACGCCAGATTGTAACGCGAACCCCGGCGCTCGGACCTACAATACGAACAGGCTCTGGGCTATGTCGTGGTTCTCTTCCGATCCTTTACCAACGGGCACTCGCGCGCCGGAATTCTCACTCGCGGACGACGGCGGCCGCACGGTGTCTCTTGCTGCGCTTAAAGGGAAAAATGTCGTGCTCGTTTTCTATCCGGGCGACGACACTCCGGGATGTACCCGCCAGCTCTGCGAATTCCGCGATGGATGGGATGCTGTCAGCGCCCGCGGTGTGGCCGTATTTGGCGTCAATCCGCAGAGCGCCGAGAAGCATGCCCGGTTCCGCCAGAAGTTCCAGTTCCCTTTCCCTCTACTGGTGGATAAAGGACGCGCGGTCGCCAAGCTCTATAAAGCGGACGGGCTCATCGTGAAACGAACCGTGTATCTGATCGGGCCCGACGGTAATATCCGTTTTGCGCGGCGCGGCATGCCCAAGCCCTCCGAAGTGTTGGCTGCAGCGGCTTAATAAGGCCGCGCGCGTCCGTGCTGACACAGGCTTTACGCACTGCCGACAATTGTCCATAACCCGCGGCGGCTAGAATATCTCTATGGCATGGAACCGGCTTACGGTTGGGCTGCTCCTGTCGCTGGGACTTGCTGCCCGTGCGGCCGTCGCGCCTGCATTCTCGCTGCTCGACACGGCGGGACGCGCGCACACGGCTGCGGAATGGGCGGGGAAACGCGCCGTCGTGCTGCTTTTTGTCAGCACCGACTGTCCTCTAAGTAATCGCTACGTGCCGGAGATGAATCGCATCGCAAACGCGTACGCTGCTCGCGGCGTGGCATTCTATGCGGTTCAGGGGGATGCTACTGTTCCGCTCGCCGAAGTACAACAACACGTGAAGGAGTTCGGCTACACCTTTCCTTATCTCTTAGATCCCGAGAAATCCCTGGCCTCCTTCACCGGCGCTACGGCCACACCGCAGGCTGCGGTGCTTGCGCCCTCGGGCGCGCTTCTGTATCTCGGCCGTATAGACAACCGGCTGGAGGATTTCGGCCAGGAGCGCCTTCAGGTGACGGAGTTCGATCTGCGCGACGCTCTGGACGCCATACTCGCCGGAAAATCCGTACCGCATCCCCGAACCAAGGCGCTCGGCTGCGCCATCACGAGGAAAAAATGAATCGCTTGTTTCCCACGGCCGAACTGCAAGCGGTCTTAATTAGAAATCAGCCTGCCGGCGCAGGCATGATTTAGGAGGCCCCCATGAGCCCCGCACCGAACGCCTTAGACGAGACGGAAATCCGTCAACTTCTCGAGTCGTGGAGCTCCGAGACCAGAAAGGGCGACAAGAACCGCGTCCTCAAGAACCATCTCCCTGACGTGCTGATCTATGACGTGCTCTCTCCGCTCAAATATGAAGGTGCCGACGCGTACCGCCGGAGCTGGGATGAGTGGCAGCCGGACACGCAGGGCGAAGGCAAGTTTGACCTCGAAGATCTGTCCGTCACGACGGGGTCAGATGTAGCGTTTGCCCATTGTTTTATCCGATGTGACGGCACTCTTCCAGACGGCCGCACATTTGAAGATCTCGTGCGCGCGACTTTCTGTCTTCGAAAGATCGATGATCACTGGAAGATTGCGCATCAACACATCTCGAAACCCGTTCAACTCGGTGGTTCGTAGCCGCTACCGGTTTCAGAGCGTTTATTTCAAGCTGACAGCCGGGAAGTATAGCCCGCGATCCTGGCGATGCCACCAGCCCTTTTCTCCAAAATGGGTGAAGGTGTAGAGATAGACGCGCGCGCGAACGTATCTGGGCGGCGCTTTGGGAAAGGGATTGTAGGCCAGCAGACGCAGCACGGCGGGCTCGCCTTGTAACAGCCGCCCCATGAAATTCTGGAACCACGGATTCTGCTGATAGTTCGATAGCGCTGCGAACCACATTTGCCAATCTAGCCGCGGCTGATGGGGCTCGACGACCGGCGGGGCTCGTAAGAGGTCGCCCGGTTTGTACGGGAACTCGTATGCCTTCCAGTTTTCACCATCGTCCGAACCTTCTACGACGATCTCCGGCCTATCGACCGTCATTACTGTAAACAGGCCATAGGTGTTCACAATGCGCAGGGGCGATGTGACGTGCAGGACTGCGGCTCCGCCGGGCGGCAGGCCCCAGCCGAACAGCTCGAAGAAAAGCAGACCGGTCGTGATGGCTACAAAAGAGGTGAGCGCGATCGTTACCGCTCGATGCAGGCGCGTTCGCGCGAGGCGATCCGGTTCGGCGAAAAGCGGCAGGCAGAGCACGATGGTCAGCAGATTGAAGAAGGTGTAGTTACCGGTCGTCAAAATAAGCAGTTGCAGCGCGATCGTAATCCACGCGCCGATATGCCGGATGCGCCGCGGCGCGAAGAATAGAAACGGAGCCGCGAGCTCCGCCACGAACACGAAAACCGTTTCGGCTTTGTGAAAGCCGAGCGGCAACTGGTACATCAGCCAGGCCGCCGGGGTGGGCAAGGGCTGAGTCATGTAGTGGTAACTGAGCGCGGTCAGGTTCCGCCAGCTTGGATCGCCGCTCAGCAGTTTGCCCGCACCCGAAAAAAACATCAGGCGAAACAACAGCCAGCGCAGGAGCCAGATGCGCATCGGGGAGCCATCCACAAAGATGGCCAGAAAGCCGGCCTCGAGCAGCAGCACGTCCCATTGAAATGACAAAAAATCCTGGCCGACGGCGCACAACGAGAGCCACAGGACGAGACACAACACCAGACCGATGCGTTGCCGGAACTCAAAAATTACAGCGAGCGCGAAGGCCGCGCCCAAGATCCAAATCACAGCCAGAGCCGCGTCGCTCGAATGGAGCCATAGGACGCTGGGAATTTCCCAGTACGCCGAGCGGCCCAAGGCCTGGCGCATATCAGCCAGGTATTCGGCATACGGCAGAATGCCGTGCGAGCCGATTAATCCCGAGGCCTGGACTCCGAACGACGTGAAGGCGATGAAGTAGATGACGCCCAAAAGGCGCAGAAACGCCCGAATCACTCCCTCAGTCTACGGTACGGGGACACGGATCAGGTCAGTTACTCTTCGTCGAGAAGCGCGAGCAGTTGTGCGGCAGGAAACGGCAGCGATCTGCCGGGTGCGATCTCGAACGCAGCCAGATCGTGCCGGCTTACTAGATCGCCATGAAGGAACAGATGCGTGGTGCGCCGGACGGGGTCCATTAGAATGATGTGCCGGACGCCGAGCTGTTCATATTCCCGGAAGCGCTCTAAAGTCTCCCCCATCCGGTCATCGGGCGAAAGAATCTCAATTATGAGCAGGGGCGGATCCAAGACTACCCGCCCATCCTGGCGGAAAGGCCGTTGCATCACCAGGAGGTCCGGCACGCGATAACGTTCCTCGCGAATGCGGGTCCGGCACTCCGGACGCACGGCCAGATCGAGCTGTTTTTCGTGAGCAGCCAGGTGCACGATCAGAATCTTTTGCAGTGCACTGTGCTCCGGCGTGCCCATATGACGCTCTCCGATTACGCCATCCAGATACTCGCGATCACCATCTGGATAACACGAAGAGAGGTACTCCTGGACCGCCGCCAACGACGCCGTGGACATTTCGATAACCACCTCCATGCTACCTCTCTTGCGGGCTCATTGCGGTTGCGCCGGGCAGCGCTAAGTTGTCTGGATCGTAACAGTTTCAGCGGGTTATGAGGATTCCTGTCTTACCGGAAACCGCCCGCTCAACCCGTCGAATCTCCCCTTGCGGGGTAAAACTCGCCATTTAATGGATAGCGGTTTCCTTTCAATCGGTTAACCGGCAAGATGGCCCTGAATCGCGAAAGAGCGAACTATGAGCACTACGCCTATCCAACCGAAGCCCGTGCCGCAGGCAGGTCTTGTACAGATCGGCCAATCCATTGAAGAGATTATTCAGCAAAGGCTTGCAGAGGAGCGCGCACGGCTGGAGCAGGAAGCCGGCTTAAGCCGAAAAGAGGTCCATCAGTTCAAACGGCCGGTCGAGCGGCCGTTCACCAAGGAGCAACGGCCAAAGACGACGCTGCTCTTTGGCGGTCTGACCTGGAAACACGAAAAACTGGTGCATGGGGCGCTCGAAGGACTCGGGTATCGCGCCGAATCGGTGCCGACACCCAACGTTCGCGCATTCCAAACCGGCAAAGAGTACGGCAACAACGGACAGTGCAATCCGACTTACTTCACGGTCGGGAACCTGGTGCAGTATCTCCAGGAGCTCGAAGAGCAGGGCTTGAGCAAGCAGGAGATTATTGACCAGTATGTGTTCTTCACTGCTGGCGCGTGCGGCCCGTGCCGCTTCGGCATGTACGAAGCCGAGTACCGGCTGGCGTTGAGAAATGCCGGTTTTGACGGCTTCCGCGTGCTGCTGTTTCAGCAATCCGGCGGACTAAGCCAGGGCGAGGCCGAAGCGGGCCTGGCCATGAATCTCGACTTCTTCCTCGGAATCCTCAACGCGCTCAATTGCGGCGACGTGATGAATGAAGTCGCGTATGCGCTCCGGCCGTTCGAAGTGACCGCCGGTGAAACCGATCGCATGCTCGACGAAACCATGGACTATCTGCACGAAGTCTTTCGCAAAAAGCGGCCGTGGAAACTCGATGAGAACATGACGAAGTTTCTCGGCGGCTTTTCGGATACGGCGGAATACCTGGGCAAATTCGTCAACCAGCTTAAAGGGGACGAGTATCTGCCGGCTCTCGAGCGCTGCCGCGACCGCTTCAACGAAATCGAAATCGACCGGCTGCGCGTGAAGCCGATCGTGAAGATTACCGGCGAATTCTGGGCGCAGACCACAGAGGGGGACGGCAACTTCAACATGTTCCGCTTCCTCGAGCGCGAAGGCGCGCAGGTGCTGGTAGAGCCGATCGGCACCTGGATCATGTACATGATGCACCAGGTGGTGCAGAAATACCGCGATTACAAGGGGCTCGAAGAGGGCACTGTGGTTCCGCCGATCTGGAAGCTCGGGCCGCGCGCGAAAATCGAATGGACCTATAGACAGAAGGTGGCAAAGCTGAAGCTGGCGGAGGCGATCTTCCGCGGCGAGTATCACAAAATCGTGGATGCGCTCGGCGGCATCGCCCATCACCTGACCGATCAGTACGAACTGCAGCGGTTGGGGCACCCGTTCTACAACTCCCGCGCGGGGGGCGGCGAAGGCCACCTGGAAGTTGCGAAGAACATTTACTACTCGAATAAAGATCTGGCGCATATGGTTCTCTCGGTCAAGCCGTTCGGTTGTATGCCTTCGACGCAATCGGATGGCGCGCAATCGGCGGTGGTTTCGAACTACAAGGACATGATTTACTTGCCGATCGAGACGTCGGGCGAAGGTGAAATCAATGCGCACAGCCGCGTACAGATGGCGCTCGGGGAGGCCAAAAACAAGGCCAAAAAGGAGTTCGCCGAGGCACTGGAGCGCGCCGGCCTGACGCTCGACCAATGCCGCGCTTACGCCGATCTCCATCCGGAAATGAAGCGGCCGCTCTATCACGTGCCGCGCACCAAAGGCCTGGTCGGCGTGGCCGCAAATTTCGTGATGCACATTGCTGAGCGAATGAAGGCAGAGAGGAACTGAGCCGCGGCGGTCAGGGCGGTTGGCACTCCACTATGGAAAAACATTTCCTTATCGGCATGGATGTGGGCTCTACCACCGTCAAGGCGGTGGTGATCGACGCGGCTTCCGACCAGATTCTGTGGCGGGACTACCAGCGGCACGACACCAAGCAGCCCGAGAAGGTGCTCGAATTTCTCAAGCGATTTCCAACCGAGATCGACGGCTTCTGCTCCGAGCGGGCGCGCATGTTCATCACGGGGTCGGGCGGCAACGGCCTCGGGAAGTTTTTGGGCGCGAAGTTTGTTCAGGAAGTAAATGCGGTGGCGCTCGCGGTAGAGCGGCTCTATCCCGAGTGCGGTTCGGTGATTGAACTCGGCGGGCAGGACGCCAAGATCATCATCTTCAAAAAAGATCCGGAGACCGGGCGTAAGAAGAAGACTCCGTCGATGAACGACAAGTGCGCCGGCGGCACCGGCGCGGTAATCGACAAGATCAATGCCAAGCTCCGCATTCCCTCCGACCAGCTTTGCGAGATGGGCTACAAGGGGCTCAAGCTTCACCCGGTAGCCGGCAAGTGCGGTGTCTTCGCCGAAACCGATATCAACGGTCTGCAGAAAATGGGCGTTCCGCCCGACGAGCTGATGGCTTCGCTGTTTGAAGCGATCGTGATGCAGAACCTTTCGGTACTTACGCGCGGCAACACGCTGCAGCCCGTCGTGCTGCTTCTCGGCGGCCCCAACTGCTACATCAAGGGCATGCGCGATTGCTGGAAGAGCAATATTCCGAAGATCTGGGAGGAACGCCACACCCCGCTGCCCGAAGGTGTCGCACCTGAAGACCTCATTCAGACGCCTGACAATGCGCAATACTTCGCGGCCATAGGTGCGGTCGAGTTCGGCAAAACCGAAGATGCATCCGTCGGCGAGTATACGGGCGCGGAGAAACTGGAGTGGTACGTCAACATCGGCCGTGATGAGGAGAAGAGCAAACGCGGGGCAACGGGCGGGTTAGCGAAGGACGAGGAGGATCTCGCGGCCTTCAAAAAGAAATACCGCACCAAGAAATTTGTTCCGGCGGCGTTTCAAACGGGCGACGTTGTAGAGGGCTTCGTAGGCATCGACGGAGGGTCTACTTCGACTAAAGCCGTTTTGATCTCGAAAGACGATCAACGGCGCATTTTGGCGAAGACGTACCAGCTCTCGAAAGGCAATCCCATCGAAGACACGGTCGAGGTTCTACAGAAACTGGACCGGCAGATTCGCGATCAAGGGGCGGACCTGAAAATCTTAGGTGTCGGCACCACGGGCTACGCCAAGGACATCCTCAAAGACGTGATCGGCGCCGATGCCGCACTGGTCGAGACCGTGGCGCACACCGAAGCCGGGCTCCACTTCTACGACAACGTGGACGTCATCTGCGATGTTGGCGGGCAGGACATCAAGATCATCATCCTGAAAAACGGGCGCGTTAAAGATTTCAAACTGAACACGCAGTGTTCCGCCGGCAACGGATACTTCTTGCAATCGACCGCGCAAGGTTTCAATGTTCCCGTGGAACAGTACGCCGACACGGCCTTCGGGGCCAAAGGCTTTCCCTCTTTCGGCTACGGCTGCGCGGTGTTCATGCAGAGCGACATCGTCGATTTCCAACGCCAGGGCTGGAAACCGGAAGAGATCATGGCGGGGTTGTGCAACGTGCTGCCCAAAAATATCTGGCTGTACGTTTCACAGATCCCCAACCTCTCCGCCATCGGCACACGTTTCCTGCTGCAGGGCGGCACGCAATATAATCTCGCGGCGGTCAAGGCGCAGGTGGATTTTATCGAATCGCGCTTTAAGGGCAAAGACACGCTGCCCGAAGTGATCGTACACGAGCATTGCGGGGAGGCCGGCGCGATCGGCGCGGCGCTTGAGGCCGGGCGCCTGTGGGACAACGGCCGGCAGACCGGTTTTATCGGTCTTGAAGCCTGCCGGGACATTCAGTACAAGACTACGCGCAATGAGGCGACGCGTTGTTACTTTTGCAAGAACAAGTGCCTGCGGACGTTCATTGACGTGAAGACCTCTCTCGTCAATCTGGACTACAAGCCGCCGGTGAAAACGAAAGTTCCGCTCGAGCCCGGCGCGCAGCGTCTCATCATCGCAACCTGTGAAAAG
>JAFAWA010000188.1 GCA_019242155.1 Terriglobia bacterium | reverse complement strand
CTTCGGCGCGGTGATCTTCCGCATGGGCGATCGTACGCGCGGCTGTGTCACGGCCAGCCAGGTCTCCGCGGGACGCAAGAACCGCCTCAGCATCGAGATCTACGGCTCCCTAGCTTCGGCCGCCTGGAACCAGGAGCGCCCCGACGAGTTGTGGATCGGGTACCGGAACAGAAATAATCAGCTTCTGATTAAGGACCCTTCCCTTCTTCAGGAGGGCGTGCGGGCTTATGCGGATCTGCCGGGCGGCCACAGCGAAGGCTATGATGACACGTTCAAACAGGTATTCCGACGATTCTACGGCTCGCTCGAAGACCCACTAGCGGAACCGCAATATCCTCAGTTCCGCGACGGACTTCGCCAGTTGACAATTCTCGAGGCAGTTCTCGAAAGCCACCGGCACCGCCGCTGGGTTGACGTAAATTCGGGCGATGCCGCCGATCAAGGAGACGATCAGCAATGAGAGTCGGAGTGTTTACCCCGCTGCTCGTCCAGTTGTCTCTCGAGGAAGTTCTCAAAAAGCTGCAGGCCAAGGGCATCAACACAGTCGAGTTCGGAACCGGCAACTATCCCGGAGACGCGCACTGCAAGCTTTCCATGCTCGATGACAACCGCAGCCTGGAATCATTTCGCGAAAAACTGGCGGACCACGGTTTCTCTATTAGCGCGCTAAGTTGCCACGGCAATCCGCTACACCCCGATCCCGAGCGCGCCCGGCACGATTGCGAGGTGAGCCGCAAGACCATCGAACTAGCCGCTAAATTAGGCGTTCGCACGGTTGTCGACTTCTCCGGCTGTCCGGGCGATTCTCCCCATGCCAAACAGCCCAACTGGGTGACGTGCCCTTGGCCGCCGGACTACCTCGAGGTACTCAAATGGCAGTGGGATGAGGTGGTGGCGCCTTACTGGACGAAACAGGCGGCCTTCGCCTCCGAGCGCGGAATCAACATAGCGATCGAAATGCACCCCGGCTTCGTTGTTTACAACCCGGAAACGATGTTGCGACTCCGCTCCATCGCCGGGCCGGCGGTCGGATGTAACTTCGACCCGAGTCACATGTTCTGGCAGGGAATCGATCCGATTGCGGCCGTCCGCATTCTGGGAGACGCGATTTTTCATGTGCACGCGAAGGATACGCAAATCTACGATCGCAACCTTCCGCTCACGGGAGTGCTCGACACCAAGCCCTACACCGATGAGCGCCATCGCTCCTGGATCTTTCGCACCTGCGGCTATGGCCACGATGCCGGATGGTGGCGGGAGTTCATCTCCACGCTGCGTATGTACGGCTATGACTCGGTGCTTTCGATCGAGCACGAGGATAGTCTGATGTCGCCCGAGGAAGGCTTAACCAAGGCCGCCGCTTTCCTTAACGAGATTGTGCTGCGCGAACCGCCGGCTGCCGCCTGGTGGGTTTAAGAAGCGCGATCGTCAACACGGCGACAGCCCTCACCTTTTGAAGATCCACATGACCAGCGAAAACAGGAGACTCAGCACAATGCAGGTAGCGAGCGGGAAGTAGAAACTGCTGTTCTTTCCCTGGATGTATATGTCACCGGGAAGGCGGCCGATGCGGAAGGGGAGCCGCCCGGCGAAGCTCACGAGCACGCCCAAGGTAACCAATACCAGCCCCAAGGTGATCAGCAGACGGCCAAACCCCACGCTTCCAGTATAGGCAGGCCGCCTGGACCGGAGAGGCCGCTATGCCGCCCTCACTTCTCGAGCATGGGCAAATAAGCTGCGCCGTATAGTCCTGCGTCGCCGCCCAATTTTGCCTGCTCGATGCGCGTGGTCTCTTTGGAAAGCCGGTATGTGGCCGACCGCTCTTCAACGGTGCGGATCATCGCGGGCGCAAACCGGTCCCAGGCGGCCAGTACGCCGCCGCCCAGCAGATACAGCGAGAAATTGAAGGTGTTCACCAGAGTGGCCAACACTGCTCCGATGCTCTCTCCTGTGGCGGTCCAGATAGCGCGGGCCTTCATCCCCACATCGTCATCGCGGTTGGCCAGGTCGAAAACCTCCTTCGAACTCAAGTTCTCTCCTAGCTGCATCAGGCGCGCCATGGCGGTGGCTGCGGTCGCGGAGGCATGCTTCTCCACGCAGCCCTGACTGCCGCAACCGCACGGATTCCCTTTCGGCACTACTACCACATGGCCGAGTTCGCCCGCCATGCCGAGATAGCCCCGGATGATACGGCCGTTGGCAATGATACCGCCGCCTACGCCCGTTCCCAGCGTAAGCAGGACCAGATCGTCCACCTCCTGTCCCGCGCCCATCCACTTCTCGCCGAGCGCGGCTGCGTTGGCATCGTTCTCGAGAATCACCCGGCTTCCTAACCGCCGCTCAATCTCATCGCGAATCGGAAAATTTTCAATAAACGGCAGGTTATTGCTGTTCCGGATGACACCCTCTTTGAGCAGAATGAACCCGGGCACACTCACGCCGATTCCCGCCAGACTGCCCGCTCCGAGTTTTTCACGCAGCCCCGCAATGGCCGCCACCATCTCCGTCAGCAGTCCCTCGCGGCCGCCTGCGAAGCGCGAGGACTCTGCAAACCGTTCCAGCATCTTTCCTGAGCTGTCTATTGCGGAGGCGCGCAGATTGGTGCCGCCCAGGTCGACTCCGATTGCGTATTCAGACATGAAAACGGCAGAATAGCACGGGCGCCCGGCTGACGTAAGATTAGGTTACATGCGTCTTTGGCAGGGATTTCTGGTTTTTCTGGCAATCACCGGAGCGTGGGCATTTCAGAAGCCCTTCCGCGAATATCCGGGCCAGGAGTACAACGATTTCCCATTGCCGCCCGATTACCAGTCGAAAGCCGAATTCGTATTCGCGCGCTTGATGTACCCCGACGGTTATGGAGGCTTCGGGTTCCGGCGCCGGTTTGCGGATTGGCGCGAAGGCTACACCAACTGGACCAACGATTATCCGCGTTCCGACCGCCATCTTATGGTGGCGCTACGCCGTTTGACTCGAGTGAATAACCGGTCCGTGGAGCAGCCGGTCAATCTTGACGACGGCGAAGACGTCTTCTACTATCCGTTCCTTTACATGGTTCGCGCCGGCCTCGCCGATCCCACGGACGCGCAGATCCTGAAGCTGCGCGAGTATCTGGCGCGCGGCGGGTTTCTAATCGCCGACGATATTTGGGGCGATCGCGAATACGAGAACTTCGTGACTGAGACGGCCGCCCGCGTGCTGCCGAACCATCCGATTGTGGAGGTGGAGAATGAGGACCCCGTGTTCCACACGGTCTATGACCTCGAACAGCGCTACCAGATCTCGGGTCAGTGGTCGCTGCGCTCCGGAGTTCCGTATCTGAACGGCGGTATCGTACCGCATTGGCGCGCCATTTACGACGATAAGAAACGCCTGCAAATGGCAATTTGGGTCAACAACGATACCGGGGATTCTTGGGAGTGGGCCGACGATCCAACCTACCCGGAACGCTATTCGGCACTCGGCATCCGCCTGGCTATGAACTATATCGTCTACGCCATGACACATTGAGAACTGTGCGATGATCGCTTGTGACGCCAGGCCTACTGGACTCGCGGGCCTGCGGTCGGATCTTCCACGTAAAGCCCAATGACCAGGGTACGCAGCACTTCGTCCCAAACGCTCTCGAGTCCGGCAGCGCGGTTGGCCCAATAGTTCATAGAGATCAGGCAGAACGCCGAGCCGCGAGCAAGCGCCACGCGGAAGCGCGCGTCTCGTTTATACTCCCGGTCTTTGTATCTCTGTTCCAGCCAGGCAATTTCGAGATCACCCCGCGAAATGTGATGAATCTCAGATTGCTGATATGGCTTCCGTTCCTTGCCGAGCGTCGTCCGCAGGGTATTATCGAGAGACAACTCCCGAATGTGTTCCACAGGCACAGGGAAGGCCGATACCCCGAGATCACAGCTTTCGACCGAGGGCGGCCGGTCGTGAAGATGTACGGCGCCGTCCCCGGGCTCGACGATCCAGTTGCTCGGATAATCGAACCGCACCAGACCGCGATCGATTACGCAGATTGAATAGCCGGGTCTGCTCTTCCAGGAGTGGTTGGGTTTGAGGCTAAGATCTTCGACGCCCACACCTGTATCTTACGGCAAGGGCTGAAGGGTTCAGAGTGTGACTCTGGAGACGAGGCAGCCTGTCTCGGCAGCCTCCCTGCAGGTTACTTGATGCTCAATTGAAATTCATGCCGCACATACCCGGGTTGCTGCACTGGCCGCTCGGGCACACGGGACCTTCGGCGGACTTGCTGTTACTACCGTTGGCATGCGCCGCAAAGGTGGAAAGCTCCTGTTTCAGGTGCTGGTGGCCACAAGAGGGACACGCAAGCTCTGTGACGCCGTTCGCACGGCGAACCAGTTTCTCAAATTTCGTCCCGCAATCTTCGCAACGGTATTCGTAAATCGGCATGATTCTCCCTACTCCATTATTAAAGTACAAATCCGGTCGATAATGCTATGCACCTCCGCCACCGGTCCGTTGAAATTGTTTACCAGAATGGAAAACGCCAGCCATGTGCCGTCCGGCTTCCGCGCGTATCCGGACAATGCCGCAACATGGGAAAGGCTTCCGGTCTTAGCGTAGATGCGGCCGGCTGCAGGGCTACTTCCAAAACGCGCGCTGAGTGTTCCATCCTGTCCCGCTACCGGCAGCAGCGCGATCCATGGTTCGCGCGCGGGAGAGTCGTACATATAGCGCAGCAGGGTGATCACCGCAGAGGGGCTGACGAGACCGGAACGGTCCAGACCGGATGCATCGCCAAAACTGTAGGCTTCCGGAGAGACTCCGATCTCTTCGAGGAACAGCTTCATCTCCTGCAAACCGGCAGCCCGGCTGCCTAGACCTTCCCGGGCGCGGGCAACGGCACGGAGGGCCAACTCGGCATGCAGATTTTGACTAACTTTGGCGGTAATTCCCAAGTCTTCGATTAAGGGAGCTGAATCCCGATGGGCAAGTTCAAAGCCGGAGGGGTCGCTGGTCTCTTCATTGGGGAAGCGGTGCCGTACGTAAAAACCGCCGTTCACCGTAATGCCCCGATTCTGTAGCGCGCGGCGGAACGCGCGGGCCGCATATTCGGCCGGATCATCAATGGCGAACGCTAGCGTTTCGGGGGCGGCCCGGAGAGGGATGGAACCCCAGAGCAGTAATTGACGGCTGCGGGGATCGCGGCTCACTTGAATGTTTCGTTCGCCAGCGGCGGCAACTGTCCGGATGCGGTTATCGAGGAGATAGTATTCGACCGGAGGGACAAGTGCCAGTTCGGCCAGGCTCCCCGTACTGGCGCCTGGTTGGATGTTTAGAAGAAAGGTGTTGTCATTGATGGTGAGCGCGGAAACGGGAGCGCCGTAGTCATAGCGCGTATCATCCACCGTCCAGCCCTCGGGATAAGGCTCCCACACATACCAGGTGTCATCTGCGACGATTCCGCCGCTGATACGTGTGACGCCGCGGCTTGCGACCTGGCCGGCGAGGTCTTCGAGCGGCGCCAGCGGGTCGCCGCTTGCCGGTCCTCTGTCGTAGGGGACTAACCGTGCCGAAAGGTTGGGATCGCCGGCACCGACCAAAGTCACTGCTCCGGGAATCACACCTTCGCTATCCGGTGCAATTGAGGAGAGTACCCGGGTCTGGAAGCGGAAGTCCGGCCCCAGCCGTTCCAAAGCTAATGCCGCGGTAAACAGCTTCGTATTCGAGGCGGGAATGAAGAGCCGGTCGGCATTGAGAGAGTACAGGGTATTGCCCGTGCTGAGATCGGCAATCGCAATACCCCAGAAGGCATTTCGGGCAACCGGGGATGCCTGGATCATCTGCGCGATTTCGTCTTCGAGAGAGACCGCGAACAGATCCGATGCGAGCACGAGGGCCACAAGGAAGCGGGCGAAACTCATTGAGCCAATCGGGACTCCACCCAGAGGAGCATCAGAAGGGTCAATACCATGCAGGTGCCCAGGAAGGGTAACCCAATCACTACGCCCACTCCTAAGATCGAGGCGGCATAGCCCACGGCGGCGGGAGCCAGAAGGCCGCCGGCTATGGCGAGCAACAAGATGCTGCTGCCAAATCCGGCATTGTACTGGGGAAGCCGCCGTCCGATAAGCTGCGCCAGCAACGGATAGATGGTTGCGTAACCACCGGCAATGAAGACGACGCCGGCCGCAGCGCCGAAGCTGTTATTCGTGAAATACAGAAGAAAACTGCCAAACAAAGCCGCCAGCGCACCGACGCCTAAAAGTAGTCCGTGGTGCACGTATCGGAGAATGTGAATGCTGAGGAGGCGGCCGGCGAGGAGGAGGAGCCAATACAGAGCCAATGTGAGTAAACCAGCTATCGGACTTAAGCCGACCCTTCGGATTAGAAACAGAGCCAGCCAACCTGCAACCGACCATTCATTGCCGAACTGAAAAAATAACAGGAGGGTGAATAATACCGCGGTAAGGCTCCGGAAATCCTTCCCCGAATGGCGTGCGGAGTTCGCGTTGGAGTTACCGGACAGTGGTGTTGCGGCATAAAGGATGGCGAAGGCAGCAGGAACCAGGGCCATCAGCAGGAGGACGCCTATGGGCGCGTAAGCGTTGAGGGTTGCGGCGGCCAAGAGCGTAGCCGAGAGACAGCCGAACCCGTACCATAGGCCGCCCAGGCTTACAGTACTGGCGGGATCGGGATACGAACCGGGGACAATAGCGTGAAAAAGAGTGAAGTTGAGTATGCCGACGCCGCTGCCCAACACAGCCAGACCGGCCACGCGCCACCAGGACGAAAGCGGCGGTGAGAGCAGCGCCAGGCACGCGAGCGCGGCAGAAGAGAGGGAGCAGGCGAACACCAGAGTCCGCGAAAGACTCCAGCCAACCAGCAGACGCCGGGCTAAAGAAGGCGAAGCTACTGTTCCGGCGGCGAGGCTTAAGAAATAATTGCCTACAGCTATAAATCTGGGAGGGTCGCGGTGATAACCCCAGACTGGTAGAACCGCGCCCAGGGAGGCCATTAGAAATCCCGAGAGAAGAAAACCGGCGAGGACCTTGCGGCCACCCGACATTCGCCGGGCCGCGACAGATTGTGACGCAGTCACAGGTCCGATTGTATTACGTGAGCTCGCAGCAAAAGGCCGTGCTACTGATCGATATCGACTACTTCAAAGTGAAACCGATCCGGAGGAAACAGCACCGGAGCGTCCGGAATCAGATGAGACCAGGTCTGATAAGCGGTTTCGCCCACACTGGATTTCAGGTAGAGCAGGAATTGGCTGGAGATGCAATCGATGGGCGGAAGTTGGCGAAACGTGAGGCGCAAGCCGACGGCGCGTTCCAGAGCTACCCCGTGCGTGGGAATGTGTTTATCGGAGAGAAGCGTGACGAAACTCGACCGGTTGGCGTTCGGCCATACGTCCGGATGCAGCAAATTGCGCAAGGTCTCCTCGCACTCAAAGGTAATCTCACACTGGCGGATCCACTCCAGAACCGAATCGCCCCACTGCCAGTGGGCGCGCAATGTCCGGTATTGCGAAGCAAGCTGCACTGCAAGATCAAATTTGCGGCGCTCCATCAGAAGCTCATCGTCTCCCGTGGCAGGTAACATGTCCTCCGCCTCCCGCAACACGGAGTTCAGGGTCGCGGCGCTTTCCTCGCCGCTATGCTCCCCTGTACGCACTAACAGGGGCGGCAACTCATGTGTCTTACCGCCAGGAATCGAAACATACCTTACCTCTCTCATCGAACTCCCCCACCTACTCTTATCGGACGCACACGGGGTTCCTTTGTTTCAATTAGTAGCACAGCAGGTACCAGTGTGAAGCAACAGGAGTTTGGATTCGACCAATCGGGTTTTGTAATCGCAGCACTCTAACCATGGTGCTGACAAGCAGATACCCTAGCCTATCGGATGCTTTCGGCGAAACTGCGGCGCGACGTGATCCGGTCCGCCACGGATTCTAGCATGGCATAGAGCCGTTCGGCGGAAACGGGTTTCGAAAGATAGTCGTCCATTCCGGCCTTACGGCACCGAAGCACTTCTTCCTGCATGGAGTGCGCAGTAAGAGCAATGATGGGCACTGCGCGTCCGCGTTCGCTTTGACGAATGGCTTGCGTTGCAGCATAGCCATCGGTTCCAGGCATCTGGCAATCCATCAGGATGACATCGAACTCGCTCGAGTGAAATGCGGCGATCGCCTGGCTGCCGTCTCCGGCAAGCGAGACACTGTGTCCCATGCGCTCGAGAACCCGCGTAGTGAGCTTCTGGTTAATCGGGTTATCCTCGGTGAGCAGGATGCGGAGTGGCCGGGTACTAACCGGAATAGACCGGGACGACTGCGCCGGCAAAGCAGAGTGGTCACCGACGGGAAAACGGGCGATTACCTTAAAGGTGCTTCCTCGTCCGGGTTCGCTTTCGAGTTCCAACTGCCCATGCATCAAGGCGATTAGTCTGCGGCTGATTGTCAATCCCAATCCGGTCCCGCCATAGCGCCGGGTTGTCGACGTGTCCGCTTGAGTAAACGGTTCGAAAATGGTCTGTTGCACTTGCGGCGGAATGCCGATTCCGGTATCCACCACGCGCAGGCACAATTCGGCGGAATCCTTGGTTCGACTGAGAACCGACGCATCCAGCGTGACCGAGCCTGACTCGGTGAATTTCACTGCATTCGACAGCAGATTCAAAAGCACCTGAGACAAGCGTTGGGGATCACCTATGAGAACGGACGGGATATCCGGATCGAACCGCAACCGAGCTTCGAGGCCGCGAGCGCGTGCTAAAGGCGCGATTACGGCAATAACCTCTTTCGCCAGCCGGATCGGTTGAAACGAAGTCTGCTCTAACGTCAATTTCCCGGCTTCCATTTTGGTGAGGTCCAGGATGTCGTTGATCAGCCGCAGCAGCGTCTCACCGCAACAACGCACAGTTTCTACGTATTCACGCTGTTCTTCGGTCATCGGGCTGTCGAGCAGGAGTTCGATGGAGGTGATAATGCCGTTAATGGGCGTGCGGATTTCGTGGCTCATGTTTGCCAGGAAGTCGGTTTTGGCATGCATGGCGGCTTCAGCGGCGGCACGCGCCTGATCCAGCCTCGCCATCATTTCCTTTTCCCGAGTGATGTCCACTGTGGCTCCGACAACCCGGTTGCCTTGCACTTGACCCGGTTCACAATGTCCATGTAAGCGATGCCACCGCGTGGTGCCATCGGGCAGCAGCATACGAGCGTCTCCCAAAAACGCTTCACCATGCAACGTACACCGGGCCGCGGCCTCATGCAAACTGTCAATGTCCTCCGGGTGGATCCAGGAAAACCAGAGATCCAGAGGGAGTTCGCGCCGGCCGTCAGTCAGTCCCAGCAAGGCAGCGAAACCGTCGGAGAACTTGATCGACTTCTCATTGGTTTCCCAAATACCGAAAGCGGCGGCTTTCTCAGCCAGAGCGATGCGCTCGGCATGCTGCTGTAACTTCTCTTGAGCGCGCAAGCGTTCGATGGCATTGCCTGCAAGATGTGCTCCGGCTTCCAGGAGGCGCAGTTCCCATTCCTTAGGCTTGGCGGTACGCCGGTGATACATGGCAAATGTTCCCAGGACATTCTTCTGAGAATCGCGTACAGGCACACTCCAGCAGGCCCTGAGACCATACGACAGCACAAAATCTTTTGCCGGGGCGAATTTGGGGTCGGTGGCGACGTCCTCCACGATGACGGTTTGGTTGTAATAAGCCGCTGTGCCGCAAGCGCCTCGTTCCGGACCAATCTCCTTACCGTTTATCGCCTGTAAGTAGTCTTTCGGCAGGCTTCCCGAGGAACCGGCGGATAACCGAGTTCCTGTCTCATCCAGCAGGAGAACCGTACATAGGGATCCCGGCGCGAACCGTTCAATAGTTAGCGTCAGAGTATCCAGAATCTGTGATAGAGACGCTCCGCCCGCGATGAGTTCGAGGACCTCGCGTTCCTGCGCCAGCACGAGCGAAGTCTTCTCTATTTCGCGCTGCGTCCGGCGGCTGGCTGCCAAGGCCAGCCAGATCCAGTAGCAGGCAACTGTGGAGATGAGGCCCCAGCAGATTAGGAGTGCAACGGTTAGCTGAATCGGCATCGAATTCCCAAAAACGCGTCGCGCCCCGCTCGCTCACGGTCGCGCGGCCCCGCCAGAACAAAGACCGCCCCGCTCGCGGGTCGGGAACACTGAAGACCGCTCCCTGACGGGTCGCGGCTCTGTATGTATTTATCGGCCGAAACGCGAATTTGATTAGGGCCAGGTTCGATGAATGCAGTTTAACTAAGCTGGGCTCTCGCCCGGCGCCAAACCAATTAAGAGGCAAAGAGGACCCACCCGCAAAAACGCTCCAAAATCCGGTCGTCCGGACGATGAGTTGGTCATGAAGCTGATTGGCTTTTTCCTGACAATTGCTTTTAGCCTACTCGCCCAACAGAATACGAGCCTTACCTTACATTCGTACGCCGCGATCACAGACCTGAACGCATATGCGAAGCCGTCGCTGCCGCAGAGCGGGCCGGGGTCCCCAGGGTTTGGACCGGCAGGCACCTTGTACACCGATCCGGTATTCGGTTCCCATATTGTGCGGATCACAGATGCTCACTCTGTGCCGCAGGGAAACGGCTTCTATACCACCAGCGCCGCCTATCTGAACGCGTGGTCTTCGGATGACCGCGCCTTCATGCTTGTCAGTGATCAGGGTGCAACCGGCATTTTCGATTTCGATCCACTGCTCCTCCGCGCCAAGTTCCATGCGTGGGCGACCGTCGGTTACCCCATATTTAGTTATCGATTCCCGCATCTCTTATACGGAAGCGCGGGGCAAACCATCGCATCTTGGGATTACACGACCGGCCGGTCAACCACGATTCTCGATTTGACCCAAGTCAAACCGTTCAGCGGTTACATCGGGCCGGTAACCATTTCGGGCGATGACAGCGTGTTGGCCGTGGCATTCGGGGGCCAACAGGACACCTATCCCTACGTCGTGGTTTATAACCGGGCCACATCGGGCATGCATCTGCTGGACCTCAGCGCGTCCACTGTCGACGGAATACCGACCAATGTCTCTTTCGCCCCGGGTGTGCATTCGATGCAAATGGACATGAGCGGACATTACCTCGAAGTCGCGGTGCAGAACATCGGCACGTTTGTTTGGAACCTGGACACACTTCTGTTTACTCAGGTTCCGTTTAATCCGGCCGGCAGCGGGCACAGCACCTTGGGTTTCGGCATGAAGTTCAATCAATCCGGCTTTTTGACAAACACCGGCACGTCCGATTCGCGCGGCTTTACTCTGCGGCCCTTGTCTGATCCCGCCGATCCGGCCGCTATGCACCAGGTGATCACCAACCCACCTTCTGCGCCGTTTAGCTGGACCGAAGACGGGCACTGGGCCTGGGCGAACGCCAAACCTGGCCAGTCCATCCCGGTGTGCGGGTCGTTTTACAGCCAGGCGCCATTCACCCCTTGGGAAACCTGGTTCGACGAGATCGTGTGCGTTGCCACCGACGGCAGCGGGACGGTTTGGCGCATTGCGCATCACCGGTCCACCTTCAACGGCAATTTCTGGTCGGAGCCGCGCGGCAATGTGTCGCAGGATGGCCGGTTCTTCATCTTCACTTCCAATTGGGACCAGACATTAGATCCCACGGGCCAACGGCTCGATGTGTTCCTAGTCGATCTGGCCTCGGCCGGCGCGAAAAAAGTTCCCAGCCTCTTGCCTTTGCGGTAGCTATCTACCTCGACCTATGGCGATCAACCGTCGATGCGGAAGCCGGTTATGGGCCGGCTTCCGTTCGCATCATTCAGGTTAGGCCGATCCTTTCGAATCAGTTCCGGTAGAGTTCTTCGAGCGCAGATACCGGTAGGCTTTATACCCGCAGAATGAGACCAATCCCCCGGCAATCGTGCCGAGGCCAATTACCAGACCTGCCGAGAGTTCGGTTGCGGCCCCTTGAGCGGCGAGTTCCAACACGCCGGCCGTAGCACCGCCCGCGCCGCCAACACCGGCTCCCAGCGATGCCGCGGCAGCCGCTTTGATCCGCTCTTTGTTTTTCTTATATATCCACTTACCCATCTTGGTGATACGTGGGCGCGGCAGTCCTAAAAGCTCATGTTGTCTTTGGCAGCTTCGATTTTGCGTCCGTCTACGCCGTAGATGGCGAGCAGTTCGCCCCATTCGCGAAAGGTGCCGTGCCGCTGCCGGTAGTCCACCACGGCTTTGGCTTCGTCCGGAGTCAAGCCGAGGCGTTTCACCATGTCCTCAGGCGCGGCCTTATTGACGTTTACCTTGGTGCCGTCGTCTAGTTTCGGATAATTGGTTGCCAGGTATTTCTGAACCGTTTCGAGTTCTTCTTTGGTCGCTGAACGGACGCGCTGGCCCATACGGATCACGATCGCCTGCCATTCCTCGTTCGTGTGGCGGTATTTGGTGAAGTGGTCCGGCAAATGGCATGCGGTGCACTCGCGCAAAATGATCTGCTTGCCCGCACCCTCGGGCATAACACCGGCGTCCTGGTTCTGCGCCAGTAGCGCGGGCGCGGCGAGCAGACAGGCGAAGAAGACGGGTCGCATGGTGACCGGTTACCTGGCCTGAACCAGATTTTGTGCCGCAGCGCGGTCCATAAGCTTTCGGATGAGTTCGGCAGTGCTCAAGTGCGCGCTGCCCCCTGTATTCGCCACGCCGCCGATGCCCAAAGCCAGATCGAGCGGTGTGCGGCCCGACTTGTTTTTCGCATCGAGTTTCGCGCCGTGATCGGCCAAAAACTGCACGATCTGGTCGGCGCCGCGCAGCGCCGCGGCATGCATCGGCGTGTCGCCGCGGTCGTTAGCGGCGTTCACGTCCGAGCCCTTCTCCAAACACAGGCGAATCGCTTCGACAAACTCGGGTTCCGGGCGTTCCTCGCCCCCGGCAAAACGAGCGCCCTGACCGGTAGCCGCCGCGAGCAGCGGCGTGGTGTGATCGCCCGAGGGCCGATTCGGATCAGCGCCTTTTTCTAGCAACAGACGCATTGCCGCGAGATCGGCGGAACGGGCCGCCCGGTAAAACGGCGTGGCTCCCGGCGGAACTGAGATTGCCCCTTGTGCCATGCGGCCCGGCAGCGTGGTTTGGAGCACCGCGTTCGGGTCGGCTCCGTGCTCCAGCAGAAACTGAATGAAGCCTAGTTCGTCCAGTTTGTCTGTTATCGGCTTGCGCGGCCTGTTGCCGAAGTAATCCAGGTTGCGCATCTCCACGGCCAGGTAGAGCGCCCCATCCAGCTTGGCTTTTCTTTCGGCTAAAAGCGCCCCGAAGTCGTAATGATCGTTATAAACGGCCTCGAGCAGCGGGGTTAATTTGAACTCGGGCTCGGCTAAATTCACGTCGGCGCCCGCATCGAGCAACGCTCTTCCCGATTCGACCGCGCCCTGGCGCGCCGCAAACAGGAGCGGCGTCAGGCCCCCGCGGTAGTAAATCGCCTGCGTGCCTCCGGACGCCACTTTGCGGAACTTAAAATCGTAGTAGGTGGACTGGGCATTCACGTCGGCTCCGGCATCGATCAGGATCTTGGCAATCTCGGCATGATTCTCGGCCACCGCCCACATCAAAGCCGTCTCACCCCGGTACGATTCTTTGGCATTCACAGCGGCCCCGGCGCGCAGCAGGGCCTTTACACCGGCCGCCGTACCGGTGCGCGAAGCAGTCATCAGCGGAGTCTCGCCTTCACCAATTGCGGCGTTCGCGTCGGCCCCCGCTTTCAACAGCGCTTCGATCATTTCCCCGTTGCCCAGGTTGCACGCCTCGGCCAGGGCGTTAACATGGTACCGGTTCGCTGCTTTCGCATTCGCCCCAGAGGCCAGAAGAAGCTTCACCAGGTCCAGATTGTTCTCGTGCGCCGCATAAATCAGGGCCGTAGTTCCGTCCACGTCGGGCTCGTTCACGTCAACATGCTTCTGCAGCAATGACCGCGCGGCCGCCGTGTCCTGATTCCTCACGGCATCAACCACACGGAGTTCGGCGCTCCCTAGCGCGCCCGTAGCCGCGGCCACCATTGAAATCACTCCGCAAAATCGCAAAACCGACATGGCTGCCTCCGTGCCTCGCTAAATCTCAATTCGTCCGGTGCTGTCGCCGAGGTGGCCGGCGGGAACATCGGCCTTATCCAGAATGCTGACCAACAGATTCGAAAGCGGCGTCATCAGCGGCGCTTTCACGTGCAGATTGCCTTTCAACCGGCCTGCCGCTCCGCCCGCGATTACCGCCGGCAGGATGTCGTGGCTGTGCACATTGCCGTTGCTCATGCCGCTCCCGTAAAGAATCATGGAGTGATCGAGCAGGTTGCCTTCACCGTCCGGAGAGTTCCGCAGCTTAGTCAAAAAGCCGGCCAGCAGGCCGATGTGATAGGTGTTGATCTTCGCGTGTTTTTCAATCTGTTCCGGGACATTCTGATGATGCGAAACCGGGTGGTGGCCTTCGGAGACACCAATCTGCGGGTACGTCCGCGTGCTGAGTTCGCGCGCCATCATGAATGTGGTGACTCTGGTAATGTCCGCCTGAAAAGCCAAGGCCCAGAGGTCGAACATCAGCTTGGCATGCTCTTCGAACGAATCGGGGATGCCGGCGGGCGTTTCGGGCGCGGCCAGTTCCGATTCGCTGTTTTTGCGTTCGGCCTGGCTTATTCGCCTCTCGATCTCGCGCACATTATCCAGGTAGTCTGTGAGCCGCGCGCGGTCGCGCGGATCGAGGCTTTTTGAGAGGTCTTTCGCGCTTGCGGTAACTCCATCGAGCAGGCTGAG
>JAFAWA010000159.1 GCA_019242155.1 Terriglobia bacterium | reverse complement strand
CTGTTCGGGGGCGGCTTTGCGCAACTCGAACTGGAGGCGCCATCGATTGTCGCTGATCTTCGACTCACACCAGCTCTCGAGCGTGCCGATCTCGGTCAGGCGCGCGCCTAATTTGACCGGGATCAAACGCTCCTCGGCGCGTTTGCCGAAGCGAATCACCGCGTGGAGAGGCGCGTGCGTATGAAGCTCGGAGTTTTCGGCGGGAAACTCGACCACGTCACCGAGCTTGTCATCGGCGCGTGTGAGCGAACTGTAGAGCCGGAATGAGACCGGGCGGTTGGCAACCAGTTGCAAAGCATCGTTGTCGATCTCTAGGGCGGAGCCTTCTTCGGCGCCGCGCGGTACGAGGCACACCGCCGGAAACGTGCCGTTATGAGGCTCGCCCAGACCGATAAAATAGGTGCGCGGCAAGCCGCCGCGGACCAGCACGCCGCTTCCGGTAGCGCGCACGTACGAGTAATAGGCTGCTCCGCGAGCTACGGCCAGGTCGAGATCGACATTCTCCAGGATCTCCGGGCGCCGGCCGTACCATTGACCCGCCACATCCGCCACGCGGTCGCGAAGAATCTCCGGAATGAAGAATCCGCCGTTGAACAGAATGGCATCCGGAGCCTGGCCCGCAGGCTCCAAAAACGCGTTCAAGTGCCGCGTAATTGCCGGATCGGAAACATAGGGCAGACCCAATTCGCGGAACAGGCTGCGCTTTTCGTCTTTTGGGGGTTCGCCGCGCCCGCTGAACGGGAGAAATCCTTCGAGCGCGAGTTCGAGGGCCTCCTCCCGCCGGATTTCTGTCTTGAGCGTTTTGCCGATGAGTGCCGATCCCGAACCGAGGACCGTAATTTCGACGCTCTTCAAACTTGGGTCATTCAACAGCTTCTCCTTGGCTGCCGAACACTGCCGGCGCAGGCCACTGCGCTGGCGAATGGAGAGGGATGCACCGAGTTTGGTTTCGACCAGCCAGGCGAGCGTGAGATCGAGATTATCGCCGCCCAGCAGGAGATGCTTTCCTACGGCGGTACGGGTGAAGTTGACGAGGTCGCCTTCGCGGGAAACGCGGATGAGGCTGAAGTCACTCGTGCCGCCGCCGACATCGCACACCAGAACGATTTGGCCATCGAAGAGCCGTTTGCGAGACTGCGCCAGATTGCTCGCGATCCACGAATAGAACGCCGCCGCCGGCTCTTCAAGCAGCGTAAGGCGCTCCAGACCCGCCTCACGCGCAGCCATGACGGTCAGCTCGCGCGCTTCTTCGTCGAACGATGCGGGAACGGTGAGGACGATGTCCTGTTCCGCGAGAGGCGTGCCACGAGACTTGTCCCACTCTTCGCGAAACTTCGCAAGGAAACGCGTCGAGACTTCAACTGGCGAGAGCACGCGGCCCATCTCCTGCGAGTCCCAAGGCAGAATCTTCGCGGTGCGATCCACATCGGGATTGGAGAGCCAGGATTTGGCGGAATGTACGAGGCGGGTAGGGACCAGCGCGCCCTGCTCCCGGGCGTAGAGGCCGACGGGCTGGCCGTCTTCGAGATAAAGAAAGGAAGGCAGCGTGCGGCGCGCTTCTATGCGGCCCTGCGCCACAAGTTGTGGTGTCTCAAATATGTGGACGGGGGGGAAATCGCGATCTTCGGCCTCGCTTTCGTTGATATAGGCCAGGGCAGAGTTGGTGGTGCCCAGGTCGATGCCGACTTTCATATATCTCCAGCTTACGTGAGGGAGCGGGAAAATGCGGACAGTAGTGTTTTGAAGGTGTTAGTTATGCGCCGCGAGATTTCTTCGATCACTTAAAAACAAGTTGGGGAACGGGAGCGCTGTGATGGCTCACTTTATGCCGCCCATGAGCCGGTTCATAGGCCGCGAGATCGCCAGCATAACTAACCCAACAGCTATTCCGAACGCGCCGACATACCCGAACAACTTATCGAGCGGAATCGCCTCATAGAAAGATGCCAGACGGCCGCCGAGAAAATTACCCACTGAAATCGAGAGAAAGAAAACGCCCATGATCATGCCTGCTACGCGCTGGGGCGCGAGCTTGGTCATAGCGCTGAGCCCAACGGGGCTCAAGCACAGCTCGCCGATGGTATGCAGCAGGTAACAGAAAGTCAGCCAGAGCGGGCTCACTCTGCCGGAAGGGCCGGCAGCGAGCGCGGCAAACATCATGACGATGAAGCCGCTGCCTGCGCCGAACAGGCCAATGGAAAATTTGCTGACCACGGAGAGGTCGTTTTTGCCGAGCTTCACCCAGATCCAGGCAAACACCGGGGCCAGTATATAAATGAAGATGGAGTTCAGCGATTGAAAATAGCTGGATGGGAACGGAATACCGAACGCGCGGTTATCCGTGCTGCGGTCGGCAAACAGGTTGAGCGTGGAGCCGGCCTGCTCGAAGATCGACCAGAACAGCGCCGACCCTAGAAATAGCACCAGGATGACCCAGATCCTCTTTTTTTCGACGACCGTATAGCCTTTCGATAACAGAAGCCCGGCGAAGGTGACGACCACGGAGACGAGCAGCAGAACGCCGAAACCGTCGGCCACCTGCTGAATCGGCGTGCGCAGCACTGCTACTAAGCCCACGGCTACCAACGCTGCGATCAACCCGTAACGCAGCTTCTTGCGATCGCCGGGACCGGCTTCGACTGCTGGGTTGCGGCCAGCCTCGCCCAGGTAGCGGCGAGTCAAAACATATTGCGTCAGGCCGGCGATCATGCAGACACCGGCGAGCGCGAAGGCATAACGAAAGTTGATGCGTTGGCCTACGTAGCCGCAGATCAGAGGCGCGATTCCGGCGCCGATATTGATTCCGACGTAGTAGAGGGAAAACCCACCGTCCCTGCGTGGATCGCCTTGCGGATAGAGAAAGCCGACCGTGGTGGTGCAGCTCGTTTTGAGAAACCCGGTGCCGATCGCAATCAACAGCAGAGCCATTAGAAACGATCCCATGGCGGGCGCGCTCATTCCGAAATTACCGGCCGCGATCAACAGGCCGCCGATGACAACCGAGCGCTGCTGGCCTAGGAAGCGATCGGCAATCCACCCCGCTGGAAGCGAAAAGATGTAAGCGCACGCGGTGAACAGGCCATATATTGCGCCGGCCGTGGCAACGTTGAGGCCGAGCCCGTGCTGGGCACCGGCGGCAGTCATATAAAGAATTAGTAGGGCGCGGATGCCGTAGTAGCTGAAGCGCTCCCACATCTCGGTGAAGAACAGGGTGGCCAGACCGCGAGGATGACCAAAAAAGCTCGTGTCATTGCGCGCAACTGTGGAGGTCGCCATCAGCCCTTGGATGCCAGTGTAGCGCACTGGGTTTAGGGGGCCGGGAGTACTTCAGCTTGCGACCCGGACAGCGCCGCTTTCTGCCATCGCAGACCTGAGGCACCCAAAGCCCCGCGTTGTAGTTATGATCGGGCAAGACCTATCGGCAGAACTGCTGCCAGGTACCGGTCGAGATCAGGCAGAGTTTCTTCCAGGCCGATCCAGCCGATGTAACCGTCGGGCCGAATCAATACGTACTCGCCTTCGCCGCCGCCGTAAGCGGCAGCGACATGGCCGAACGCATCCATGAAGACTTGCCCTGCGGAGTCCGATTGCGGGGACCTAATGACATCGACGCGTTTGAGCTTGCCCCATTCCCTCGCTGTACCTTGGCGGCCACCAGACCCGAAGAGCCGCAACAAGATAAAGTGCGGGCCTCGAAAAATGTCGAACAGCCGTACAGGTTCCTGGTTCGCGTTGAGTCCCGGGGCATCCGGCGCGCGATCACCGGACATCACTTTTAAATTCAGGTCTCCGCACATCCGGCTGAGCGACATCTCCTTGTATGTGATGCCCAACTGAAGGGTAACGGCATCGCGGCGCACCTTGTCCTCATCGGCGTGGTTTGTGATCTGTTTGTGGAGTCGCGTACTGAGCCCGAGCACATTGGCGGCGACCGGCAACCGCTCTTCCTTATACGTGTCCAACAGTGCGTCCGGAGCACCGCCGAGCACGGCGCCGAGTTTCCAGCCCAGGTTGTAAACGTCTTATATCCTGGTATTCATGCCTGGCCGCCGGCCGGGGAATGGACGTGAGCGGCGTCCCCGGCCAGAAACACACGCCCCACTCGGTACCGTGAAATAATTCGCACATTCGCCCGGTACAGGGAGGGCCAGGGAGCCTCGGTTATTTCGATATCCATACCGCCAGTGCGTTCTGCCACGATGCGCCGGAATAGATCCAGGGAGGGTTCGCGTTCGTCGCCGGGAGGGACCTGGGCCTGAAGCTGGAACTCGTCGATGGAAGGCAATGGACAAAGGGTAAGCCATCCGTCCGGATGATTCGGCCAGGAATGCCAGGCATCCCGGTCCAATCCGCGCAGGCGCACGTCTCCCACATGGGCTCATCTTTCCAGGTTTCGCCCTCGAAGGGCACTTCCAGATGTTTTCGCACGAAGCTTTTCCCGCCGTCCGCCGCCACCAGATAGCCGCATCGAATGCGTTCCTGCCTGCCATCGTGCGATAAGGTCGCAGTGACCCCATCCTGGTCCTGTTCAAGCCGAATCAATTCTGTTGCGAGTTCGACCCGCCCGTCGGTTTTTTCCAAGAGCCCCGCAGAGCCTCTTCGACGCGCCACTGCGGTGTAATCAGCACACTAGCGTACGGCGTGCTTGGCGTCAGATAGCGGCCTTCATGGGAATCCCGCTCACCAAGCACCTTTGTGCCATGGTAGCCGCGAAACGGAATGTGGATTGCCCGTTTCGCAAGACCTGTCCGACAATCCTGGAACGGCTCAAGTCTTGGATTTTGCGCCTCGCGATAAGTGGTCCGAAGGATTGCGTCTTTTCGTCCACAACCTTGGTAACGCCGATCTGGCCGGAAAGCGTGCTGCGAATTTACGTCCGGCCGAAGCTTCCGCCGGCGGACTTGGGCTGGATTAATTTCGCCGTTCTTCGGCGCTCGCATTCCACCTTGCACAAGTAGCGGACTCAGTCCTGAAATCATCGCCGACCAGCAGGGGCACGGGATGCGGACGCATCTGGACAATTACGTCCAGAGTGCGGTCGCCGAACGGAGGCGGAACAGCAAATTATACGCTGATTTTACCGGGTGCTACACAAACAAGGTCAATCGAGGTAGACGATTTTGAGCGAGGCTTGTAAGTTGTTGATTTTATGGAGCGGGAGACGGGGTTCGAACCCGCGACGTCCAGTTTGGGAATCTTCGTTTCGATTGAAAATACAACACCAAGCCGTTCACGGGGGTCAACTCAGCGCCAAGGAAATCAGCAACTTCCGAAATTCCTTTTTCACCGCGCCGGTTAATGGAGTGGAATCGGAGTGGAAACCGTGCGGCGGTTCCCCTATACGATTCCCGTTACTCCCAACGCCGGTACTACGATCCGATCAACAACAACATCCGTCGCCTTCCATTGGCGGCGCGGTGCGAGGAATTTCATATGAAGACGTCCCCTGCCCTTTCTAGCAAAGCGATTCTTCTCCTGTGCAGCGCTGCAGCCTGGAATATTCTTTCCGGCACCGCCAGCGCCGAAGACACTGTGCGACTGACGGAGTGCGTGGGGCTCAACTGCACCGACGCTACGACATGGACAGTGCCTTACGTTCGGCAGTCCCTGATGATCACCAACGCCCAACTGGATTCATCGGTAGCGGCCAACAACCCGGCAAAGCAACTGGAGAAGATTTTCAGCGAGTTCACCGACTCCGATTCCGAAGCCTACGCGGAAGCAAAGGCGCGCTTGGCGGGCATCCTCCAATACGCCGCGTCGCAATCCGCTGAAATGGGGATCACCACGCCTGTCCTTTATGTCAGCATGGTCCCCACGAAAGCCGCACAAACGGCTGAAGGCAAAACCTTCATCCCTGTAAATAAGGATATTTTCAGGCTCGCGGTCCTAGCCGACATTGGCGCGGAAGACCTGAAAGTATCGCTCAGCCGCGAAATTGCGCATATCCGCGACGGCGATACGTCAGCGGCCGCCGTCGTAAAACACCACAACGATCCGGCTACCTCGCGCGAAGCGGCGTTACGCGCCGATCTGATCGGTGCCGGGCCGATTGGCGCGAAGAACCCAATCGCCGCGACCATGACTATCGAACACGACATGAGGATAGAACTTCACGGGCTCGTATTCGTCAACGGGAACACCGTGGCCGACCTTGATCCGAACCAGCTTTCCGACAGGGATTACAAGCGAATTTCGGACGAGCACACACGGATCTATAACGGCGACCCCCACAATGTCGCGGCATGGGACAGAATCGTTGCCCTGCGCAAGGAAAACCGCATGATGGCGGAGTACGAGCAGACGCATACCGTCCGCACCCATACCGACCGCGAGGCCGAATCAAAATGGCTTGTCGATCAGATTTTGCGGCATACGAGATAAAAAAACACCTCCAACGTTTTTCGGCGAGGACCACTGATTTATTGCTTTGATGAAAAAGAGAAATCGCCTATTCTCCCTTTCATGAAAACGATCGTCATCGCGAACCAAAAAGGTGGCTCTGGTAAGTCCACTTCCACTGTTCACCTCGCCGTGGCGGCTGAAAATGTGGCGATGGACCTGTTGTAATTTCCGATACGGACCCCCAGGGCAGCGCTGGCGATTGGTTTAACCAACGCAAAAGAGCCGGTATCGACCTGCCCCGCTACGCGCTACTCGCCCTGTCCGACCCGGCGAACAATATCCGGGCTCTAAGGCAAGCGGGCGCTGCATATCTCTTCATCGATACGGCCCCTTCTATAGGCAACGTCAACGCTGAACTCTTCGCCTTTGCCGATTTGATCCTGATTCCCCTAAACCCCACGCCCGCCGATTTGCGCGCGCTGGTCAAGGGATTACCCACGATTAAGGCATCCCGAAAGCCATTCAACGTCATGCTTGCTCGTGTTCGACCCAACCTGCGGAATAACGATGGCACCGCGATGGCGCTTGAGGCTCTCGGTTTGGTTCTGCCGACACGGATGCATGAACGCGTTATCTACGCGGAGAGCTTCGCGCACGGAAAAACGGCATTGAAGTCGAACCGAATGGAGTTGCGGCACAGGAACTTGCCAGCATCTGGAAATCGCTGAAAGAGAGAATTCTAGAAAACGAGAAATCCAGAAAGAAGGAAAGGGAGAATGTCGCTTGAGCAAGCGCCCACCAATTGATCTAATCTCACTCACTACTGAACAGGCCGTTCCAATGCCAGAGGCCACACAGCGCGTCGCACCGATGGCGGCCCCAAAAACAAAGCCTCAGCCTGTTGCGGTCGTACACGACGAAACCAAAACAGAGAATCTCGAAGCTCTGGCGTTCAAAGTACCCCCGTCATTCAGAAAGAGGTTCCGCCAACGCGCAGTGGAGGCCGATCTTAAGCTGAACGAACTGTTATTCGAGGCCTTGGACGCATGGGAAGAGAAGAAGCGCAAAAAGTAAGATTTCTTCCTTTCTCGAATTCAGCTTTTCTCTATTTCTCGTTTTGCAGAATTCTAGAATTACAACATTCCGCCTTTCACGCTTTCAAGATATTTGTAAATCTCGCTTTTGAGAAAGCGAGATTTCAAGGATTGGGGCTTTCCAGGAAGCGCTTTTTGCAGAATCCAATGAACGCGGCATCGGGGTTCTTGAGTTCCGGCTTGCCCGTTTCCACCCAAAAGCCTCGCCACTCTGACTCCAGCCAATGCACATGATAGCCGGGCGCAACGGTCCTCGCGTCATGATAGGTTTCGGGATCAAGCAGTGGAAACATAGTAAGGTCGGGGGAGGGGAGGGCCTTCATCGTCTTTCGATTGGAGAACCGGACATTGTTTCCATCGAACGAGACAGCGTAATCCGGAATGTGGCTGTGTTCGGCGTCTTCCTTGCAGATTGTCGCTAGTAACCGCCGAAATTCGTAGTCTTCTGACGCCGAGCCGCATTTCTTTTTCAAAAGCTCCATCGAGATCGTCCATTCATCCTGATGACCGCAATGCTTTCGTCCCAACTCGTAGACGCGCCTCTCCAATGGCTTTCGGAGCCGGAGATAGTCGCGATGCAGGGTCAGAATCTCGCGCGCCGCGACGGCATTGAAAACCCAATCAGACAGGTTGATTCGCAGCTCGGTCATCCGCCCGCTAGCCGTTTGCCTGTAATCTTCCACGATTCTATAAGCCCAAACCCGTCTGTTTCTTCTGTGTCGCCAGTCCTGATGTTGGTTTTTATTGCGCGTTCCACTCAACCTATATAGTGCGCCGATTAGCTGCTCATAACCGCGCCCGTCAGTGTTGCGATTCGTAGACACCAAGAGGTCATAGGCTTTCAGGTGCAGGGTCTTTTGCAAAGGAACACCCGTATTCATCTTGGCGACAAGCTGACTTATGCAATAAATCAACACGTCCCTGTCGTGAATAGTTGCCAACCCCAACTTGCTGGGAATGATAGTAATCCTAACGCCCTTGTGTTCGTACTCACGAATATGTACGTCCGGCTTCGTCGATAGAGAAAATATCGGATGCTCCATTGAGCCCATATCATCTTTTGGAATTGCGTCCGTACATCGCAGATGAAAAAGTCTTGTACGGGATGACGGTCCGGTAGAAGAGGGGAGCGTATTGGGCTTTCGAGCTTGGGTCATGTGATCCATCGTGTTTTTACACAGAGATGGCGCAGTTTCGTGCTTTCACCCATAAATGTCAAGCTTCGTGTTTTCACCCAGAAACAATAGCTTTCGTGTTTTCACACGTCAAAAAGTGCGCACGTGTATTTACCCATGCATGATCGTGTATCTACACGCGCTGCATTGTGTATTTACACAGCGTTGATCGTGTCTTTACACGGCACACACTCCCATTTTCATAATCGTTCCAAAGGCTTATAGCGGCGGTTTGTCCGTGTAACACGTCTTTAACTTACTTAATAACTTAAATAACACAGGGCCAGCCTGTGGATAACTCAAATACACGCGCAGCTTCACAGCAAAGCGACAGTCTTTGGAAGCTCAGGCCCATCGAGGGCCTGCGCTTCCCGAGGAAGGGCTTCTAAAGGCCAGCCCTTCCTTCGCAACCATCCCGGCATGAAGCAGCATTCAGGTATGTAAAGGCGATTGCTTGTACTGCAACGTCCCCCTATGGTTGAACCGTCCAAGGAATTTAGAAACACGGGCGGGGGCATGTGGAAGGACACGGGCACCGACAATCCGGCTAACCAGGCGGCCCCAGCCATGCTCGAAGCATTTGCGAGCGCCGGAGCCAGCCACTTCGACATCACCTGGACGACGAAGCAGGGTGACAAAGCCGGATTCCGCCGCCATATTCCGGTCGAGACATTGCGCCGACTTCTGCCCGTCATGCTGCTTAGCGCCGCGAGGACCGAACGCAACCTCATTGTGCGTCCCGTATCCGACCGCGCCGTGTTCATCCAGCTCGACGATCTCGACAGGGAACGGGCCGAGCGGCTGAAACCCGCCGCATTCCTTGGCCTTGAAACCAGCCCCGGCAACTACCAGGCGTGGGTTTCGATTCCAGCTGGACAAGCCGACAAGGACTTTGCGCGCCGACTGCTCAAAGGGGCAGGGGCCGATGATACTGCGAGCGGCGCAACACGCGTTGCCGGGAGCCGCAATTTCAAGGACAAGTACGCGCCGGACTTCCCCACCGTCCAGATCGCCTATAGCAACCCCGGTCTGATGACGAGCCCCGGCCAGCTCGAAAGCTTAGGGCTGGTGGCCGCGCCGGAGAAACCAGCACCGCCAATTCTCCGACTTTCCGGCATGGAGCGCATTCGCACGAACAAGTGGCCGAGCTACCAGCGCTGCCTACAGGACGCGCCTGAAACCGAGACAAAACCGGCCCGGACGTTTCCAGGGCGGATTTCACCTGGTGCATGACGGCAATCTCGTGGGGCCATACCATCGACGCGACTGCCACACAGCTCATGGAAGAAAGCAGCGAGGCCCGTGAAAACGGCGAGCGCTGCGCTCAGATGACGGCGGACAATGCCGCCGCAGCCGTTGCGCGCCGCGAGCGCAGCCGCGCCTAAACGCCTTCCTGCGGCCCGTTAGAACGATTTTTGGTACTACATTTAAGAAATGTAGATTCTGTGAGATATTTTATAGTACACTTAGTGATCCGATGAATACCGACTCAGCGACTAAGAAGGCGGCTCGGTTTGAGAAATTGGCCGAACGGCGCGTCACGGAGGTTGTCAAAAAGATGCGGCTGATCGCAAATCTATCCAATAGACGCAATTATACGTACACGGAAGAGCAGGTGAAGCAGATTCTGGAGGCCCTGGAAGCCCAGATACGGCTGGTGAAAGCGAAGTTCCGGCAGGAGACTGCCGTGCAATCTCAAGGGTTTTCCTTCCGGAAGTAGGGTGAGCGATTTTATCCGTGCCAAGACAACAAAAACGGCCAGTGTATCAGGTGGGCAGCCTGTTCGCTGGCATGGGGGGATTCTGCCTGGCGTTCGCGAAAGAGGGTTTCAAAGTCACCTGGGCCAATGAGAAAGACCGTTTTGCGGTGGAAACATACCGGCATAACTTCCCCAATACAGCGGTTTACCACAAGCCCATTGAGGAGTTTTCAGTGGTCGGCGACGAGCTGCCCGCCGTGGATGTGCTTACGGCGGGTTTCCCGTGCCAGCCTTTTTCCGTTGCGGGCGCGAAGCTGGGCTTCAACGACGAGCGGGGCAGGAGCTTCTTCGAGATCATGCGCCTGATCAACGAATTCGGCAATGACAAGCCGAAAATCCTGCTGTTTGAAAATGTGCCCCACCTCTTAAGCCACGACCGCGGCCACACGTTCAACCGCATCGCGCATGAGATTCAGGCTGCAGGCTATTGGTTCATGCCGCGCGAGAATACGACGGTTCTGAACACCAAGGTTCACACCAACATCCCGCAGAACCGCGAGCGCCTTTACATGGTGGCCCTGTCCTGGGACCACTTCAAGATGAATACTTTCCGCTTCCCCGAGCCGGAGGCCGAGACGCTGGATTACCGCACATTTCTCGATCTGGAGCAAAAGCCGGACGATTACTTTTATTTCAATGACGACTCCCGCTGGAAAAAACTGTTCGAGGAGTCCATCGAAGCCGGGGACGCCGAGTCGATTTACATGCTGCGGCGTAATTACGTTCGGGAAAACAAGAGCAATTCCGTCTTCGCGCTCATGGCGAACATGGGCGACGGCGGCCACAACGTGCCGGTCATTCGCGATTCCTGGGGCATACGCAAGCTGACGCCGCTGGAATGCCTGAGATTGCAGGGTTTTGAAGACGACGATTTCTCCTTTCCTGAACTTCTGTCGAAAGTTCAGCAATATAAACAAATCGGCAACGCGGTCACGGTTCCCCTGGTGCGAAAGCTCGCAGCGGAGTGCCTACGGCTGCTCAATGAGAGGTGCGCGTGATAGGACGAAAACCCGGATGGATGTTTCCCGATAACAATTTTGGCGTCGAGAGCGGGCTTAACGATCCCGGCATCCAGACCTTCAAGGATCATCCGCTCACCAGCCTGGCGCGCGAGGGCCTGCAGAATTCCTCGGACGCCCACGATGATTCCGGCAAGCCGGTCGAAGTGCATTTCACCAGGCTCGAAATTCCCGGCAAGGAGTTTCCCGGCTATGACGACTTCAAAAAGACGCTGCAGGCATGCCTCGCCTTCACAAAGTCGTCGCCGCAGGCAGCGCCGTTCTTTGAGAACGCGCTGCAAGTTCTCGCCTCCGACAAGCTTCCGATCTTGCGTATCTCGGACTTCAACACTACCGGCATCGTGGTCGGCGACCGCAGCTCGGACTGGTTCAAGCTCATCAAATCCGTAGGCATCTCGGATAAGAGCGCCGGGAAACTCGGCTCCTTCGGCATCGGCAAGCATGCTCCCTTTGCCTGCTCGGACCTGCAGACGGTGTTCTACGCGACAAAGGACAAGAACGGCGTCACCGCCTTCCAGGGCGTCGCCAAGCTGGTCAGCCATCGTCGCGACAAGAAGATCATCACGCAGGGTACGGGCTATTTCGGCAATAAGAGCGGTAATCAGCCGCTTCTGGACTTCGGGCGCGTATCGCCCATCTTCGAGCGGAAGAAGGTCGGGGCCGATATTTATGTGATGGGCTTCCACCCCTACGAGGATTGGGAAGCCAAGATCATCAAAACCGTGATCGAAAGCTTTTTCGTCGCCATCCACTACGGCACGCTCATTGTGAAGATCGGAAAGACGACACTCAACAAGACCAGCCTGCCGGACCAGATCAAAACGCATTACGCCGAGCCGGACCCGGCTTTTTTCGCGGACGCCTATTACCGGGTGCTCACCAGCGACGACACCGAGCATTTTGACGAACCGGACTTTGAGGGCATGGGTAAGATCAAGCTCAGCATCTTGGAGGATAAGGATTTTCGCAAGAAAGTCGCGATGTTCCGCCGCAGCGGAATGAAGATTTTCGACAAGGGCCATTTCCAGACGCCCTTGCGCTTTGCAGGCGTCTTTACCGTCGAAGGTCAGGCGCTGGACACGCTGCTGCGCAGCACCGAGCCGCCCAGCCATACGGCATGGGAGCCGGAGCGCGGCGCCGACCCGGCGGCCTCGAAGCGCATCCTTAAGAAGATTCATACCTGGATCAATGACCGCGTGCGCGCGCTCAGCTCTTCCGAAGACGTGGCGGAAGTGGACGCGGAGGGCGTGAGCCAGTTCCTTCCCGACGACATAGAGGACGACGTACACGGCACCCCCCAGCACGTCGAGGCGATCAACGACGAGCCTGCGGAAAAAATTGAGATTCGCTTGCGCAGAAGCCCGCCCAGCGCCGTGCCGGTGTACCAGCCCGATAACAACGCGCCGGAACATTCCGAGGAAGAAGAGGAAGAAGGCGGCGAAGGCGGACCCGATGGGCCGACCAATGACTCCGACGGCGGAGGCGGTGGCGGCGGGGGAGGGGGCTTGGACGGCACGCAGAACCAGAACAAAAACGGTCAGCAAAAAGTGGAGCACGGCAACAAGCGCGTGGACATTGCCAACGTGCGGATTTTCTGCACGGATTCTGCTGCAGGCCAGTACAGGCTGCTGTTTGAGCCGGTCTCCAGCGCAGTAAGCCATCTGCGGGTCTTCGTTGTCGGCGAAGTCGGGACCGAAATCGCCCCCGTGATGACCTACTCGATAAACGAAGGGCCGGAGCTGACCGAAATGACGGAGCAGGGCCTGCTGGGACCGCTGGAGCTTCCGAAAGGAGAACGCGCGGTGATCGACGTGGTGCTGCAGGACGCTCTGCACTGTGCCCTGGGGGTGAACGCTTATGCAAATTAACCCGCGCGCCTACCCGCATCCGGTGCTTTCCCATTGGGGCGACGACATCATGAATTCGGCCTTTCAGGGCGTGGTCAGCCGTGGCAAAGGCGCGAAGAACGTCTATATTTTCGAGGCGGTTTTCAAAACGAGCAATGAGGACTTGCTGAAACTGGTTGAGCAGAAGAAGGCGATGTATGCGGTCCATGTGGAATGCACTTCGACGCGCTACCGCAACATCTTCAAGAGCCAGGAGGAGAAGTTTTCCTTCGAGATCAATTCGAGCCTGATCGATGGGAAGGTGGACGTATGCTCCTTCATCCTGGCGTCCAATCCGATTGAGAAATACAAAAACGCCAACTTTCACCCCGTTACGGCAAGTCGGCGTTCCGCGTGAGCAGGGGGGACACCCTGGCAGTGGCGCAGGATCAGATTATCGAGGCCACCAAAAAGAACGACCCGCTGCGCAAGGTCAGCTCCATCTTCTCTGTTGTGCAGAACGACGACGAGAAGGCGACCGGCATGGACATCAACACGGGCGGCCCCAAGGTGCTGGTAAGCCTGTCCAAGCCAAACTTCGAGTCGTATCTCAGCTTGCGGCATTCGCCGACCTACCATCTCGTGCTGCTCGGGTCCATCATTGTCCCGGCGCTGGTGGAAGTGCTGGAGCGTATCCGGCGCGCGGCGGTAGAGGGGCATCTCGATTCCTTCGCCGAATTTCGCTGGTTCATGGTGATTGACCGCAAGCTCCGCGAAAAGAACATCCGCCTGGCGGAAGACCCGGAATCCTTTGCGGATTCCAGCCTCAAGGTTGCTCATGAACTGCTCGGGCAGCCGCTCACCCTGTCGCTCAGCGGTTTGAAAGCGATGACCGAGGACGACGAGTAACCGATAACCACATGACCAAACTCAAATTTCTCAAGCTCAGCAGCCTGGACCGCCTGCGCGCCAATATCGTGGCGAACCAGAAGCGCTACCTGCAGGATGCGTCGTTTCTGAATGATTATTTCGCCGGTACGAGCTGGTATGTGGAGTCGAACATCCTGATACCGGACAGCATCGAGCTGCAGATACCGACCTCGAAAACAGAGCTGCTCGATCTGGAAAACACGCGGATTGTCTATTCCGCGCTGAAGCACTTGACGCCGTTGCAGGCCTCCGATCATCGCCTCTGGGCGTATTTCACGCATGTCAGCCACTGGCAGTACATGCGCGAGCGCTGGCCCGCCGAGCAGTATCTCGGCAAGGAGCGATACAAGGAGGTCATGAACGAGCGTTACTTCTATCTTTCCGACCGCTCCCGCGCGCTGCTGCGCAACGGCATGGCGCGGCTCTGGTGGTATGGATACTGCACCTACGACGAAACCCGCAGCGATCCGTTCGAGCTGACCGGCGCACTCCTGAAAAAGCTCGACGTGGCCCAGAGCTTCGCGGAAAACGCCTTCGGACGGAATGTCGACGTCATCAAAACGCTGCTGGAAGTGGTGCTGGAGCACGAATTCTACGAGCGCGACCCGGTGCGCGACCTTGCCAGGTATATCAACTCCATCGGCGGCGTAACCATCATCGATGCGATCCCGCGTGATGATCTGCGGGAGATGTTTACCGCCAAGATCACGCAATTGAGCGTCGCGGCCTGAAGCGGGAGAATTGAATCGTGGCCGACAACCTCACCAGCGAGCAGCGGTCGTATAACATGTCGCGTATCCGATCGCGCGGCAATAGCTCCACGGAGCAGGCGCTCATAGCAGTGATGCGCACGGCGGGAATTCGAGGTTGGCGCAGGAAGAGCAAGCTTTGCGGAAAGCCCGACTTTGTGTTCCCCCGCTTCAATACGGTCGTTTTTGTTGACGGCTGTTATTGGCACGGCTGCCGGAAATGCGGCCTCGGCGCGAAGACCAACAACGAATACTGGGGGCCGAAGATATCGGGTAACGCCAAACGCGACCGGCGCAACACCAGGGAGCTGCGCGCCGCCGGGTGGAAGGTCATACGCATCTGGGAGCATGAGCTGAAGGCCGCGCCCATGAAATGCATCCGGAAAATCATGATCGCCATAGGGCCGGAAGAGCTGTGACGGGTCCGGCTGAATGTGCTGCGGGTTGCCAGGAACCGCTGATGAGCGCCATCCAGGGTGCTTCGCTTTGCCGGCGTGGAGGCTGGACCCGGATCAATTGTAGATCATCTTTTGGAACACAGCCCACAACGCTGAGGAATCATGGATCAACTGAAATCCTATGCCGATGAGCGCCTCTTAATCGGCTGCCTTTATTGCACTGGCGAGCCGGACTCGCGCGAGCATGTACTTCCCGAATTCTGCTGGATGAACCTTATCCAGAAAACCTTCCCATTGTCGATGCCTGCTCCGGCTGCAATCGCGGATTCTCTCTCGACGAGGAATACACGGCCTGCCTGATCGAGTGCGCGCGCACCGGTTCCGTAGATGCCGTTAAGCACCCGAAAATCAAGCGAATCCTTCAGGATTCTCCGGCACTCGCGGAACGCTTGCGGAAAGCACGCACGCAGGCCGCCACGGGCGAAGTAATCTTTGAGGCCGAAAATGACCGTGTTCGCAATGTCATGCTCAAACTGGCGCGAGGGCATGTCGCCTATGAGCTGCACGAACAGATGCGCGAAGAGCCGTCGCATGTAATGATCGTGCCTCTGCATACCCTAGACGACCGTGCGCTGCGGCATTTCGAGAACCCGCCGACTCCCAGCGCCTGGCCTGAAGTAGGCACGCGGGCCCTGCAGCGTGTGGCGATTTCCATGGTTGGGCCGCCGACGTCGCTCGATTCGGACTGGATCGAGGTACAGGAGGCGCAATATCGGTACTTCGCCATCGCCGAAGGCGCGACGATGGTGCGAATTGTTATAAGCGAGTACCTTGCCTGCAAAGTCATTTGGGGACTTGATTGCGAATAGCGCCGACTTAGCCACATGCCCCGCCCGTGTTTCTAGCGGGAGTGCAGAGGGGCGCAGCCCCTCTGCTGATCTCCATCGTTCTCGCATTTCTTTGGACCATGCCCACATCGACGAGCGCGCATCAACCTTGCATGAAAATCGCGGCTATTCCGAGGTGCTGTCTTTTCTAGCTTTTCTATAACGGCACGCAGCTAACAGGGAAGCGAAAGTGATGAACATCAACCCGTTGAAAAAGCCACTGCTTGACCTCGGCAGTTGTGATTGTCGAACCGGGTGAATCGGGCGGGGCTGGCGTCATCCCCACACCTAAGCCAACCACGAGGCTTATTACGGCGATACCGGCCCATGCTCCCCGATATAGCGCGCCTCTGCTTGCGGCAAGCGGTAAGCCAATAATCACTGCAAAGGCGAGAACGCTGTTCATAATGACGATGTAGTAGCTCCCTTGCACCTGTAGATGGGAAGTGCCTCGCGTGCAAGTCCAATCTGCCAATCTTCCTCTGTGCGCAAATCACAAATTCCGCACAAAAATGCCATGCTCGGTTTCATTGACGCACAAGCGGCCCTTGACAGGCAGCAGTTGCTCAAACAACGCCGCGGATATATGCAGAATCTGATTGATCAAATCCTACGATGACCCAATGTCGGCGGAGGTGTAGATGAAGGTCTTCAAGTTCCTCATATCCCTGTCGTCCGGCACGTCTATTGATTTTGACGAACGCGGCAGGATGAGGATTGATGTCAAAGGCTTAGTAAAGTATCTAGCTTTCCTAAGTTGTTGTGTTTTGATTGCGTGTCT
>JAFAWA010000142.1 GCA_019242155.1 Terriglobia bacterium | reverse complement strand
CCTTGCAGCACGCCGAGCCCGAAGGTCGCGCTCCGCATTCCGCCGCCCGAAAAGCACAGCGCGGTACTGCGGGCGTGGTGCAGGCGCGCAATCACCAACTTCCGGAATGGAGCATCTTCGGCGCACCCGGAAGGATAGTCCTTCCTGTGTTGCGCTATGGCGCGCTCCAACTCTGGGTCCGGCCGCTCAGCGCACAGTTCCTCGCCGAGCGCCTCCCACACCGAGACCGATTCCTGCCGCCCTGCGCCCCGGGGCTTCCATCGATTGACAAAGCGAGGCATTCTCCCCATAAGTTCCCATATACAGCCATTTCCGCCCCGGTGCAATTGAGGAATGCACCTTGGAGGAATGCACCGTAGGGTATCTCAAATCAGCGCGGCGAAGTTTGCGCGCCCTTTCTGAGAATTCGGACGCGCTGAGCCCTATCCCTGGCCAGCCGCAAAGCGGTTTCATAGTAGACCCGCGCTTCTGGGGACCCCTGGGCCGCGTCGCCCGAAAGCTCCCATGCGGCGGCATTTTCGGGCGCGAGACTCCGGGCCTGCGCGAGGTGGGGAGAGGCCTCTGCGAAACGGCCCGCGGCGATCAGCAGACGTGCGGCCGCCAGGTGGGCGGCAACGTATCCGTTCTGCAATGCGGTGATGCCTTCGTATATCTCAATCGCCTCCGGCCGTCCAAGACGCTCGTATGTTTCCGCCATGCCGATTAGCGACGGCAGGTGAGCCGGTGCTTGCGCCAGATTGTCCTTCCACAATTCCAGCGCCCGGTCTGGGTCGCCGGCGGAAAGTAGCAATGCGAGGTCATGCCGCGCGGTCAGAAGGTCTTCGCCCAAAGGCATTCTCTCGAGCATGCGCAACGCCTGCCGGTACGCCGTCTCCGCTTTGTTCCGAGAGCCCTCAAGAGCGTAGGAGACGCCGATTCCGGTATAAGCGCGAGCCATAGCCGGGTCGAGGACAAGCGCCTGGTTGAATGCTTCGCGGGCGGTCCTACTCCGATTCAGCTTTTCGAGGGTGATTCCCAGGTTGTAAGCGAGATAGGCATACTGAGGCCGAAGGTCGAGCGCGGCTCTGTAAACTTCCACCGCGCGGCGCGCATCCCCGCGCTCTTCTAATGCCAGCGCCAGGTTATGACGCGGGTAAATCCAGTAAGGGGCCAAGCGAATAGCGTCGCGGAAGGCAGCTTCCGCCCGATCGTATTCCGCCTGCTGGAGGAGCGCGATTCCAATGGCGTTATAGGCATACGACGCAGAGCCGTCGAGCCGGATGGCATCTTCCAGAAGATCTATTGCGCCGCCCGGGCCGTCATAATTCATCTGAAACACCTGGACGCGTCCTTCGCAGAAAAGCTCGCGGCTGAGCAGATAATTATCACCGGGAGCCAACCGGTGAGCTGCAGCGAAAAGCGCGGCGCCCAGTTCGAACATCTCTCGGGTTTGCGGTACGGCCTCGCCTTTCAGGTAGCGGAGCAGGATCCGTTGGCCGGCGTTTTCGAGCGCCACCCGCAGACGTTCCTTCTGAAGGTCGTAATCTGTCGCCGTGAGCCGGCCCGCGAGCGCCTGCAAATCCGAAACGGCCTGATCTACCTCCGACTTGGTGGCCGTGCCGGACTGGAGATCCCGCTCCAAAGGCGTTTCCTCCGCGTCCGGAATGCTTTGTTCCGGGCCGGCTCCACTGAACCGGCCGCGAGCATTCTCGCAGCGGCCTCCCGCGGCTGAATCCACCCCGAAGTCGACGGACTCTTGGCGATCCCGGCGCAGCAGCAAACTGGCGAGTAGACCCGGATTGGACACCGGGGTCTGTTTTGAGAGGGTCGCTTCGTGGACATGCTCAGAAACATAGTGAAACAGAGAGTCGGCGGTGATCCTTCCGACCGAGTCGGCGGCTTCGTCGGTGCTCAATCCGCGAAGAACGTAGTACGTGAATGCTCCGTGCTTGAAATTTTCACATTCGAAGGACGTCTCCTGCGCGCGGCTGGCCAGGAGCGCCATCACGAGGGACGAAGCATTCTTTTGTCCCAGAATGCGAGTGGCATCACGATTGAATCCCTTGCTGACAATGCTCCCAATGCGTCCGGAGCGGCAGGCGTCGATAAACACGCGCACTTCGCGGGCGCGGCTGCTGCCTTGGAGCAGCGCCTGAACTTCGCTCATGCGGATGGCGGTGTGCGGGAGATCTTCGGGGTCCGAATCATAGCTCAACAGGTAGGCATCGCTGATGGCTTGTTCGTCCGGCGCAATCCCGTGCGCCGCCACATAAAGAACGATAGTGTCGTTTTCACGAGCCTTGGCGAACGACTCGGCGATCGCGCTTCGAATCGCGGCCCGGGTGGCGGTACGGCCCAGAAGCAGGGTCGAATTTTCCTTGAGAACGCCGCCCGCCGGACTCGTGAGGTATTTGTAAAAATCGGCGGCATCCGCAGCGGCATACTGCAGTTGATCCTGGCCGGGCAGCAGCGGATAACGGGAGATCCCGATTACGACTGCGTACGTGGTCCCGCCCAGAGCACGAATCGGAAGCGACGCCGCCCGCCGCTCGGCCGGTTGACGAACCTCGCGCGTCCACAAAGCGCCCGGCAGGATCCGCTCGATCCGGGTGTACTGCGCGACGGCTTCCGCGTTCCTCCCGGCTTGGCTTAGAGCGACGGCGTAAGCCAGGGCCGTCATTACGTCAGCGGGCGCGGCTGCCGCAGCCGCTTCGAGCGTTCTCAAGGCCGCTTGTTGCTCTTCGGAAAGGGCGGGCGCGGCGGGAGAGGGACGGAGTTCAAGCGATTCGCGCAGATCGTCGGCGTAGAAACGGATATTCGAGACTGTACCCGTTTCGACGGGGGGCAGCACGCAAAACGGCAAATCGGATGGCGCGTCGACGTGACCTTCGATTGCGGTCACGCGCTGCGCCCCGATATCGACGGTCGCCTTAGTTATCGACCAAGACCGGCGGGAAGGACAGAACGCAAACGCAACGCCTTCGGCGGCGATCACGCGATCCCCGGGAAATAAGGCATCTCCCGGTTTTGCTCGGGCGGCGTACAGAGTTCCCGCGCGCCGGACGGCGCCGCCCGTGACTGCTGTAATCAGCCCTACCGGCTGGGAGGCTAGGAGGGGCGCGGCCAGAATCACCAAAGGGGTGAATACTTCCGCCGCCTGGCGGATCCAAGCGGCCAATCGATTAGCCATCGTCAAATTCGCGATTCCTACTATACACTGTGGTCAGGAATGCGCCCGGCACTTGTTTTATGCATGTTTGGTGGCTACGCGGCTTTCGCCCAAACCACGGCAGGGATGATTGCCGGACGCGTGACGGACCAGCTAAC
>JAFAWA010000518.1 GCA_019242155.1 Terriglobia bacterium | reverse complement strand
ACGCCGCGATCTGGGGCATATCGATTACGTCCTCACCATCGACGATCCGAAAACCTATACCCGAAAATGGGACAGCGTCCGCACCTGGAACCTGCACCCCGAATGGGAGATCATGGAGTATTCGTGCGAGGAGAACAATAAGGACCTTTTCGAGGGCCACATCAAGGAAGGTGTCAATCCCGGGCGTCCGTAGCAGCACGGCTGCTGCGGTCTGTTCACGCGTTCAACTGATCATCGCAACTCTACGCCCCGCCTACTAAGCCGGCCGATGCGCCCGAAGGAAGGAACGTATCTGGCGCACGGCAAGCGGGATCCGCTCCTTGGGCTCTTTCCACGGGAAGATACTCACTTCGGCCTTGGGCGCGAGCATCGCCGCCTCCATTGCCACGGCATAGGGATGCGCCGGTATATCATCGGGCAGGATCAGCACGGGGGTCTGGCAATGGCGCACGAAATCGCGCGTCACGGTGAAGACGAAATCGGGATCGCTGCGATACATCTTAGTCAAAAACTTATCCACGATCTCCATGGTGATCTCCGGCCGCTGCTTGACCAGTTCGGGGCCCCACCCTGTCATATTGTTTTCGTAAAAAAGGTCGCGCATCTCCGGACGTGACCCGCTAGGCTGCGCCAGCACGGCCGCAACCACGCGATCGGGCGCGCGCTTCAACAGGTTCCAGATGAAGGGACCGCCGATGCAGAATCCCAATACCAGGAACCGGTCGATACCCAGGTGATCCATCACACCGAGATGATCATCGGTGTATGCATCCCAGGGCCGGCCGATCTCGAGCGGACCGTAGGACTGGCCGCCGTTGGCGTTGCGCAGATCTGAAGCAATGCAGTGGTACTCTGCCTTGAACTCGTCGATGGGGTTGAAGGGTGAGCCGGTGCTCAGGCCGGCGATGGTCGAGTTCAATCCGCCCCCTGGAATGAGCAACAACGGAAATCCCGAACCGGTCTCCTCATAGTGGATGCGAACCGGGCCTTTTTCGAAGTACATAGTCCTCCTTCCGACGAGAGAACTAATATCACGGAGCAGTGCTAGAGTAAACGGTTGTATGCGGCCGACGGTTAGAGTAGAGTCACTGCAGATCATTCCTACCGGGGCTGGAGCCGGTGCGGAGGTCAGCGCGCCGGATTTCGCGCTGAACCGGATCACTGAAGTTCAATTTGAAGCTCTCTACCGCGCATGGCTCGACCACTTGGTGCTGCTGGTCCGCGGTCAGCACCTCTCTGACGACGACCTGATCGCGTTCAGCCGCCGCTTCGGCCAACTCGACTGGGCGCCCATTCAGGAGAGCGGCCGCCGATTCGTAGAAGGCCATCCCGAGCTCTACGTGGTTTCGAACGTAATCGAGAACGGCGTGCCTATCGGCAGCCTGGGTGCCGGCGAAGCCGCATGGCACACCGACATGTCATACCAGGAACGGCCCCCGAAGGCCAGCATTCTCTACGCGCTCGAAGTGCCTCCCGGAGGCGGAGACACCTGGTTCTGTAACATGTACCGCGCCTACGGAAGCCTTCCTGCCGCACTGCGGGAACGGATTGCGGGCATGCGGCTCAAGCACGATGCCACATACAATAGCGGCGGCTATGTCCGTCAGGGCTCGATCGCGGTGGACGATCCTCTGACCTCCGCCGGTGTGTACCATCCACTCGCGCCGGTACATCCCGAAACGGGCCGGCGAATGCTCTACCTCGGCCGTAGGCGGAATGCGTACATCGACGGTTTACCGCTGGCCGAATCCGAGGCCCTGCTGGACGAGCTTTGGTCGTACGCGGCGCGCCAAGAACATAGCTGGCGTCATCAGTGGCAGAAGGGCGATCTGGTTTTGTGGGACAACCGATGTACGATGCATCGGCGTGATTCGTTTGACTCCGCCAGCCGCCGCATTCTGCACCGCACACAGATCCAGGGCGAGACGGTTCCTTCGGCGTAAGGTGTTCTCGCCCTGTCCTTGTCGGCCCTCTAACGATCGCCTCCGAACTCCCCGACGATCACTTGCCTTTGTAGCCCCGTGGACTTCCCTCTCCAGTGCAAAGATCGTAGCCCGGCTTCGCCTGGTTACTTGCATACAAACCGCAAGCTCCGGAGGTGATGTCCTTGAAGCTGCTGGGCAGGCTGAGATTATAGATCTCCGTCAATTCGACGGTGCTCGAGGAATAGAAATGGCCGGCAGCATTTACAATTCCTGCCAGCGAAGGAGCGGAAACACTGGTTCCTCCTACAATCCACCAGGGGTTGGCTGGTCCGCCCATACCATTTAGCAGGTTGCTGTTATAGACCCAAACCCCCGTGCTCGGATTCGCATCGAACGAGATGTCGGGAGTACCACGCGCCCCATTCAAGCCGGAAATTCCAGCCTGATAAACAGGCGTGGCTTCATACCGGCTGAGACCCCCGCCCGTCTCATCCCAAACGAGTTCCCCTTGAAAGCTGCCGTTCATTAGACTCATGCTCAGCGTAGTTCCGCCCGCCGAAACAACATACGGAGAAGCGCTGGGATAGTTAACTCCAGGCGCATCGCCCGAAGAAGCGAAGTAGACTACCGTTGGCGTATTAAAGTAAATATCCCAAGCGGTCTCGCCTTCAAACTCGCCCGAAATCCAACTCATCGACACCTCTCCACCTCCGGCCGCGGCGACCAGCCTGCTGGCCACTTGTACCGCGGTGAAAAGATCGGTCAACGAATTCGAAGCCGCTTCGACCAAATAGATCTGTGCGCTCGGAGCCATGGCATGAGCCCACTCAATATCCAGCGATTCCTCCAGTTCCCAGCCGCCGGTAGAGTCCGGCGGCGGCCTCACACCGGTGGCATAGACCACTTGAAAATTAGCCGGAGGCAATCCGAACTGGGCCGAAAAGCTCGCAAGATCATGCGCGGCGTTCGGATCATCATATGCGTCCACGATGGCGATTGCCTTTGATCCCCCGCTTGGATTCGTGAACACCGTGTTCGGATTGCAAATGCTGCTGGTCGCCACCAGCCCATAGATACAGGCGATCGACGCCGGTGTCTGATAGAAATACCCTGCGAACGGAGGCCCGGAGACCGCGGGAGTGACCCCGCTCAACGACTCTGCCGGAGCGACCACCTGGACGTTCGTGTGAGCCCAGACGCCCGCGTCCGCAGGCAGTGCAATGCTGGATTGCGGAATGATGGTGCTCGTGGTGAGATTTGCCGGCTGGGCCATGGACAGGCCCGCCAACCCGAGACACAACGCCGCGTTGACAAACGACAAGCCTACTTTCATATCCTGTCCTCCTACTTCGGCAGCGAGAGCTGCCTACCTTCCGCTTCGGAGTATACGCTCAAGGATTGTGGCTCCAATCGGGAGTGTTCCTTAGTTGAGTACCGTCTCGAGAGCACCGGAATCCGCGGCGGTGACTTCTAACATTGACTTCTTAAGATTTGACACTCCGTCCCATTTGTCCTACGCTGTTAGACTAAATGAGCCCGAATACCACCGCGTCCGTGGAACTTCGCAATGTCACGAAGGCCTTCGCTTCGGTTACCGCCGTCGACGACTTAACGCTCACCGTGCCCGAGGGCTCTGTCTACGGCTTCATCGGCCCGAACGGTTCCGGCAAGAGCACTACCATGCGCATGATCGTGAACATCATCCGGCCGGACCGCGGCGCCATTCGAGTCTTCGGCCGCGAACTGTCCGGCACTAGCCCGGAACTGATCGGATACCTGCCTGAAGAGCGAGGGCTCTATCGGAAAATGGAGGTCCGCTCACTCCTCGAGTTCTACAGCCAGTTGCGCGGCGGCCGCAAGGCAGCGGCCGAAATCGATCACTGGCTCAAGAAATTCGATCTCGCCGGCTGCGCCTCGCTCAAGCTTGAAAGCCTCAGTAAAGGAATGAGTCAGAAAGTGCAGTTCATTGCGGCGGTAGCGCCTGCTCCTCGCCTGCTGATCCTCGATGAGCCTTTCACCGGACTCGATCCCGTCAGCCGCGACGTGCTCCAGGACGCTATCCTCGAACTACGCGCGGCCGGCACCACCATCATTCTGAGTACCCACGATATGGCCGTGGCCGAAATCATGTGCGATTACATCTTCATGATCTTTCAAGGCAGGAAAGTGTTGGACGGAACCCTCGCCGCCATTCAGGATCAATACGGCGCCGACACGCTTCGCGTCACCGTAGACGGCGGAGCCGCCATGCTCGCCGGCCTTCCTGGAATCGAAAGGGTTCGCGACCTTGGGCGTGTGCAGGAGATTCGCGTGACTCCGGGCGCTGATCCGCAGCAGACACTCTCCACGCTGCTCGAGCGCACCAAGATCACCAGTTTCTCCCTAACCAAGCCCTCGCTTCACGAGATTTTTGTCCGGATTGCCGGTCCCGCCGCGGAGGCGGCACAACATGCGTAGAATCCTTGTACTCGCCCAGCGCGATTTTCTCGCGAGCATTCGCAGCAAGGGCTTCATTATCGGTATCATCGTTTTTCCCATCCTGTTCGGCGGTTCGTTTGCCGTAATCGCTTTGACGCAGAGGGTCCAAAATGAGCAGGTGCGCCGAGTGGCCATTTGGGATCGCACCGGCCAAGTTGCCGCCGCTCTGGTACGAACCGCTCAAGAACGAAACGAGCGGGATATGTTCGACCGCAGCACGGGCCGACAGGTTATGCCGCGCTATGTCTTCGAAGTCGTGCCGGATTCCGGAGGCGATCCGCGGCTCGCGCTCTCGGATCGTGTGCGGCGCCGCGAACTCTACGCCTTCGTCGATATCGGCCCGGAGGCTCTCAACCCCGAGGGAGATCCATCCAAAACCGAAGTCGCTTCTTACTCCAGTTCGGGTGGCATTGACCAGTTCCGCGCCTGGTTCTCCGGCCCGCTCAACAATGCTCTCCGTCAGGTCCGCCTGTCCGAGGCCGGACTCGACGCGGATCGTTCCCGGCGCGTACTGCGGGAGGTCACACTCCAAGATATGAGTCTGGTAGCGAAGGATTCGCGTACCGGCGCCGCCCTCGCTCCCCGCAAGAAAAGCATCGGTGAAAGCTTCGCGATTCCTTACATATTCACGTTCATGATGGCGATGATCGTGATGATGGGCTCGGCCCCCATGTTGACCTCCGTGGCTGAGGACAAGATCCAGCGCGTATACGAAATGCTTCTCAGCGTGGCGACGCCGTTCGAGCTTATGATGGGCAAAGTCCTCTCGGGCGTGGGCCGAGCCCTGCTCAGCTCTGCATTCTACATTGCGGGCGGCATCCTCATGCTCCAAGGACTCGCCATGTTCGGTCTCGTCCCCTTCGGATTGATACCTTGGTTTTTCGCCTATCTGGTAGCCGAAGTCATTCTCATCAGCTCGGTCGGAGTCGCATTGGGATCAGGTTGCGGGAGCCCGCAGGACGCGCAGCCTTTAAACTTTATCGTGGTCTTGCCGATCATGTTTCCCATTTTTCTGTTCGCGTTCATCATGCAGCAGCCGGATAGCGCCGCGTCCACCGCGCTCTCCTTTATCCCTCCGTTTACGCCGATGCTGATGCTGCTTCGGCAATCCTTACCGGGTGGCGTTCCCGCATGGCAACCCTGGGTCGGTCTGCTCGATGTGGTCCTCTGCGCTTGTGCCGTCACTTGGGTCGCTGCCCGTATCTTTCGCGTAGGCGTTCTATTCCATGGTGCTTCGCCGAAACTCGCGCAAATTCTCCGCTGGGCAGTTCGCGGTTAACGCATGTTCTCGTCCCGCTTTAATTGGGGCCTCGAGCGCAATCGCCTCACCACCGCTCTGGAGTTGAAACGCCAGGTGGGTGTCCCCATTCTCGATCTCACTCAGTCGAACCCCACCCGCGTGGGCCTGCGCTATCCGCCGGGGATCCTGGAAGCCTTCGCTGATGAGCGGATTCTCCGCTACGATCCCCTGCCCGCCGGAACGCTCGAAGCCCGCCGCGCAGTGGCTGCTTACTATCATTCGCGCGGAGTCGCGGTGGAACCGGAACGCATCCTGCTCACGGCCAGCACCAGTGAAGCTTATGCCTACCTCTTCAAATTACTGGCCGATCCAGGCGATGAGGTCCTGGTTCCGAGCCCTTCCTATCCGCTCTTCGAGTTTCTCGCCGTCATGGAATCGGTTTTCGTTCGGTCTTATCCGCTGGTCTATCACGCCTCGTGGACAATCGATTGGGAAAGCCTTGCGAATGCCGTCGGCCCTCGCACGCGGGCCATCGTGGTTGTGAATCCGAACAATCCCACCGGCTCTTACCTCAAGCGCCAGGACCTCGAACGCTTGACTTCGATCTGTGCGGGAAAGCAAATCGCTCTAGTCTCCGATGAGGTCTTCTCCGATTATGCTTTCGGCGCGAACCCCGCACGTGTGCCCACGCTCGCAGACGTGGAAGATGGTTTGGCATTTTCCTTGAGCGGGCTTTCCAAAATCGCCGGACTGCCGCAGATGAAGTTGGGTTGGATCGTGGTTGCCGGTTCCAGTGAAAACCGCCGCTTGGCCTGGGATCGGCTCGAGTGGATTGCCGATACTTATCTCTCGGTCGGCACTCCTGTGCAATCCGCCGCTCCGCGCTTACTGGCCGAAGGAGAGCTGATTCAAGAACAGATTCGCCGCCGCACTTCCGAAAACCTCGATTTCCTCACCGGCAGCTTTGGAGGGCTGAGCGCGGCGACCGTTCTGACCGTAGAAGGCGGCTGGTGCGCCACCATCCGGATACCGCGCATTCGCAGTGAAGAAGAGTGGACCCTCGAACTTCTAGATGGCTGGAACGTACTAGTCCAACCCGGCTTTTTTTATGATTTCGACTCTGAGGCGTTTCTCATCCTCAGTCTGCTGCCGGAGTACGCTACCTTCCAGGAGGGTGTCTCAAGGCTTCGGGAGTGTATCGAACTTTGCGGCTCGTAACGAGCGCGGGCTAGAATGAAAGAATGGCAAAAGGTTGGGAAAGTAAGTCGGTTGAAGCTCTGGCCGGCGTTTACCAAAGCATCCCACGTCCGGCCGGCCTCAATACTCCTGATGCCGCAACTCTCGATCGGATCCGTCAAAAGGAAACCATCCTACTCTCGCGGACCCGCATCATGACCCAGTTACAATCCGCCGAAAATCCGCGTTACCGGGAACTTCTGAACCGGAGCCTCGTCGATTTAGACGCTAAACTCGCGGCTCTCTAGTCACCCGGGTGTTCGAAAATCCCCGCTTCGCAGGTTTGTGAGGCGGGTCACATTTTTCTGCCTCTGCAGGCCGTTCGATTGCTTCCTCCCCGATCATGTCTCGCGCCGCTGCCTACATCCTCGCTCTGTGCCTTGTTCATGGCGCTCAAGCCTATTCGGTCCTCACTCATGAAGCCATTATCGATTCGGCCTGGGAGCAGAACATCAAACCGGTACTTTTGGGCCGCTTTCCGCAAGCCACTATCGCCGATCTGACCACTGCTCACGCCTACGCCTACGCCGGTTGCATTATCCAGGACATGGGGTACTACCCATTCGGGAGCAAGTACTTCAGCGACTTGACCCACTACGTGCGCAGCGGAGACTTCGTGGTCACGATGATCCGCCAGGCCGATGATCTGAACGAGTACGCCTTCGCGCTGGGCGCTCTCGCGCACTATGCCGCCGATAATGAAGGCCACCGAATCGCAGTGAACCCGTCCGTCGCAGTGGAATTTCCAAAGTTGGCCAGCGAGTACGGCCCGGTCGTCACCTACGCCGATAACCCGATCGCTCACATCAAAGTGGAGTTCGGTTTCGATGTGCTGCAGGTGGCGCGCGGCCACTACGCTCCCCAGGCCTATCACGACTTCATCGGTTTCCGAGTCAGCAAGCCGCTTCTGGAGCGCGCCTTCCTGGACACTTACGGTCTCCAGATGAAGGACCTGTTTTTCGATCTCGATCTGGCGCTCGGCACGTACCGCCGCACCGTGAGCAAGATCATTCCGGAGATGACCAAGGTCGCCTGGGATCTCAAGAAGAAGGACCTCTTAAACGCCGAGCCGGGTCTCACCCGCCGCCGTTTCATGTACAACATCTCGCGCGCAAGCTTCGAAAAAGAGTGGGACCATCGCTACCGGGAGCCCGGTGTCGGCGCCAAGCTGCTCGCATTTTTCATTCGCCTGATTCCCAAAGTCGGCCCGTTCGAAGCCGTGGCTTTCAAACCGCCCACAGGGCAGACGGCAACGCTTTTCGAAGAAAGCTTCAACCGCACGCTCGATCTTTACCGAACGCTGCTTATGCAGGTTCGCCGGCAAACACTCGCCTTGGAAAATCGCGATTTCGATACCGGCCAACCCACACAGCCCGGCGAGTACCAACTGGCCGACGACACTTACGCCAAGCTTGCAGTGCAACTCTCCGGTAAGAATCCCGATGAGATAGATCCGAAAATCGCTGCCAATGTTCTCGGTTACTTTCGGGATCTAAACAGATCCTACGCAACCAAGCGAAAAAGCGAGCAATGGGAGAAAACCGTCGCCGCGCTGCATAGGCTCGAGGCCTTATCACTACGCCCCGCGAGCCCTGCCGCGCCCGGCACGGCGCTTGTGCCCGCGAAATAGATCGCTCGTGCGGTAGGCTGGACGGATGCCCGCGCAAACTACCATCCGCCTGCTGATCAAACTGCCTCCTGCTGCAGTGAATGCGCTCGGTGCTCCGCGTTTCGCGCTGGCGGGCGAGGTCTTCACAGTCGAGCCGCTGTTCCGGCAGCATTCAGGATCGCCCTTCGCCTTGGCCGATCAAGCGACACCACAATGGTATCTGGCCGATAGCCGAACCCCGCTCGATCAGCGCAACGCCTGGGAACTGGCGCACGCCGCCGTTACCGCGGATCTCGGATTCGGGGCCGCCGGCGCGCCCACGTATGCCGAGCCCGACCTGCTACAGAAATTCGAGTATCCCCTCCGCGCGCTGCCGGGGGCCGGGCTTGCCGCCGCGGCGTCACTCCCTCCGGCGTCCACTCCGCCCAATCCGGACGCGCCAATCGGGCCCGAATTCGCATGGCACCTGCGCGACGATTACTCCCAATTGCGCAGCGCGCGCCAGGCCGTCAATTTCGGAGCGGGTATTCGCATCGGCCATTTGGATACCGGCTACGATCCGCAGCACACACTCGTGCCCGCCAATCTCAAATTCAGTTGGGGGCGCGATTTCGCCGAAGCAGGCCGTAACGACGCGACCGATCCGGATATCAGCGGGTTTCTCCAGCAGCCCGGACACGGCACCGGCACCTTATCCATCCTCGCCGGCAACAAGCTGACCAACATCGAACCGGCGGACCACGCCGGCAGCGATTACTACGGCGGCGCGCCTTTAGCCGAGATCGTCCCCGTGCGCATCGCGAACTCCGTCATCCTGTTCTGGAACAGCGCCTTCGCGCGCGGCCTCGAATATCTTCTCGCACCTGGCGAACGCGGCGCCGAAAGCGAACAGAATCGCGTCGACGTGGTCTCGATCAGCATGGGCGGCGCGGCATCAGGCGCTTGGGCCGATCTGGTAAATCGCGCTTACGAAGCAGGCGTGGTCATCGTAGCAGCGGGAGGCAACGGCAAGCCCGGCGGAATTCCGACGCGGAATATCGTATTCCCTGCTCGTTTCGAACGCGTCATTGCCGCCTGCGGAATTATGGCGAACCGCAAGCCGTACGCCTTTCTACCGCATGGAGACATGGAGGGCAATTTCGGTCCGGCTTCCAAGATGGGCACCGCGGTCGCCGCATTCACTCCCAATGTTCCGTGGGCTCGTCTGGGCTTCAACCACAAGACCGTCGACTTGGATGGCGCCGGTACTTCGGCCGCAACACCACAGGTCGCGGCGGCGGCTGCGTTGTGGCTTGCCAAATACCGTAGCTTTCAGTTCGGCGAGGGCTGGCGCCGTGTGGAGGCCGTACGCAAGGCGCTGTTTGATGCCGCCGAAAAAGAGCTTCCCGATTGCGCGCAGTACTTCGGCAACGGCGCGCTGCGCGCATCCCAAGCGTTGGCCATCGAGCCCGATCTGAACCTTCCGAAGCAGCCCGAGGCCTCGGCCGCCTTCTCCTTCCTGCGCGCTCTCACCGGTCTCGCCATGACAGCAGCCGACGAGCAGCGGCGTCGCATGTTCGACTTGGAGATCGTGCAGCTTACACAGGGCTCGAACGAACTCGAGAACATCGTTCCCGATCCGGGCGTGGATCGGGTGCCCGAGGAAACGCTAAAGCAGTTCGTGGAAGCCGTCATCGATGACAAGCGCACTTCGCGCGATCTCCGTTTGCATCTGGCCGATATGTACCGGACGCGCTTCGGCGGCGCAGTAGCATCCGCGCCTGCCGTGGAAGTTGCGCCCGTACCCAATGTCACTCCGGCGCCAGCGCTGCCCGTTCCGAAACCTGTCTATCGATGCCTGCGGGGCTTCGCTTTCGATCCCAGCATCTCACTCCAACTCGAAACCGAGCGCATTAATAAGGGCCTGTTTCAAGTGCCTTGGGAGGAGTTGCGGCCCGGCCCCATAAGCGAGTACATCGAGGTGGTCGACGAAAGCGCGGAGGGCGAACGGCTTTATGAGCCCGTAGACCTGAATCACCCTTTCATCCTCGCTCAGGACGGTTTACCGCCGTCGCAGGATAACCCGCAATTCCATCAGCAGCAGGCATACGCCGTAGCCCGCACCACAATCCAATATTTCGAAGACGCCCTCGGCCGTCCGGTGCTGTGGTCGGCGCCGGGCGTCAATCAAGTCGACGACAGCGTCTACCAGGGCGCGCTAAAAATCTATCCCCACGCGATGCTGGACACCAATGCCTTCTACAGCCCGCGCCGGACCGCTCTCTTGTTCGGATACTTCGACGCTACCCAGGACGATCCCGGCGGTCATTATCCCGGAGGCCGGGTCTACACGTGCCTTTCCCACGACATCGTGGCCCACGAAACGACACACGCCATCCTCGATGGGCTGCACCGGCGATTTCAAGAACCGACCAACGCGGACGTGCTGGCATTCCACGAAGGCTTCGCCGATATCGTCGCCCTCTTCCAGCATTTCGCCATGCCCGAGGCGCTCGATCAGCAGATCGGTAAAGCTCGCGGCGATCTCAAAACAGCGCAGCTCCTTTCCGATCTCGCGATCGAGTTCGGCCAGGCGACCGGCAAGCGGGCCGCGCTGCGCAGCGGAATCGGTCCAGCCGATCCCACCGCTTACCAGAAAACCTTCGAGGTGCACGAGCGCGGCGCCATTCTGGTGGCCGCGGTCTTCGACGCATTTCTCGCCATCTACGAACGGCGCGCTACGCCCATCCTGAAACTGGCCACCTCGGGAACCGGCGTATTGCCGGCCGGCAGCATACCCACCGACCTGGCTCACGCCCTCGCTGTCGAAGCCAGCAAGACCTCCGCTCAGGTTCTCGACATGTGCATCCGGGCCCTCGATTACGCGCCCCCTGTGGACATCACCTTCGGCGATTATCTGCGAGCGCTGGTCACCGCCGACCGCGATTTCGCGCCCGATGATGATCTTGGGTATCGCCTCGCCTTCGTAGAAGGATTCCGGCGGCGGGCGCTTTATCCGCGTTCGCTGCGCAGCCTTTCGGTCGAGAGCCTCCTATGGCCGGAATTGGTGGATCCCGTCGCCTGCCGGAAGCTCGAGCCGTTAATCGCCGGCCTCCGTAACTTCGCGAACGATTCCCGGTACTGCGGGTCTCGTAAGAACCTGTTTGAGCTCGCCCGGAATAAACGCATCGCGCTCCATGACGTAGAACTGCCGGATTTTTTCGGCAATCTACCGGAAAACGAGAAGGCCGAACTTGGCGCCGCGCTAGGACTGGATTTGACGAAACGATATGAGATTCATTCGATCCGCGTGGCCAATCGCATAGATATCGACGGCAATACCCGCCCGCAGATCGTGCTCGAGATTACGCAGAGCCGCCACGAATTTCTGATGCCCGATAAGCCAGGCCCAAGCCAGCGGCCGTTTACGTTTCGTAGCGGCGTAACCTTAATCATCGACCTGGATCGAACCTCCATCCGTTACGCCATCCAAAAACCCTACCAAGACGAGGCGCGGCTGAACGAGCAGCGGAATTACCTGTTAAACGGCGGCACCGCACCGGGGGCCGCATACTTCCAAAGCCAGCAATTCCGGTTGGCCCAGGAGCCTTTCCGGTTATTGCACAGGTAACGCCCTTAGCAGACGAGATCTTCGCGGCTTATCTTGAGGTTTTCGAGATTCCCCAGAACGGTTAAGGCGATCTGCTTCGGATCGAAGAACGTTTGCGCGATCCGCTGCACGTCCGAAGCAGTGACGGCCTCGATGCTCTCCACCAGTTCGTCGAGAGTGAAGAAGCGCCGGAAGTACATCTCCTGGCGGGCCAGGTTCGTCATGCGGCTGGCGGTCGATTCCAAACTCAACATCAGCGAGCCTTTCAGGTGATCTTTGGCGCGCCGCAGTTCGTCGTCGGGTACCAGATTCTCCTTCAAATCTCGGAACTCATGGACGATCGACTCCACCACTTTCGGCGCAGACTCAAGCGAGGTGCCCGCGTAGATCGAAAGACACCCGGTGTCGCGGTAAGGATTCAATTCGGAGAAGACGGCGTACGCCAGTCCCTGACGCTCCCGTATGTTCTGAAATAACCGGGAACTCATGCCTCCTCCGAGCAGCGTGTTCAATACGTAGCACGCAAACCGCTCTTGATGGGGCAGCGGGTAAGACGGCACGCCCAGACAGAGATGAACCTGTTCCAGAGATTTCTTGTTCCGCAGAGCGATTCGGGCATGTGTAACCGGCACCGGCTCGGCCGGAGTAGGTTCAATCGCGGGCATCGCTTCGAAATGATCCCGCACCAGAGAAACCACGCGCTGATGAGTGAGGTTCCCCGCGGCCGTTACCACCAGATTTGCAGGCTCGTAAACTTGCGAGTAATAGGCGCGGATCATGTCGCTATCGAAGCGCCGCACGGTTTCGCGCGTGCCCAGGATAGGCTTCCCCAACGGATGATCCTTCCAGAAGTTCGAAGAAAAGATCTCGTGAACCAGGTAGTCGGGACTGTCGGCCTCCATCTTGATCTCTTCCAAGATGACGCCCTTCTCTTTTTCGATGTCTTCAGACCGAAACAGCGGATTCAACACCAGGTCGGCGAGAACATCCCAAGCCATCGAGAGGTGCTCGTCCAGCACTTTGGTATTGAAGCAGACGAGCTCCTTAGCAGTGAAGGCGTCCAGGTTACCGCCGATGGAGTCCACCGAGCGGGCAATATCTTCGGCCGAGCGGTGCGTCGTCCCTTTGAACAGCATGTGCTCGATGAAGTGCGAGATGCCGTTCTGTTCCGGTGTCTCCCGGCGCGAGCCGGTACCGATCCAGATGCCCACCGAAACGGAACGCACATGAGGCATCGCCTCGGTAATGACGCGAACTCCGTTGGGCAGTGTGGTGAACTCTATATCCCTGACGGGACTAAATGACGTAATTGCGGACAGAGTAAAACCCTCTCCCTCCTTTGTAACACCCCGGACACAGCAGGCGCTATCGTAGACTGGAAGTAGCATGTCCCAACCCATTGTAGGCATGGAGCTTCCGGACATCTGCGAGGTCTTGGGCCAGGAGCAGCCGGGATACCGGGCAAAACAGGTCTACGACGCCGTCTACCGCGGCCAGGTGTCCGACCTGGTGCAGATCACTTCCCTTCCGCTAGGCCTGCGCCGTGAGCTCGCGCAAAATCACGAAGTAGGCCTGCCCGAGATTGCGCGCGAATACCTGTCCACGGATGGAACACGGCGTTATCTGCTTCGCCTGGAGGATCAGCGCACCGTCGAAACCGTGCTCATGCCCGAGGGCGATCGGGACACGATCTGTATCTCAAGCCAGGTAGGTTGCCCCGTAAGCTGCACCTTCTGCATGACTGCGCTCATGGGGCTCGAGCGGAACCTGACGGCCGGCGAGATCGTCGGGCAGGTGCTGCTGGTATCGCAAAAGAACCACCTCCGGCAAGATGGCGGCAGGTTGAATATCGTAATGATGGGCCAGGGTGAGCCGCTTTTGAACCTGCCCAACGTTCTGAAAGCTACGCGCATCCTTCTGGACCCCGCCGGCTTTTCTCTCTCCCCGCGCCGGATTACCGTCTCCACCGCCGGAATCATTCCGCAGATCGAAGAGCTCGGCCGCCAGGAGATGCGGCCCAAGCTGGCCATATCGCTCAACGCATCCACCGAAGAGATGCGGCGCGAGTTGATGCCGATCACGCGCAAGTACCACTTGAAAGACTTACTTGAAGTTTGCCGCCGTTACCCGTTGCGGGAGTGGGAGAAACTCACCTTCGAGTATGTTCTGCTCCGCGGCGTCAATGACGCCGACGCGGACGCCCGCCGGGTCGTGAAACTGCTCGCAAACTTAAACGCTAAGGTGAACTTGATCGCGCTAAACCCCGGTCCTGAAATCCCTTATCAAACTCCCGAGCCGGCGCGCGTGGCCGCGTTCCAGGCCATCGTCCGCCGCGCGCTGCCCTGCTTCCTCCGCAAGCCGCGCGGGCTCGATATTTTTGCCGCTTGCGGGCAATTGAAGCGGAACACGGGCTAATCCGGTTCCCGATCCGTCGACCCCCAAGCTGCACGCGCCCCCCCCGCAAACCCTAACCACGGCGCAGGTTATAATGGCCTTGGTTCCAAAGGTTCCCATCCCATGAGTGCAATGAGCGTCATGTGGCTGCGTGTGGCCGCCGCTCTTTATTCGGTCGGCCTTCTGCACGCCATTCTCATGCTGGTCCGCCGCCGCGAGCAGGTGTTCCGTGTCGCCTTAGGCGCGTTCAGCCTCGGCGCGGTATTCCATTTCGTCTCGATCGCCGAAGAAGGAATCGCCGCCAACCGCTGCCCCATCAGCAACTTTTACGAGACGCTCTCGATGTGCGCCTTCCTCGTCGCCATACTTTATCTGTTCGTGCAGTGGCGCTATAAAATGGCCAGTCTGAGCGCATTCATCTTCCCACTGGTCTTCGTGGGCTCTCTTGTCGCCACTCTGGGTAATCCCGTAAGCACCTGGTCGAGTTCCGCCGTCCGCAATACCTGGCTCACGGTGCATATCGTTTTGGTGCTGCTGGGTATCGCCGCCCTGGTCGTCACCGCCGTTGCCTCGCTCCTCTACCTCGCTCAAGAGCGCGAGCTCAAAGCCAAGAAGCCGCGCAAATTCTACTACCGCCTGCCCGCCTTGGGCACGCTCGACGACCTCATTTCCAAATCCATGGCCGTTGGCTTCGTTCTGATAACTCTTGCGGTAATCGCCGGAAGCACCTGGGCGTTCATCGAGATGAGAACCGCCTGGATCGGCGACCCCAAGATCGCCATCTCATTCTTCACCTGGGGCATCTACATGGCAATGGTCTTCCTCCGGACGACGGCCGGTTGGCGCGGCCGCAAGGCCGCCATTATGACCGTCACCGTGCTAGGCTTCTCCATGATCACCTGGGCGGCCCATGCTCGCCTGGGCGCGCTCCTGCTTCGCCAATGAAACTGCATGTCGCGGGGGTCAGCCACAAAACTGCGCCGGTCGAAATCCGTGAGTGCCTGGCATTTCGCGAAGAGACCGTGCCCGCTGCCCTGCAGACACTGCGCGCTCTCCCGGGTATAACCGAGGCCCTCATCCTGTCCACCTGCAACCGCGTCGAAGTCACCGTTACCGCCGACGATGGAGTCGACCCCAGAACCGCCGTGAACGCGTTTCTCTGCTCGCAGAAGGCGTTGAATCCGGCGGGCATCGAACCATACCTCTATTCGTACGAAGGCCGAAACGCCATCCATCATCTCTTCCGGGTCGCCTCCAGCCTCGATTCCATGGTCGTCGGCGAGCCCCAGATTCTCGGCCAACTCAAAGCCGCCTACTCCGTGGCCAAGGAAAACGGCGCTGTCTGCGGTTGGCTCGACGGTCTGTTGACGCGCGCATTCGGAGTAGCCAAGCGCGTCCGAACCGAGACCGGCATCGGCCAAATGGCCGTGTCCGTGAGCTATGCCGCCGTCGAACTGGCACGCAAAATCTTCGGCTCACTCGAGAACCGGACCGTCATGATCGCCGGTGCCGGTAAGATGTCGGAGCTTACCGCCCGCCACCTGCAGCGCACCAGTTCCGGTAAGGCCCACGTCTTCGTCACCAACCGCACCCACGAACGCGCCATTGAGTTAGCGCGAATTTTTCAGGGCACCCCCGTCGAATACTCCCGGTTTGCCGCTACCCTGCCGGAAATCGATATCCTGATCGCTTCGAGCGCCGCGCCCGAATACATCCTTCGCAAGGACGACATGCACCGCGTCATTGCCGCGCGGCGCAACCGCCCCATGCTGCTCATCGATATCGCTGTTCCGCGTAATATCGACCCCGCCATCAACGATGTCGATAACGTCTTTTTAAAAGACATCGATGCCCTACAGGAGGTCGTAGACTCCAACCTCCGCGAGCGCCGCAAAGAGGCCGACCGCGCCGAAGCCCTCGTCGCCGAAGAGGTGGAGCGCATGCTGGCCCGCTTGCATGTGGCCGACATTGCCCCCACGATCGTCGGTCTGCAAACGCAGCTCGAGCAGATCGGCACGGGCGAATTGGAAAAGGTACGCCGCAAATACGGACCCTTCACTGCTCAGCAGGAAGAAGCGCTCCTCGCACTCACGCGCGGCATCGTGAATAAGGTCGCGCACGGTCCGATCGCCGAACTGCGAAGCCACGCCGGCCGTCCCGAAGGCGCGCACTTCGTCTCCGTCGTCAAGCGGGTCTTCCATCTGCAGGATTAACCGATGCTCGTAATTGCATCCCGCGGCTCCGAGCTCGCGCTCTGGCAGGCACATTCGATCGAGCAGCGTCTTTCCGCCGCCGGGCTTCTCTCCCGC
>JAFAWA010000467.1 GCA_019242155.1 Terriglobia bacterium | reverse complement strand
GACCTGTTTTGATCCTGTAACTATTTCCGTTTGATAAAAGGGTCATGAGATGTGACTTGCATGTGCACACCAGGCACAGTGGTATGTGCACAGTCCCCGTGGCACGCCGATTTTGCCGCGAAAGCTACAATGAACCCTTAGCGCTTTACGAAACACTCAAGCAGCGCGGCATGGACCTGGTCACTGTGACTGACCACGACTCGATCGATGCCGTAGAACCGCTGCGGCACTTCCCGGACTTCTTTCTAAGCGAGGAGGTTACATGCACGCTTCCGTCCGGGACCGAACTTCACGTAGGGGTCTACGATATCCGCGAGCGCGATCACGTCGAGTTCGCGCGGCGGCGCAGCGACCTTCCCGCATTCGTTGCATACGCACGCGAGAACAACGTTCTTTGCGCGGTAAACCATGTCTTCTCGGCATTGACGGGTAGCCGTCTGCACGCTGATTTCGCGCTATTCCAAGACCTTTTTCCGGCCTTGGAGACGCTCAACGGTCACATCCCCGCGGCGTCGAATCGCGCGGCCGAAACGCTTTGCGCCCGTTGGCGAAAGATTCCGTTGGGCGGAAGCGATTCGCACACTCTGGCGGAACTCGGCCGCGCTTATACCGAAGCGCCTGCGGCCCGCGGCAAACAGGAGTTTCTGGACGCGCTGAAGGCCGGGTACGTTCGTCCTCGCGGTGTTTCAGGTGGCGTCTTCGTGTTGACCCGCACCGTCTTGACGATTGCCGCCAACGTGCCGAAAGAGCATGCCTGGGGGTTTCTGCTGACGCCGCTGATGCTGGCCGTACCGTTTGTTGCAGCCGGAGCGTCGATCCGGGATTGTACGTTCGCTGCTGCCTGGAGCCGCCGTCTGCGTCCGCAATCCTCCGGCGTATACCGGCTGGGTCCGGCAGCTCCAGTGGTGCCCGATACTCTATAACGAAACCGTAACCGGCCTGTAACGCGCCCGCCTCACTACTGCGTGCGCCAACCTGCCGCGTACTCTTCCCGAACCACTTTGGAATAGGGGACCGGACTTACCACTGCCCGAATCTCGAGTTGCTTGTGGCGTTCCACGGTTGTCTTCTTCGTACCGCCGTTCTCTTCGCCCCAAAGCAGCGTTACTTCGGTACCTTCTTTCACGTCATGCTCCACGATGCCCAGCGACAGCATCGAGCGTTCGTTGTAGCTATAGCCGCTGAACATGGAGAGCCCCGCCAGCTTGCCGCCAATCAGCACCTGGTCGTAAGAAGCGGATGTGTAGTTGGCTAAGGGAAGGTCAATGTACTTGTAGACCTGGCCCGAGTGCAACAGCGACTCGAAGATTTTGATGACGTCGTCCGGATTCCAGGCAAACGTGACCTTTCTCCGGTGCGGTTTGTTGGCCATCTTCTCCATCGCTTCGCGGCCGATGAAGTCATGATCGAACTTCACAAACGGTCCGTAGCCCATTTCGTATGGAGTCACGTAGTAGTCTTCGATGTTCTTCGAAACGAAACTGCCGCCCACAGATCCTGTGCCTTCGTAACTGCTGGCGGGCAGCCATTGGCGATAGGCTTTCATCTTCTCGCCGGTGTAGACGGCGGGAAGGGGCGAGGGAATCCAACCGGATTCGAGAGTGTTGGTGGCATAGGCCCGCGCGCCGACCTGAGTCAAGCCGAACTCGCTGCCTGCTTCGACGATAATCGCGCGTATCTCCTCGCGCTCCTCATACGGGCCCCATATTTCCAATCCCGGAGCACCGGCCATGCCGTGGCGCAGAGCGCGCACCTTCCGGCCGCCGATGTTGATCGAGCCCATATTGAAAAACTTGATCTCGGGTACGGGGCCGCCGTTCAACTTCTCGATCAGCTTCCACGCATTCGGACCTTGGATCTGGTAGCGGTACACGGTGCGCACCACAGCCTTCCCTCGCGGATTCGAAGGCGACCGGTCGTCCTTTTCGGTTTTGACTTTAAACCCGCCGGTTTCGGCCTGAAATTCAATCCAACTGGCGGCCGGCGCCCGGCCTACGAAGACGAGCCGCTCGGGCTCCAGGTGGAACAGAATCCCGTCGCCGATTACATAACCCTCATAACTGCACGGCGCGAACTGCTTCGCTCGATCCACCGGGAACTTCGCGAAGCTATTGAACCCGAGATGGGTAACCAACTTCACGGCGTCTGGGCCTTCGATATACACGTTCACCATGTGGTGGGATTGATCGAATAGCACGCAGCTCTCGCGCCAGGCGCCCTGTTCGTCGCGCCAGTTCGAATATTCCGTGGGAACCACGGGATAAACGTAGGCTCCGATCTGCGAATTGCGCAGCAGGTCCACAACATTTCCGGACTTCTGTAAGAGAGCTTCCA
>JAFAWA010000395.1 GCA_019242155.1 Terriglobia bacterium | reverse complement strand
AGGCGGCTCGATCCCCAGCGCGCGCAAGTACACATACCCCTGCCCGCGATGATGAATCTCGTTCTCAATCCCATACAGGATCGTATTGACGCCCGAGTTCTCCCATTGGCCGAACGCCTTATCTACCTCGCTGAAGCGATGCGGCGGAATGGTGGGCCAGATGGCGCTGATTTTCTCGGTTGCTTCGTCCCACAGACTGAGTAGCTCCGCTTTGGTGCGCACGGAAGCGAGTTCACCACCAAAGGCCGTCCATTTGCCGGTCGCAAGGCCGGAAGCGATGGGCTCTGCCATGTGTAGAAATTCTTTGACCATCTCAGAAAATGGCCGCATGGATCCGATTGTGAAGTTGAATAGTTTATCTTCGGGAAACGCCTCGATCACCCGCCGCGTGAGCCGCCGATGGCCCTGCCAGTGATCGAGCAGCGCTTGGGAGCTGAGTAAAGATTCGGTTGCTGTCATATACGAAGCTTACGAGCCATACCCGACAGTTCGTGTCGTGAATTCCATGGCACCATGAACTTTATGTACGACCCGATTATGCGGGTGCTCACGGTCCTCGAGATCCTGCAGGCCCGGGAACATGTGAGCGGCGCGGAACTGGCGCGGCGGCTTGAGGTCAATTCGCGAACAGTCCAGCGCTACATCGCGCGCCTGCAGGATCTCTGTATTCCGGTGGAGTCGACGCGTGGAGTCGGTGGGGCCTACCGTCTCAAGCCCGGCTTTCGTTTGCCGCCCATGATGTTCACCGATGAGGAGGCGTTTGCCCTCACGCTGGGCCTGCGCGCGTTGCGCCACTTGGGACTGGCTGCATTCGCTCCGGCAACGGAAGGCGCTGCGGCCAAGCTCGGACGCGTGCTTCCAGAATCGCTGTGTGATAGCGCCAACGCAGTCGAAGAGGTGGTCGCAATTGAGCCCGGGCCTTGGGTCATTTCAACTTCGGCCGAATCGCTCATTCGCGTCTGTACGGCCATACGAACGCGCCATCGCGTGGGCTTCCATTACGCGGCGCACGACCGAACATCCTCCCGTCGCGAAGTCGAGCCGTACGGCATCGTCCATATGGACGGGCGCTGGTATATGGTGGGGCTGTGCCTCCTGCGCGAAGCGCTTCGAACGTTCCGCCTCGACCGGATATCGCAGCTCGAGCTGCGCGAGGAGACCTTCGACCGTCCCGCTGGTTTCGACGCCAACGCTTATCTCCAGCGCTCGATGCCCTTTGTGGAAGCAGGCTTCGCGATTGAAGTCTGGCTCGATCTCTCGGTCGACAAAGTGCGATCGCATTTCGCGCTGCACCGGGTTCGAGTGGACGCCGAAAATGGCGGCACGACGCTGCGATGCGCGCGACAGAACCTGGAGCCGTTCGCGGCGATGCTGTTGACGCTCGGCTGCTCTATCACGGTACGGCAGCCGCGTGAGTTGATCGAGACCTTCAACCGTCTCGCAACCCGAGCGGCGCAAGCTGCCGCGAGCGGGCAGGCATTTACCGCGGCTTCCGGCGCGTAGGCACAAGAGCCAACTTTTAAGATGTAACGCGCGCGGCAAGCATGCGGCGGATAGCGGCGAAGATCCGCTCCACGCCGGGGCGGCGATAGGCCCAACACTCCTCGGGATCGGGCGGGTTCACGACCATCGTGGCATTCGCTTCGAAGAACAGCAGGTCCCCGGCGGCGCTCAGGCCGAAATCGATACCCGCATAGTCCAGGCCAAGTGTGGCTTGAATTTGCGCTAGCGCCTCCATGGCGCGAGGGCCCAACACACTCGGCATGTTAGCCAGGAACTCGGCATCTTCGGCGCGATTGTCAGCATTTTCGGCCATTTCGGCTGTGTAGTAATGAATTTTCCATTGACTCGAAATCGCCACGTGCAACGGGTAGAGCCGGCCATCGATCATCATTACGCGATATTTGCGTACTTTGCCGTCGCGGCTTCGGGCATCGAGGAACTCGATGACGGTGAGTTCGTCTCCCGGGAGTTCCGCCACGGCGGCGGGGAGCGCCTCCGGAAGTTCAACCTTAAGGAAATGGCGGCCGCCGTGGAAACCGGGGGTTCTGACGAGCAGCGGAAAAGCGAAGCCGTGGCGCGCTACTACGGCGGCTGCTTCGGGGCCGGCTAGAAGCTCGCGAGGTAGACTGACCGTCGCGGGTATGATCACACCCGGCACATGCGATAGCCGGGCCTTTTGCGTACGCCCTGTCGTAAGGACAGCGGATGGACTGTTGATTACCAGGGCTTCGGTCAACGCAAGAAGCGACTGTGCCGCCGCCAGGGCGGGTGCAGCCACGTCGGCATCGCCGATCGCATTGAACACCACTTGATGCGGCGGCAGCGGCGACCGGGGGTCATAGAATTCGGGAACTACGACGAATGTGTGGTAGAGATGATCGTCCAATAAATGGCGCGTCGGAACGTTGCCGCCCAGAGTGGAGATCAGCAGAAGGACCGATATCGGAGAGCCTGCGCCATGATAGGGCAACGCGAACACCGGGCGATCTTCGAAACCTTTTCTGCGATGCCACTCAGCGCCCTGTTCATCGCCCAGTTCGGCCAGCACGTAGGCCAGGCCCTGGTGCGCTTCCAGATAAGCGGGTTCAAATCGAAGGGCCCTTTCAAAGTGCTCCCGGGCCGCCGCGAAATCGCCGCTTTCATAGAGGACATTGCCCAGATTCACATGGCTCATGGCGTCTTCGGGATGACACGCGACGGCTTGGGCATAAGCCGTCCGGGCCGCACTCCGATATCCGGTGGCGTGTAGCAGCGTGCCCAGATTGTTCAATGCAGGCCGGTGGGAAGGATCCCGCGCCAACAGGTCGAGATAGGCCTCCCTGGCTTCGCAGCTTCGGCCCATTTGCGTGAGCAGACACGCCAACTCGAAACGTAGATCCGTCGAGTCAGGATGGGATGTGACGCGCCGGTTCAGATCGCGCAGGGCCGTTTCCCGGGCCCGCGCCGAAGCTGCCGGGCCGCCCTGTTCCTGGTTGTTCATGGGGAGCGCCACCTTGATTATGCATTAGTGCAACGCGAGGGCCGGTGCTCTCAGGAACTTCCGATCACAATGCCGGTCAAAAATACAAGAGCGCCGCCCAAACCGACCTGCAGGGCCGCGGAAAGCGGCGGCGTTTCCATATAGCGGTGGCGTACCCATGTAATGGCGCCCAACTCCGCGATCACAACCGCAATGGCCGCAGACATGGCCGCGCGGAAATCGGGAATGAGGAACGGAAGCGTGTGGCCGATGCCTCCCAGGGTGGTCATCAGACCGCAAATGACACCGCGTATCCAGGGATGGCCGCGGCCTGTGAGACTGCCGTCGTCCGAGAGCGCCTCGGCGAAGCCCATGCTGATTCCAGCGCCTAGAGAGGCGGCCAAGCCTACCAGGAAGGCGTCATAGGTCCGATGGGTGGCCAACGCGGCGGCGAATACCGGAGCAAGTGTGGAGACCGAACCATCCATCAGCCCGGCGAGCCCAGGCTGAACGATCTGCAGGACGAACAGGCGGCGATTGGCCTCATCTTCCCTGGCGCGGATCTCGCCTTTAAGCTTCTGCTCGCCAAGTTCGCCGGCGCGGTACTCGTGGTGCCGTTCTTCGAGCGCCAGGTCGTCGAGGAGCTGGCGAATGCCGGGGTCCCGGGTACGCGCCGCGGCACGCTCGTAAAAACGCCTGGTCTCTACTTCCATTGCACTCGCCTGGTTCCGCACGGTATCAAGACCCAAGGGCCGAACCAGCCATACGGGGCGGCGGGTAACGAAGCCTCTCACGTCCTGGCGCCGTATCAAAGGAATGTGATCGCCGAACTTCTCGCGATAGAGCTCCATCAGGCGGCGGCGGTGTCCCGACTCCTCTTTCTGCATGCCTTCGAAGATCGCCGCCGAAGCTGGAAACGACTCACGCAGGCCCTCCGCGAAGTCGGCGTAAATGCGCTCGTCTTCTTCTTCCTGCGAGATGGCCAGCGCAAGAATTTCGCGTTCGGAGAGGCTCTGAAAATCACGCATAGAGGTCGGGAGACGGCAAATGGCTGCCCACTGTGTCCATGGTAACCTTGATGCCGTGACTTGGGCACCGGACACATGGCGCCGCCGCGTTGCGCTGCAGCAACCGGAGTATCCCGATACGGCGGTTCTAGCTTGTGTGTTGAAAGAATTGCGGGAACTGCCGCCGCTGGTTACCAGCTGGGAGGTTTTGCAGCTCAAGCAACTGCTCGCCGAAGCCGCCCAGGGAAAGCGTTTTGTGCTTCAAGGAGGCGATTGCGCCGAGCGCTTTCAGTATTGCACGCCCAACCGGATCACGAACACACTAAAGGTGCTGCTGCAGATGAGCCTGGTTCTGGTGGTGGGCGCGCAGCGTCCGGTGATTCGGATCGGCCGGTTTGCGGGCCAGTACGCCAAACCGCGCTCGGCCGATATGGAGAAGCGGGGCGATCTCGAACTGCCGTCCTATCGCGGCGACAACGTCAATCTCCCGGAGTTTACAATCGCGGCTCGGACTCCCGATCCCCAACTCTTGCTGCGAGGCCACGAGCGGGCTGCAATCACGCTCAATTTTATTCGCGCCCTGGTGAAGGGTGGATTTGCGGACCTTCACCATCCCGAGTACTTCGACTTGGACTGGGTGGAGGACTCCCCTTTAGCGGACGATTACCACCGCATGGTAGAGACCATCGGAGAAGCGCTGCGCTTCATGGAGAATGTGCTCGGTGTTCGCGCCGGCGACACGGACCGCATCGATTTTTTTACGGCGCACGAGGCGTTGCATCTGCCCTATGAAGAGGCTCAGACGCGCCGCGTACCTCGGCAGCCGGGCTGGTTCAACCTCGCAGCACATTTTCCGTGGGCAGGCCTGCGCACGAACGATCCGGCAGGGGCTCACATCGAGTATCTCCGCGGCATTGAGAACCCGATCGGACTCAAAGTGGGCGGCAAGTGCGCGCCGGAGCAGATTCGGCGATGGCTGGAACTCCTCGATCCGAAACGCTCGCCCGGACGTTTGACCTTGATTCACCGGTTCGGAGCTAAGCGCATTGCCGACGAACTACCGCCGCTGGTAGAGACCGTTCGTGCCGAGGGCGGCGCGGTGTTGTGGATTTGCGACCCTATGCACGGAAATACGCAGATCACCGCAGCGGGCGTGAAGACGCGGCATTTTTCGGATATCTACGCGGAGGTGGAACAGGCCTTCGACATTCACGCAGCCATGGGGCAGAAACTCGGCGGGGTACATATAGAGCTTACCGGCGAGAATGTAACGGAGTGCGTCGGCGGCGCGGGCGGCCTTTCCGAAGAGGATTTGGCGAGGGCGTATGAATCGGAGGTCGATCCCCGGCTGAATTACGAACAGGCGCTGGAACTGGCGTTTCTAATCGCGCGCAAAATGAAAGCCGGCTAGATGCCGAGGTTCTTTTTCACTTCGGCTATGGGCAGTTCGCTCCAGAGGCGAGTAAAGTGGTCGATGGTCATGAGTGATCGGGTGTGCATCCGGTCCACATACATGGCGCCGTTCAAATGATCGATTTCGTGTTGGAGGATACGCGCGTACCAACCCTCGGCATGTATGGTGAGCGGGTTGCCATTGTGGTCAAGGCATTCGACATGAGCACGTAACGAGCGCGGCACAAGCGCGGTCAGACCCGCCAGGCTCAGGCAGCCTTCAAAGAACTCGACGGGCTCACCTTCCAAGCGAAGCGTGGGGTTCGCGATCACGTGAAAGGGCACGGGCCGGCGGCCGCGCTCCGCGAGTTTCTCCGGCGGAATTGCGCGCTGCACCTCGGGCGGGTCTTCAATTACCGCGAGCGCAAGCGGAAGCCCTACCTGCGGCGCGGCCAAGCCCACGCCCGGAGCGTCCCGCATCGTCTCGCGCATCCAATCGATAAGCTGCCGGGTTTCGGAGCTGAGTAATTCTTTGCGCGAAAGCCGGCGCGCCTGCACGCGCAGCACTGGTTCCCCTGCCTGGACGATCTTTAAACGCATGAGTACTCATGGTAGCGAGCTTCGGCTTAATCTTTGATTTCGACGATAGTGGCCCCGGCTCCGCCTTCCTGCTGCGGCGCCGGATAGAATCGCGCCACGTGGGGGTGGCTGCTGAGCAGCTCCTGAATGGTCTTGCGCAGCACACCCATACCGAATCCATGAACGATACGCACGCGGCTCGCTGTCGCCATGACGGCGCGGTCGAGGAATTCGTCCACCGCGTCGCGGGCATCTTGCGCGTGCCGGCCGATGACATTGATCTCCTGGTGAACCGGGGCCAAGGCCGGCGCCGGTTTGTATCTGACGCCCTGGGGCAGTTTGGCCGCAGGCACGTCTTTCTCGGGCAGTACTTCCATAACGTCGTCTGTCGAGACCTGCATCTTCATGAAGCCGGCTTCCACCTCGAGGCGGCCCCCTCCCAGCACTCGCCGCACCCGCGCCGGCTCGCGGACGTCCCGCAAGCGGACACGCGCACCCTCCTCGATGCGCAGCGGCTGAATCTGCCCCTGGCGGGAATCTTCCTGAGTAGCGAGTACGGTGGTCTGGAAGTCCTCGCGCAATTCGCGCTTGGCCTTCGCAACCTTCCGCTGCGCTTCCTGAGCCGCTTTACGCTGTTCGGCGCTGCGTGTGATCTGGTCAATGGTCTGCTGCGCCTGCGATTCGAAACGGGCGAGCGCCTGGTCGGTGCGCCGTTCGAGTTCCTGCAGCTTGGCTTTTTCACGCACCTCCCATTCGCGGGCGACCTCTCTTTCGCGCTTCTCCGCGACGGCAATCTTTTCACGCAAGCTCTGCTCGAGCGCTCGGGTCTCTTCGACACGCCGCTGCAGTTCGCCCACGAAGCGCGTCACGTCACGTTCGTGATCGCTGAGCGATTGGCGCGCGCGGCGCATAATGTCCTCGGGCATCCCCAAACGGGTGGCGATTTCCAGACCCGCGGATTTGCCGGGGAGGCCGAGCCGCAGTTGGTAAGTCGGCTCCAACGTATTTTCGTCGAAGCCCATGGAGCCGTTTACTACGCCCGGAGTGCCTGCTCCATAGATTTTCAAAGCAAGCAGGTGCGTGGAAATCAGGGTGTACGCTCCCGCGGCACGGAAATGCTCGACGATGGCGGTTCCGAGCGCGCCACCTTCTTCCGGATCTGTGGCTGCGCCGAGTTCGTCCAGGAGGACCAGCGAATCCGGGGTAACATCGAGGGCCATTTCGCGGATATTAGAGACGTGCGCGGAAAACGTACTGAGGTTTTCCTGAATCGACTGGTAATCGCCGATATCGGCAAGCACCTGCTCAAAGACCGGGAATTCGGCTTCGGCTGCAGGAACCGGCAATGCAGATTGGGCCATCAGGCTGAGCAGCCCGACGGTTTTCAACGTCACGGTTTTGCCGCCCGTATTTGGGCCGCTGATCAGCAGGGTGCGTTGTTCTCTAGTCAGTTCGAGGCTGATGGGAACGGCGGTTTTGTGCCGGCGGCGCAGCACGTCTTCGAGCAGCGGGTGCCGGGCCTCCCGCAGCAGAAGGCGATCGCCGAAGCGCGGAATGACGCAATCGAATTCGACGGCAAAGCGGCCTTTGGCAAAGATAAGCTCAAGCTCCGCCATGGTGGACAAAGTCTGAGAGATGGCTTCACTATATCCGCGCAGGCGGCCGGTAATTTCCAGTAGAATGCGGTGTACTTCGCGCGCCTCCTCCTCCGCGAGCCGCACCAGTTCATTATTCAGGTCGATGGTTTCGAGCGGTTCGATAAAGAGCGTGTGGCCGCTCGAACTCGCCCCGTGAATGACACCATCGAGCTTGCGTTTCTGGCCCGCGATAACGGGCACTACGAAACGTTCATTCCGAATGGTAACGAACTCCTCCTGCAGCACACCTTCTTCGCGATGGGAGCGGAGGAATCGTTCGAGCGATTCCTGGATGGCCTTCTTCTGCCGCTCGATATCGCGGCGAATTCGGGCGAGCGCTACGCTGGCGTGATCGGCCACGGAGCCGTCGGGTAGAATTTTGCCGTCGATCTCTTTGAGCAGGCCGCGAAAGTCGCCGATGCTCTGGGCGCGCGCGCCGAGGCGCGGAAACCGCTCGGCAGCGGCGGAAAGCACGGACTTCGCGTCGGCAGCGCGGTCAAGAAAGTGGAACACGTCGAAGATCTCGCGCGGTTCCAGGCGAGCGCCTTCGATGCGGAGCTTATGGACCGGCACTTCAAGATCCGGCAGTCCTCCGAAATCGACGCGGATGGCCGCTCCCCGGCCGGCGGTCTGCGGGCGCGCGGCCAGCCGCAGATAACCGATTCCTTCGCCGGTTTCCGCCAGATCCTGAGTGAGCAATTCGCCGCTGGAATGTGGCTCGACCTTTTCCAGTTCGCGGCGCCCGAGGGGACTTGCAACGTAGCGGCCCACCAGTTGCCTCAGGTCTTCGAATTCTAATACTTCTGCGCTGGTTTTCAAGGGTTGCGCCTTTGATCCCGGTCGGCGTTCGGCTACTGATATTGTCGCCGGTTTCGGAAGCCCTTTTCGATCACGGCGAGAGTTCCTTCGGTGATATCAAGACCGGGTAACTGATCGCGAGGCACCCATTCGGCACGGCAGGCATCATCGCCGGCACACAGCTCGCCACCGGTAACCTCGCAAACATAGTCCACGAGGACGTAGTGATATTCGGGAGCGCCGTTCGCATCGCGAATGATGCGTTCGAAAATCTCCAGAACGCCCAGCGGACTCACTTTCAGGCCCGTCTCCTCGAGCAGTTCGCGGCAAACCGCGGTTTCGAGCGATTCCCCGGTTTCCACAAGGCCGCCCGGCAGCGACCATTGACCTATCAGCGGCTGCTTCCCGCGCTGCGTAAGCAGGATGCGGTCTTCATTGAAGACCAACGCGCCGACACCCAACAGCGGATATCTAGGGTAGCGCCGTTCGTCGCTCACTTTTCTCCAGGGCGAAGACGGTAGAGATCGCCGCGCGCCGTGACAAATAGCGATTTGGAATCCGCGTCACCAAATGAGACGCTCGAAGCCGGATCGCGGGTCGGTATCGTGCGCAGCAGCCGGCCCTCCGAGTTGTAAACGGAGACGCCGTTCGCAGCCACGTACAGATTGCCTGCTTCATCCACCGATATGCCGCCCGGCACTCCCTCGGTGTCCGCGATCAGAATTCGTTCGCCGGACGCCTCCCCATTGCGATCGAGATCGTAAGCAAGCACGCGGTGATCATCAGCCTCGGACACATACAACGTGCGGCCGTTGGGAGAGAGCGCCACTCCCCGCGGGCGTCCCGGAAGTTTTGCTACAAGCTGCAGCGGCCCTTTTTGCGGGATGCGGTAAACGCCATAAAAATCCAACTCGCGATTATCGGACTGATATCCAAACGCAGAATCCGTGAAGTAGACCTGGCCGGATTTGGCGATGGCGATTGCACTCGGGGCGTTCAGACGCTTGCCTTCCCAGCGTTCGGCGAGAATTTCGATGTTCCCGTTGCGGTCAGTTCGTGTCACGCGGCGGGCCCGGGTCTCGCACGTGTACAGACGGCCCTGAGCATCGAAAACGTTCCCGCTCGGGCCATTTGCATTCTCCCGAAAGATCTCGGCGGCATGCCCCGGCACCCACTTGAAAAGTTGATTCTTGGCGGTATCACTGAAGATGAGAAACCCGTCCTTCGACCAGGCCGCGCCTTCGGTGAAACGATAGCCGGTAGCGATTTTACTGATCGCGGCGAGGGTGAAATCTTGAGCGGATGCTCCAAGCCATAGCCAGGGAACGAGAAGAACCAATCTCATTTGCGAAAGCTGATGTTATTGATGACCTGCTTGACGCCCTTAACTTTCTTCGCGAGCTTTTCGGCGCGTTCCTTCTGTTTGGACTCCTCGACGGGACCGCTCAGAGTGACCACTCCATCCTTCACGTCCACCTGTAAAGCGCCGCCTTTGACTAACTGATCGCCCGCCAATTTGATCCTGACCTGGTCCGTAATCAGGTTGTCGGAAACGGGAGTGTCCTTCGCGAAAGACGCGCTGAACAGGACAAAAATGAACAGCAGCAGCGGGAAGAATCTAGATTTCATCTTTCCCGGCCATTGTACGCCAGTCGAGCGAATCAAGGAAGCCTGGCCGCGTGCGCCACCCCGGTTCGACGCGCACGCGCAGATCGAGGAATATTCTGATGCCGAACAGACGCTCCATTTCCTGCCGCGCGAGAGTCCCCACTTTTTTCAGCATGGCGCCTTTGGCCCCAATAATGATGGCTTTTTGCCCGGGGCGTTCCACGCGAATGGTGGCGTAGATACGCGTAATGTTCGCAGTCTCTTCCCAGCCGTCCACCATCACGGCGACGGAGTGTGGGACCTCTTGGCGCGTCGCGAGGAGCACTTTTTCTCGGATCAGTTCAGCCGCGAGAAAGCGCTCCGGCTGATCCGTAACGTGATCTTCGGGAAAGTAAGCAGGGCCTTCTGGTAAATGGCTCAGAATCAGAGTTCGGAGCTCCTCCACTCCTTGGGCGCGGGCGGCGGAAACCGGAACGTAGCCGGCGAATTCGTAAGCGGCCTTGTAATGTTCGATCAACGGCAAAAGCACCGCCTTGTCCTTAAGCAGGTCGATCTTGTTCAACACCAGCACGGCGGGAGTGCCGGTCTGGCGTAAAACGTCCAGCGCGCGCCGGTCCTCGTTGCTGAACGGTTGCGCGGCATCGGCAATGAAGAGCAACAGGTCGCGCTCTTCGAGCGCCGCGCGGACGGTATCCATCATGCGCTTGTTCAACGGGGTATCGGCCTTGTGGATGCCGGGAGTGTCCACAAACACGATTTGGGCGTCGGGCAGGGTTAGGACGCCCTGGATCAAGACGCGGGTGGTTTGCGGCTTGCCGGCAACGATTGCAACCTTCTGCCCCACGAGCGTGTTGAGCAGCGTCGATTTGCCCGCATTGGGACGGCCCACGAGGGAGACGAAGCCCGAACGGAATGCGTCACTCATGCGCGACGGCCTGTGATCTGCTGATGCGGACCTGATCCACACGCAGTTCGTCGCTTGCGAGCACTTCAAAACGCAATCCATCGCGCTCAACGAACTCTCCGGCCGTTGGCACGCGGCCGAGCCACTCGGTAACCATGCCGCCGATAGTTGTCGATTCGAGATCCTCTTCACGGTGGAACGATTCGAAGAGGTCGCCCACGCGGGTTGCATCAAAACTCCCGGAGACGATATACCCGCCGGACCCATCCTCGATGATGTCGCTATCGGGTTCATGTTCATCGCGGATCTCACCGATGATGACTTCGAGCAGGTCTTCCATGGTGGCCAGTCCGGCGGTATTACCATACTCATCGACTACGATCACCATGTGAGTATTTTCCTGTTGCATCTGCCGCATCAGGTCGTTTACTGCCTTGGATTCGGGAACGAAAAGCAGCGGCCGGAGTAACTCGCGCACGCTGCGCCGTTCCCGCTCCTCTTCCTCAAGCTCGAACATGTCGCGAACGTGAACGAACCCGATGACCTGATCAATATTCTGTTCGTAAGCCGGAATGCGCGAGTACTGTTCGGTGATAACCAGTTGGCGTAACTGCCCGAGAGTCGCATCGGCCGAGATAGCAACGATGTTCGGGCGCGGCGTCATGACTTCACGCACGACCTTTTCGCCAAATTCAACGACAGACTGAATCAACTGGCGGTCTTCTTCTTTGATCAGCCCTTCCTCAGTACCGGCAGAGATGAGAGCATCGATGTTTTCGGCCGGTGTCGGCTCTTCCTGTGCGGCGGAGCCATCCTCGGCAAGATCGACGAGAGACTGAAAGAAACTGAGAAGCGCTTCGAACGGACGCGCGAGCCACGCGAGTCCGCGGAGGAGAGGAGCGAGCGGCGTCAGCCATTGTGCGTGAGTGCGGCGATAAAGCAGTTGGGGCAGAGCGTAGGTTACCGTTACCATGGTGAGCCAGGCGGCTAGAGCCGATTGCCAGAATGCGGTCCAGTTCCAAGGTAAGCCGTCGGCAAACCAGGCAAAATAGCAGATCCCGACCAGCAGTAACAACGTGTGCTTAACCAGCGAAAAAGATGCGGCGCCGCGCTCGGTCTTCACACCAAGCTTATCCTCGAGGGTGTCTTTAAAAAACTTGAGTGCGGGCAGATCGCGCGTACGTAGCCGCATGCTTTCGAGGTAGAGCACCTGCACGAAGCTAACGACGGCGAGCAAGGGGACGGCGAGCAGGGTTGCCAATATGACGGCTAGCGTCATGCTTGCACCCGTTCGATAAGCCCAGCAGGGAGGCTCAGCCTCGCGCGCCACTGCTTTTCGGCGCGCGCCATTCGGCCGCGATCGCGTTCATGATCCATGCCCAGCAAGTGCAGCACGCCGTGGAGCATGAGGATCTGAATTTCGCGCTCGACCGTGTGACCGAATGCAGCCGCTTGCGCTCGCGCGCGGCCGAGCGAGATGGCGAGATCACCAAGATAGCCGCCCGCCGCGGGTTCAGCCATTTCGGTTGCGGGAAAGGAGAGCACATCGGTGGCCGCGTCCTTCCCGCGAAACTCGCGGTTGAGCCGGCGCAGTTCGGAATCCGTAGTGATGAGGCACGCGAACGGCCGGCCCTTGGCGACTCGCCATTCGAGTGTCTTTGCGAACCGTTCGGTACTCCGGCGGAGGGAAGCGCCGCGAACACTGCGAAACGTGATGCTACTGCCTTCCGGGGACATGATGCAGCACTAGGCGCGCGCGGCCGTGTCGGAGGCCGGAGGCTCGGGCTTATCCTCGTTGCCGCTGTCCGCCGGCGGTTCGGACAATTTCAACGAGAGTTGCCAGCCGCCTGCGCTTTCGCCGGAACGCTCGTAGGCTTTTACGATTCGCTGTACCAGAGGGTGCCGGACCACATCGCGCTCATCAAAGTGCACAAAGCTGATACCTTCAACACCTTTTAACACGTCTGTGGCGTCGATAAGCCCGCTGCGGCGGCCGGCGGGCAGGTCGATCTGCGTGATATCGCCGTTCACCACCATTTTCGAGTTGAACCCCTGGCGCGTGAGCACCATTTTCATCTGTTCGGCGGTGCTGTTTTGCGCCTCGTCGAGAATGATGAAGCTGTCGTTCAAGGTGCGGCCGCGCATAAAAGCGATGGGCGCTACTTCAATTACATTGCGTTCCAGAAGCTTTTCGACGCGGTCGGTGTCCAGCATCTCGTAAAGCGCGTCGTAGAGAGGACGCAGGAACGGATCGACCTTTTCCTGAAGAGTGCCGGGGAGGAACCCGAGCTTTTCGCCCGCCTCCACAGCCGGGCGCGTCAGGATAATGCGCGAGACCTGTTTGGCAAGGAGCGCAGAGACGCCCATAGCCACGGCCAGATAGGTCTTGCCGGTTCCCGCCGGTCCGATGCCGAAGACCAGATCGTTGCGTTCAATAGCTTCCAGGTAACGGCGCTGATTTACGGATTTCGGAGCGAGCAGCTTTTTGCCGAAGCTGCGCTGCCGGCCGCTCCGCACCAATGCACGCAGAGAGACTTCGGGGTCAAGCGTGACGACTCGCAAGTAACTGTTGAGGTCGCCATTATTGAAGATGTGGCCTTCGCTAACGAGTGTGTTGTAGTCCTCCAGGATCTTTTCGGCCCGGGAGACATTGTCCGGCTCGCCTTCAATTTCGAGGTGGTTGTCGACCAGTTGCGTGTGGACGTTCAACCCGCTTTCGAGTAACCGGATGTTCTCATCGCGGGTGCCAAAGAGGCTTTCGACGCCTCTGCTGATTAAAACGCTAGCTTTCGTCAAGGGGGTGCTGAATACCTCCAAGCTCAAAAATTTGGCGCAGTCTGGAGTTTTGAGGCGGGGAGAGATACGGAAATGAGCCAACCCGCTGGCGCGGGCTCCTGAAAAACATCTGATTCGATTATAGCAGCGCCGGCAGGGCGGACTCGGCTCCGGGGTGTGACCGAGGGAAATGGAGCGCCCCCGGGGTTTGGCGAAACGAAGCCATTTCTATGAGGCGCGGGTTTTTTCGTTGCGGCGAAATGGACCGGATGGAAATGTGGCTACTCGAAAGGAACGTGGACCTCGGCATAGCTGCCGGGGGCGGCGGCGTTCACGGCTGCGACAACCAATTGCACATGCGGCTGTAGTTCTGGCCATTGCTGTGTGCCTAAGACAACGATTGCGATTTTGCGGCCGACAAGGTTCTGCTGATATTTTAGGTTTTTATCAGTCGTAAGAAGCATATCAAAGCCAGAGGCTTCGGCGAGCTTGAGCAATTCGCCGTTGCGCAAGCGGTCCCATTTTTCCTGCGCGGCAGTCCTGACGGTATGGCCTTGCAGAAAGGGGCGGAGTGGGACCGGCGTTGCTTGATCGAACAAGATCCGCATTAGGGCGCGGGTGCATAGGCGGGTGGCTTGTCAAGGCTGCGCGCAGCAAACTCGATGACGGCCTTGACCTGTTCGCGGTCCAGACCGTCAAACCATTCCATGAGGTCATCAATGCTGGCTCCCGCTTCGATGTTTTCGAAGATGGCTGAAACCGGCATGCGGGTACCTTTGAGAACCCATGCGCCGCTAACCTTTCCGGGGATGCTCTCTACGGCGGGGCATTGAGACCAGTCGAGACTTGCCATGGATGGAACTCCGTTTCTATCGTAGCCTTTTCGCACGGTTGCTGCTGGGATGATGCGTGACATGGCAGGCTGGGCAACGCCACAAGTTCGGCAAAGATAACAAACGATCCTGAGACATCTCGGCGGCCTAGACCGGGGGCAACCAGCCCGTACCGCTCTTTCCGGAACCTTAAAAGAACGAGCCTGTCTCACGCTGCGACCAGATCAATTCGGAACGTTGTGCCTTTCCCCGGTTGGCTTGAGACGGAAATGCGACCTTTGTGATCGCTCACGACTGACTGCACAATCGCCAGGCCTAAACCTG
>JAFAWA010000376.1 GCA_019242155.1 Terriglobia bacterium | reverse complement strand
TGACGCGCCAACACGTTGCTGGCGTGCCCTTCCAGCCCTTGTATTGTGCGATGAAATTCGGCCAATGCCGCCTTGTTGTGCTGATCTAGCTGGGCAACCCACTCGGCCATCAGCTTTCGCATCACCAACTCGTTGAGAGTCACCACGGCAAAGGAAGCGTCGTTTTCCCCTAGCTTGATGCCATGGCGTTCGAACACCTTTGCCGCCAAGGCTCGCGAGTCAGACCGCTTGTCTGGCAGTGCTTTGAGCGGTAATTCGGCCTGCGCGCGGTTCATAACTCCAACTCATCCATTTGTTCAAACAGCTCACGCCTCACGATTTGCAGCCGCTGCTTACTGACCAGCGAGAAATCCTCAGAAACGATGGCCTCCTCAAAAGTCAGCCGGGTGCGCAACATCTGCTGGACGTCGTCTTCGAAGGTGTCCGGGTTGAGCTTGCGAATGAGCACCGAACCGACGAGCTTGGGCGCCAGATCCTGCGCCAATTTGAATTGCTCGAAAGGGCGGTTTCCGTCTCGCACTTCGCCGAAGAATTCATTCAGCCAGACAATGATGCACTTGTGACTGGTGGTTTGGGCCAAGCGGTCGAGGCCATTCAGCGTGTCCTTCATGGCCTGGCCGCCGGTTACGACGCAGTGCATATAGACCTGCCTGCCGTTGTTTTCGAGGAGGGTCAGTACTTCGTTTTCGAGCACGTAATTCCAGAACGGCAGAAAGGTGGAAGCGCCAGTGTCCACAACTGAGACGCCATCCCCGTTCAGCAGTTTCTCGACGAGTGGATCGAAACGCTTCTGGTTAATGACCCCACCTTGAATCAGATCTCCGATGTGTTCCACATCCAAGGCTTTGTACTGGGTAAAAGTGGCATTGCCTGGGTCCGTGTCGAAGCATCGGACGGCGCATTGGCGGTTGCGGTAGTATTGGGCCACGACAGCGGACACGTAGCTCTTGCCGACTCCCCCCTTTGCCTGCAAAATGACATGCACCCGTGGCCTATGGCCGTTCGTTTGGCTTGGCATTGCGGTCCTTTCCGGCGAGTGATCGCCTCATGGTTATTCGGTCAAACCTTTCGTAGGGAAAGGGTCATAATCAAAGCCGCTCTTTCGCGCGCGACGTTCCCGGATATTGCGCAGCGGATCGGATGCTTCGTTTGGCGATGGTTCGGCCTGGTTGGCGGGTTGGTCTTGCCGCGCTTGTTCCGGGGGAAGGGGCCTCAGTCCCCGCAGCAAATCCTGAATCGGTGCCTCTGCGGCTCGGCCCTGCTGCCGGAGTTGGGTAACGCAGTAGGACAGGTGAGCGTATCCGATGTCCAGGCCAATTTCGTTGAGCCATGTCCAAATGTCCTTCAAGCTGTGGCCGGCGCTCAGCAGGTTCTTGACTTCCGGCCACACCTGGCGGACCTGCCCGATCTTGGTTCGGGGTTTCTCCCCCGCTCGCTCGCGGAGACGGCTGATGTCAAGTTGTCCGGTAGCATTGCTCATGATTTGGGGCTCTAATATGTAAGCCACCAGGAAGGGGGTCGGGGACAAAAAACTTCTACGAATCCGCTAAATTTCTCGCGAGAGGTACTCAAGCGAGCGGATCGAGAGAGGACAGTGAGAAGTTATAGAAGTTTCTGCAATGTTGTAGTTAGTTTTAGATGCAAGAGTGTATCCCATGCAAGCTGTTGTATTAACTGAAGAAAAGCTGCGATAAGACTCATATGGGATCTCTAGGCGCAAAGTGTATCCCACGTAAGCGATTGTGTTAATACGAGAAACCCCACCGACGCTCCTACCATGGGATACACTCCTTTATGTTCCACTACGCATTTGTATCTGTCTTTAGTTGTCTGACTAGGTTCTGATTACTCGAATGATGTGATCTTGCCTGCTGATCGATGCTGAAGTAGCCTGAATCTGTGGCCGCACCTCGGAAGTCCGTCGGTTTGTCTAAAGACGCTTTGGCACCTGATGAGAAGGAATTTCGGATCTTACCCCGGCGCCCGCCTACCGCTACTGAACCACGAGGCTCGGCGCCGCCGGCTCTGGGCCGAATCTATGCCTTTGCCAGGCAGACCGGGCGCAGAAACGGCAGGACCAAGCAATCTGGCTATCAGCAACGGTGCGCGGTAAGGATAACTTATGTGCGCAATAAGATGGCAGGCCAATGGAAGGCACACGGGAGGTATTTGTCCAGGGAGAGTGCCACTTATCGGGCCGCCCAGCGAGAGGCCGGTTTTGATCAAACCACAGACAAACTCGATGTGGCACAGCGCCTGAACGGCTGGCAAGAGGCGGGCGATCCGCGACTCTGGAAGATCATCCTTTCGCCGGAATTTGGCGACAAATTGGACATGCAGGGCTTTGCTCGTGGCGTGATGGCGCAGGTGGAGAAGGAAATCGACGCCGGCGTGGAATGGCTCGCCGTAGCCCACTACAACACCGGGCATCCCCACATTCATGTAGCTATGCGGGGGATGGACCGCCGCGGCCGGGAGATTCGCCTACCAAAAGAGTTCGTGAAACATGGCATCCGCAAGCTTGCAGAGGAATTGTGCACAGAAGAACTGGGCTATCGAACGCGCGTGCAAGCTATGGAGTCGCAACGCCGCGATGTGCGCGAACTGCGCTATACCGGCCTGGATCGAACCATCGCACGCGCCAACTCAGAGTTGGCTGACGGTACGCACTTTCCCGTTACTTGTCAGGGTGGTCGCGGGCAGGCCCAGTTTGTAGTGGCCCGTCTCGCGGCCCTCGAAGGAATGAGGCTGGCGCACAGACTGAGCGCGGACACCTGGGAGGTTCGCCGCGATTTTGAAAGCGTATTGCGCGGAATGGGGAAAATGGCCGACCGCCAAAGGACGCTGGCCGCTGGCGGCATTTTGCGTTCCGACGAGCGCATTCCGATTCAACCGCTGGATCACCGGGCGGTGGAATGGGTCGAGGGGAGAGTCCTGGTACACGGCGAGGAGGAGAACGGCCCGAGCTACGTGATCTTGGAATCGACTGATGCCAAGGTGTACACAATCACGCACACGCGCCGGATGCAGCAGATGCGGAGCGCGGGCCGACTGCAGGTTAACACTTTCGTGCGGCTGCAAACAGTCGTTGCTGCCGGGCGAAGCAGAGTCGAAATCGAGGAGTTAGGGACTGCCGATAGCATTCTGGAAAATCGCGGCTATCTGAGAGAAACCGCACAAAGGCTGTTGCGCAAGGGAATCGTCCCTGGGGAGGAAGGCTGGAGCGGCTGGTTGGGGCGTTACCAACGGGCTTTAAGCCGCACCGCCAAGGATTTAGGAGCAGGAGAACGTAATATCGGCATCCACCGGGAAGTGACTCGTCAAAACGTTTTGTGATTTTTCGCAGAATTCTTCGAAATCTTTTTAGCATTTTTGTCCCGACGGGCCTTCCTGGTGGCTTACATTATGTATGGCAAATTCATATTTGCGCCCGGTACGTCTCAACGTGCGTCTCGGGAAGATTTTGGTTATTACCACCGCCGCGGCTCTTGGCGCCCCTTCGCCACGATCCGTTCTGGACCGAGCTCTTCATTTCGCGGATTTCTACAACTGGTACGCGGCACGCCCCCTTTTTGAGCAGGCCCGGCGTTTGTTTGTTGTGGCTGGAGACAATCGAAATGCGCTGTATGCCCGCTGTGGAGCCATCCGGGCAGGTGCGGAGCCTGCGCCCATAACGGAGCTGTCCTACCGGCTTGGGCAAGAGCTCGCCACCAACCCCCTGCTGCAATCCGACAAAGAGCTTCGT
>JAFAWA010000482.1 GCA_019242155.1 Terriglobia bacterium | reverse complement strand
CCCGAGCCAGCACCGGCGAGTGACGGCCCGACTGTTCGTGTCACGTTTGAATTTCCACAAGACCTGCACAGAAGAATGAAAGCCAAGGCCGGAGGAGAAGGGTTAACCCTGAAGTCCGTGATGCTGAGCTTTGCCCGTCAATGGGTTGAAGGCACCATTAACCCACAATGATGTATTGTCACAAAGACACAAACACACGATCGTGTGTCACTGAGCCAGGCCGGACAACACCGGCTACGATGATTCCCATGAGCACCGCCGCCGATGAACGCGAGGCTATCCAGGCTATTGCCAAAATCATCAGGGAGCAGAAGGAACTGGAGTGGCACCAGCGGGCCAACGGCGCATCCGTAGAAACCCTGCAAGACTCGATGGTGTACGCCTATGATGCAATCGTCCGCGTGGTTCAGTCCTTCATGGAGCACGGGCAGTAGGGAAGAGGCCTCGGCAGCGTGAACACTATTTGAACACTGTTAAGCGGCGTGAGAAATTTCAGGACGGAAACGGCGCATCCTCAATCGCCAGAACGAGGCCGACAAAAACGCTATGTGCTTTATTGTCAATTGGAAGCCATTTTGGGAAGCTGGCATTCTACCACTGAATTACTCCCGCGTTCCTTTGTTTTCCGCTACTTAACGTCCGGCAAGGATTTAGCCGTAGTCGCGGCCAGTCCCTACCGTCTCGCAAATCCATTCCAACCATGGGGTCTGATCGCAAAATGGACAGTAAACTTCAGCCCAAAACCAGCGCTCACAAGCCCCGCTCGACTGGCGTTCCCGTCTGTTCGCTGCCATCTCACAACATTCATCACCATATCATGAAGGCGCGCTCTGGGCACACCGGTTCCTGAGGGCCACCTCGTCGGGGATCGAGCTTAGCGATTTGCCGATTCGAAGGGGGCTGATGCCTCGAAAAGTCCTCCTGTCGTCGAAACGAGATCTGTTCACCCCCGCTCGGTTGTCCTACCTAGGGCTGGAAAGCTGTCTTCAAAGCGCAATTTCACTGCCGCAGATGTGAAGCATTCAGCGAGCTCCGGATGGCTGAGGACCAGCGACCTGAGAGGCCGCCCGGGCAATCGAAGAATTCAAGGCAGCATCGCTACGATCGTAACCGCCAACAAACATGCGCCGGCAAAAACCCAGTCATGATGCCGCTCCATACCTCGAACGCAGTTTGGCGAAACCGTTCACCTTGCACTTTGAAGCGACAAGCTCACACAATTCAGCGAAGGGCGCACGCGCAACGCCCTCGTGTGCAGGTGAATGCGCGTACTTCCTTCATCGCGAAAAGTGAAGAGCCCAACCCCGAGATCGCCCCTGCCACCAACTAGGCCAAACGACGCCTGGTTTCCTCAAGTAACTCTCGAACCTGCTCTCGCAACTCACATAGAGGCCGATACCCCGGCTCCACCACGAGCGCCATGTGATCGTACCCTTCGTGATCAGACGCAGATAGTTGCAGTTGAACTGGAGATATAGTCCTGGACAACGGCGGCGTGCATGTCAAAGATACTCATACGGCTCGGAGAAACTCCTGTGATTTGGAATCGCCAGGCGCGGAGGGACCTGATGGCAGCATCGAGGATGAAAGCTCAAATCCAGGCTGTTGGAGGTGATTGGTACCCGCCGCGCACAAAACGCTAACGGCTGTGAGGGATCTGCGGCGGCGCGCTTTCTCCCGATTCATTCGGTCCACCCGAGCGGACCCATTAATCAATTTCCGACAGCTTGAATCGCCAACGGCGGCCAATGCGATGGGCCGGCAACGCCCTAGTATCAATCCAGCGATAGATCGTGTCTTGGGCAACGCCTAGATGAGCCACTACCTGTCGAATGGAGGCCCAGTGCTCGTCGGTGTCTGAAGCTTTCGATCGGCTGTGGAAAGGCCTGCGGAAGTGTATCCTCGACGCGGACCCTTGAAAGATGTGCCAAGGCAACCTGGACGCATCTCAAATAAGCCTTGAGCCCGAAGTCGAGCAGCCTTAGCCGACCCGCCTATCTCAACTCCACCAACATCCCCGGAATCACACCCGCCGCCGGACCGGCACCCCAGTTGAACTCTTTCACGAGCGTCTGCTGGATCTCTTCCAACGATTTCTTCTCGCGGTTCATCACGCGCACGCGCTCGCGAATGGCTACCATCTTGTCGCGAATCTGGAGCACCTGCTGGCGAGTCACAGCAGGGCCGTGGCCTGGAATGGCCGTATCCCAATCGAGCGCGAGAGCCCTGTTCATCGAGCTCTCCCAATCCGTCCAATCCCCGCCGTCGCTGTAGTTGATGATACTTGGGATCGCTTCGGCCGTCGTTACCAGATCACCTAGGCTGATCACCCGGTCGGCTGGGAAATACGCGACCGTACCGCCGCGCGTGTCACCGCGAAGCTGGAGCAGTTGGACCTCTTTACCTCCGAGGAAGATCCGCGCCTGGCCAATGTAGGTGAACGAGGGCGCCCAGTTCGCGTTCGCGGCGCGCAGCATATTGGCACGGTCGTCTGCCGAGATGATCACCTGCGCGCCTCCGTCCTCGAACCGCTGCGCGCCGTCAGCATGATCACCGTGATTATGGGTTAGCACGAGATACTTTATCGGCTTGTCGGTAACCGATTTGATCTTGCTTACCACGTCGTCATGGGCGCGGGCGAATTTCGCGTCGACCATCAGAACACCGTCGCTTGTCACCAGGAATGTAATGTTCCCGCCCCAATAGGCCAGGTCTGCCATGTTCGCGTTAGAATTCTCGATCATGTAAAGATCGTCGCGAATCTTGTGGAGCTGTGGAGGCTGTCCGGGCGGGCTCTGCGGTGGCCGATTTTGGCCGAAGCCCAAGGTTGCGATTGCAAGCAGAAGGGTGAGACAGAACGAAGCGCGAATCAGACCCGCGGCATCGTCGTATTCTAGTGAATACGTATTCGAGTCCGCGCTATGACATCAAAGCTGCCTCGGCCTCACTTGGCCGCGAGCAACTCTAACGTGCAAGTGCAGCCGCAGGAACTACGGCCGGCTGTGTAGATGCCGCTTGGTCGGCCCGGTAGTGGAGCACGTAGTGCTGCATGCCGCGCTCGACCCAGCTCATGCCTAACTGTCTGGCCTCGTGGAGCGCCCTCGAGTTATCCCAACCGTCGTGCGCAATCCGGTAACAGGCGATCACCGTTCCGGTGCGATCCGCGCCACGGCGGCAGTGCACGAACACCGGGCCGGCGGCAGCGTCGTTCAAAATTTGTAAGACTTCGGCGACCTTCTCCGGCGACGGCGCCTGCAACTCTGGCAGCGGAATGCTGACGTAGCGCATACCTGCAGCCTCCGCCAGTTTCTTTTCGGCGATGGAGGTGCTATCACCCCGCAAGTTCACAATCACTTTGACGCCAAGCTTTGCCAAATACCGGAGCCCCTCTTCGGTAGGCTGTGCTCCGCGATACACCTGGCCGTTCACCTGATGGAAATTGGGAAGCCCGGCCGGATCGGCTGCGAGCAGCGGCGCGGCGAAAAGACTACAGAGAACCCAAAACCGAGGTTGCACAATCATGAGCGCTATATCTATAAGATGCTCGCACAAAGGACGCGGTTGCGGCTCTGTGTGTGCTCTAATCGATGTACCCCAGGCCCTGTAGCTTCTTGACAATCTCCTCGTCTGAAGCCGCGCCTTCCACTTTGGCCAGCTCGCGTTCGAGCACGTGCTCCACGAACTCTTCCGGAGAGCTATACCCGGCGGCTGAGGCGCACCGCTTCACCCTCTCCCACAGGTCCTTGTTCAACTTAATGCTTGGTCCGAACATGGCAGTTCCATATTACAAGGTCACACCGAATCGTTTCTTCAGCAGCAGCGCGGAAAGCATAGAAACGATCACAAACCATGCGAGCCAGGGTATCTGCCAACCAAACACGGAGATAACCGCTCCGGGGTAGCTGACTTCGATCCATTCAATACCTGGGGCGCTGATGTGAGGCTCGTCCGGGTACCAGAACGACGCCCAGACTGAGCGTACCCTGCGGCCGGGAACGAATGCCGGGCCGCGCCCGGCTACCACTCTCTTCGTGACCTTCCGGCCGTTGATGGCGAAGGTGAGTTCACCCGAGAACGGCGCGCGCGGGAGAACGCGCCAGCTCACCTGGTGCTCCGAGAGCACGCGAACCGGAGGCGCGGAAATATCGAATTGCGGCGGTATGGTTAACTCAGGCGCCGGTCCTTCAGGGCCGGAATCGAAAGCGGCGGTAACCAGCGCCGGCCGTGCCAATTCGAGGGGCGCGCGGCCGTAGAAGGCCTCCACGTGAATCAGCAAAACCGCAACAGGCACTGCCAGGAAAAGACACGGCGGCAGGGTGAGCAACAGGTATTGCACATTGACCTTCAGCAGAGATCTTTGCGCGCGCCACGTGAGAGCCGGCTCGTCAGAGTAGACGCGCATCTCGAGTAGATGGGCGTACACCTTCTTCTTCACCCGGCGGATGCGAGCCTGATCGGATGTCCTGCGGAACACCCAAAGCATGCCCATCCCTGCCGATGCTGAGATGATCGTGAGTCCAACGGAGGGTGGAGCCCACGAAAATAACGCCACAAACGCCCGCAACACCGCGTTTACAACTGTGTGGAACAGGTCCATTTAAAACACCATTCGCCCGAGCATCTCTCGTGTCCCCGGCACGCCGAATTCGTTCAGAATGGTCGCCGCGATGTCTGTCATCTCTGGATTGCCTACCTGGAATTTGCGATTGCTCAGCAGCACGCCGGGCACCTCATCCGCTGCCATACAATGGTCGCCAATCCACGCTTGCGTGTTGTCTTCGATCGCGGCCGCGGGCACGGCGCCCAGAGCAGTCTGCCAGGAGGCGCGATACCCCCGGCGGAAACCGACGATAATGTCCGGCGCGTTTTTCAGATTACGCCCCCGGTACACCTTGTCCGCAAAGTAGATCTTATCGATCACGTGCTCGCCGTTTACGGGATCTCGAAAATCCAGCAATTTCTGAGAAATCTCATCGAGTAAATCCTGCTTATCGGCGAGAGAGACAACGCCGCCGTTCTCCCGCCCATACAGATTCAGGTAGATTCCGTTCAGGCCCAGCGCGTATGCCTGCGTCTTCTCCCAATTCACGTGCGCAAATTCTTCGGCATCGCCCATGTGGCTGGGATTATTCAGCGTCAGATAGCCCTGCTGCATGAGCCAGGTGTTGAGGTGTACCGCGCGATCGAAAGGGGCAAAGCCATGATCGGAGAGTATCAGTAACTCAGTGTTCGGCTGCGCCATAGCTTCACCAACGGCGCCGTCCACCTTACGGTAAATATCGAGCAGGTCGGCTTCGTATTTACCCCAGAGCATATGTGAGTTCTGGTCGATGCTTGAGAAGTAGTAAAAAAGCAGCCCACTCGAAAACCGGTTAAGTTGGTAGCGGAACATGCGCAGACTGTCAGCCAGAACTTTGCGGCTCTGCACTAGGAACTCCGGCTTCGACAGAATGCCCGCGCGAAAGGCAGAAGTCTCCTCCGCGATTCCTTGTGTATAAAACGGACCGAGTTCAGCCGCCAGAGTGCGGCTAAAGCGCTTAGGAGTAGAGAGCGGCAGGGCCGGATCGTTAGGATCCACGTTGACCGGGCTCACATAGATGCGCAGGTATGGATGTACCTGTTGCAGATAGATGCGAAAAATTCCGGAGACGCTCTTCAAGCCTGCGATCAAGCGGAAATCGGCGCGCTGCCAGTCGGACCATTCGCCTTGCCGCAACACAAACTGTTGTTCCGGCATGTCGAAGCGCGCGGCGGCCGCCGTCGGATCGGCGTGTACCTGCACTGCAATATCTCTTGTCGCGTGATCCGCGCGGAGCGTGTTAGGCGGCCCGTGGATATGCAGAACGGTACTGCCGCTTTCTATGTGAAGCCGCACAATCCGGCCGCCCGAGATCTGCGTGCGTCTCTCCGCGGGATCGTTGGTGAAAAATGTGAACGTCCCGAACGAGCCGTTCAGATCCGGCGTGCCCATTCCCGCAAGCGATTCCTGTTCGCACTCGGCCGGCGGGAAATTCGCTGGCATGCGGATCACCGTGGCCGGAACACCGTGGTCGCCGAGTAGTTGCCAGAAGGTGCGCCCCGCGCGCAGGCTCTCAACCCTTCCGGAGGAGAGTGGAAGAAGGTAGGGACCGATGTGCAGCGTCGTCGAAGCCGCGGTCACCTCTGCCATCGAAGAGATGGGCAAGCGTGTGGCCGGGTCGCGATGGATAAAATCGAAAATGCCATGGCCCCCCGGGTCGAGGCCCGTAGATACTGTCGACCATGCGACCGGGCTCTGCGGCGGAATCGTGGTAGCCAAGCGCCGGAAATCGCCGCGTTGACGAAGCCGGTTCAAGTTCGGCAGAGAGTTCCAATGCCGTTCCAGAAATACCGGGTCCATTCCGTCGATGCCCAGCACGATCATGCGCGCGTTCGCGGCCCGAGTGCTCTGGTGTCCGCAGCCGGCGAGGCAAATCGTTAACGAAAGCGCCCAGCCGGCAGCGCACAGTGGCCGTCGCCTCAAACCGTTACCTCGCTCGGGACCGGCGAAGGTTTGGGCCGCAGCACCGGCCTTCCTTCCATGTAGGGCGGTATCGGAACGCCGAACAGTTCGAGCGCGGTCGGAGCCATGTCCTCGATACCGGGGTTTTCCGCGGCGATCTTGCGATTCGAGAAAAGCACACCCGGAACCAGATGCGGATCAATGCAGTGATCGCCGCTCCACGCCTTGCGGTTGTCTTCAAAAACCTCGGCCGATACTTTGCCGACCGCGGCATCCCAAGACGCGCGATATCCGTTCTCATATCCGATTACTACATCGGGAGCGGCGTCCAGATAGGGTCCCGAGTACAGTGCGTCCGAGGGCCAAGCTTTGCGAATGCCTATGCGCATGCGTTCCGGATCGCGCAGCCCTGAAAGCTTCGCGGCCAGTTCCCGCTTGAGCGCGGCCGCCTCCCGCCGGTCTACAATGCCCTCCGATTCGCGGCCTTTCTGATTGATGTAAATGCCCGCTAAGCCGAACGTGTAAGCCTTGGTAAGCCTCCAGTCGATGCCACGCAGATACTCACCTTCACCGGCCGCGCCTTCCTTCAAGAAGAGATATCCGTTGTCGCGCAGCCACGTGTTGAGGTTGACGCCCCGCTCGAATGAGGCAAAGCCATGGTCGGAGAGTACAAAGAGCACCGTGTTTTCGTCGACATACTGAAGCGTTTTGCCGACCAGTTCGTCGGCGCGCCGGTACAGGTCTTCGATCGTTTTAGCATAGGGTCCGCCGCGATCGAGATGCCGGAAAAACATGTGCTGCACGCGGTCCGTGGTGTCGAACACGCAGGCCACTACCCCGCGGCGCGTGTGGTCGAGCGCACTGAAGAACATGCCCTCGCGCTCCTGATATGTGAGGTAGGCCTGGTCCAGGAACGCTGCCTCATCAATCGCGCCTTCGTTTAATGCCCAGGTATCCTCTGCCATCCCGAGCGTCGAGTATTCGCCCAGCAGTTTCGCCAGATAAGTGGCGTAAAAAGTGGGATGCGAGATGGGCAGCGCGGGATGTTCGGGATCGATGTTGATGGGAGTGACATAAAGGCGCGGGCCTTCTTCAGATCGCGTGAGCAGAAAGCGCGCGATTCCGTGGACCTTGACGCCCAATGGCGCAGCGAACCGCAGCGAGATCCAAGGCGTGTATTCGCCCTCGGGCAAGGGGTGGCGTTCGCCGCCGATCTCGAGGATCGCCGGATGAGTGCTGACGTTCAAACGAAACGCGATCGCGAGATCGCCGCCGTTTTCAAGCATCGAATTCTGTGGTCCCGGAATTTTCCCCGTGTAACCATCAGAGCAGGGCGCGAGCAGGTACTCGTTTCCGCTCTCCATCGAACCATGCGTTCGCACAGTAGTGAATAAAGCGAAGGTCCCCTGAGTCCCTAATAAGTCGGGCGTGCACATGGCCGATAGCATGCGGCCATGGAACTTCTCCGGCGGAAAAGTGATAGGCACGCGAAGAACTGTCGAGCTGATCTGGTGCTCGCCCAGGATCTGCCAAAACGTCCGGCTCTTTCGCCGGATCTCGACCACCGGCCGCGAGAGCGGAAATCGATACTTACCGAGCTTCAAGATTCTTCGAGGTCCGCGAACCCGCGCCGAAGAAAGCTCCGGAAGGTAAGTGCGCAGGTTCCGATTGAGGAAGTCGAACATGTTGTGGCGAGCGGGGTTCACGCCAGTCGCAAACGTCGACCAGGCCACGGGCGAGAGTGCGGGAAACGTCGTGCGCAGCCGCCGAAAACCGCCGGTCTCCCTCAGCCGGTTAAAATTCGGAAGTTTTCCTTCGCCCAGAAAGCGCTCTACCAGGCCGGGGTCCAAGCCGTCCAAACCTAAAAAAATCAGCTTTCGAATCTTTGCATTCTTGTAACCCTGCCGGCCCTTCAGTGTCCGCCATATCAAGCGGAAGGGCCACGTTAGCACCGAGATCAGACCGAGGGCCAATCCACCAATCACAGCCAAAAATGAACCCAAAAAAGCGAATCCGGCGCCGGGTCCTATATAGGCGAAAGCCACGGGCGAGCTGCGGTAATGGAAGAACAAGTCGCAAGCTAACCTCGCAAAGCAGGCCGCCGCCATGAATATAAACCCGGCGCGCCGTGTCATCATAAGACAATGATGTCCTTTTCTCCCGGGGATGCGCAACTATGACCGCCCGGCGAGGAGACCTCCGTAGCGCTCTAGGAACCGGCGTCGCTTTCGGCCTGTCCGCCTGGTCTGCGTACGCCGCCACGGAGTTTGTGTTCTCTTCACTCCTCTTCAGCTTTGCACGTCCGTACGCCGGTTTCACTCCGTGGCACTGGGAACTCACATGGTTACTCGTTGGGGCGTTCGCGCTGTTTGGAGCTGTGTGCGGCGCGCTCGCGGGTCTCGCCGTCTTTTTCTTTGGTCATACAGGCGAACCGTGCCAATTCCAGCAGGCGGCCACGTTGAGCTTAGCGGCCGCCTTCTTCGTCAACCTGTTGGCCTCTCCCCGCACATCCGACGGCTGGTTTTGGCTGGCTGCAAGCAGTGCGCTGTTTATCGGGATTCTCCTCGCCGGCCTTCGGTCCGATGCTTGGCGGATCCGTTTCGGATATCTCACAAACCCGTGGGTGTTTTCCGGCCTTCTGCTCGGCATAGGTCAAGAGGCGGTGGTGCGTAACATGGGGACCGCCGAACAGTTCGGTTCTCACATCCGGGTCATGTTATGGCTGCTGATCCTGCTGCTGTTTGCCTTAGCCATCGGCTCCGTGGTAATCGGACGTATCGCGAGAGCGCGGATTCAACGGCGGCGCTGGATCGAAGCGTCTTCGTGGGCATTCGCGCCGGCCGCCGCCATTGTCTTAGTAGCTGTTAGTGAATTGGCAAGCGGGACGCAAACTCCCAAAGCCCAGGCTGCAACCGTGTTCTCCGAAGCAGGCAAACCGAACGTGATGCTCGTCGTAATGGATACCGTGCGTGCGGATCATTTAGGACTCGACGGTTACGTCCGGCCGAACACACCGCATCTGCGGCAACTGGCGCTCGACGCCGCAGTCTACACACACGCCATGGCGGCTTCGAATTTTACACTCACCAGCCACGCCTCGTTGTTCACCGGGCTTTATCCAAGCTGGCACGGCGCATACTGCCGGCCTCCCGAAGCGGCTTACGGCAGCAAAATGGAAGCGGGCGTTCCCACGCTTGCGGAACTGCTACGCGAGCGGGGTTACTTCACCGTGGGCGTGGCCGCCAATCTCTATATGCGTGATGAATTCGGCTTAGTGCGCGGATTCGAAGCTTTTGAAATTCCCCGCCCGGTCCCGGTGCTCACCGCCGAGAACTGGTACCTGCTGCGCCGTCCCGCGCGGCGGTTGATCAGTTACGGCTTCGACACTTCACAGTTCGATCGGTTGTACAGCCGCAGCCAAGACATAGAGCAGCGGCTCGTTTCGATTCTGGACCGGCGCGGCAGCTCAGACGCACCGTTCTTCGCGTTTCTGAACTTCATGGACGCTCATTTCCCTTACGTGCCGCCCGCGCCCTATGACACACTGTTTCCAGGCAAAAACCGGCAATTGACCGGGGACGATCTGGATCTAGAGCAGCAGGCGATTGCCCGCGGAGAGGCTGTGCCGGCCAACTACCGTCCGCACACCATCTCGCAATACGACGGCGGCATTGCTTACATGGATGCGCAGATCGGCAGCTTGGTGGATTGGCTCAAACGGCGAAACGCCTATGAAGACACCATGATCATAGTAACCAGCGATCATGGGGAAGCTTTCGGCGAGCGGAACCTGACGGGGCACGCCAACTCGCCGTATCAAAATCTGCTCCACGTGCCGCTCATCGTGAAATATCCCTTTTCCGCGAAGAAAGGCTCAGTGGACTCGATCGTGAGCCTGATCGATGTGGCGCCCACCATTCTTCAGCAACTCGGCCTGGCCTTGCCGCCGAATATGCAGGGGCGTAGCCTGTTGGAACCACCTCAGGCGAAAGCCCGGGAAATCTTCAGCGAGACCTTTCCGTGTGCGGTGCTTGGCTCACTCGAGTGCCCGCGCGGTTGCATCGCGCGCGCAGTCTTTTCGTGGCCTTATAAGTTCGTCACTTCGACCAATGGACGCCGGCAACTCTTCGATATCAGTCGCGACCCCGATGAGACGCGCGACTTATACCCAAGCATGATAGGTCTCGGGCGAGAGTTGAATGGCGACTTGCATGCCTGGATGAAGACCTTTCCGAGCCACCCGCGACAGGCGATCTCGCTTGATCCCGAAGCTTTGCGGCGCCTGAAGAGTCTGGGTTACGTCCAGTAAGTGAGTCGGGGCGCGCGCAAACACTTAGGCCGGAGGCAAGCAAGAAGCCAGGAACTTACTAATATCCAAATGCGCCTTCTCGAGGGACTTTAAGTGTGTGTACATCATGTGCCCGGCTTCGTAATAACCCAGGGTAATGTGATCCCGGATTTTGGGATCGAGCCCTATGTGACTCAGCGTGTACTCAACGGAGAAGAACGGCGTTGCGAGGTCGTAATAACCGGCCCCTACGAATACCTTGAGCGCCGCGTTGTGGGTCATAGACTCACGCAGTGTGTCGGCTACATTCACGTAACGATTCTCGTAGCCGTCAAAACTCCAGGGTTGGACCCGGCCGGTGAGAACCTCGTACGGAAGGTCGCTATCGAATTTCAGATCGGCGCGCACATACTGATTCCACGCCGCGGTGAACGCGCCCTGTACGGAGGTGTAACTTGGGTCGTAATCGGGATTGGAGCCGGCGGCGTCCTCATCTGCGCCTTTGAGGCGGCTGTCATACCGGCCGATAATCCGGCGCTGATCGCGCAGCAGCTCCTTCTCGAAACGGTTGGGAGGGATTCGTAGATTGCTCTCCTCCACGTATTGCGGGGAGAGACCGGTGAGCCGCGCAACGTTTTTGACGACGGCGGCGCGCTCCTCCCCGGAAATGGAATCGCCTTTGAATAGCGCCGTGGTGTAAGGACCGCCCGCGAATCGCCGGGCCTCATCTAGGGCCTTGATGAGACCCGCGGCTTGCAGATCTTTGGGCAGCTTGTTGTGATACCACGCGGCGGCTGTGTAGGTAGGAAGGAATAACGAATATGGTAAGTCGTTCCCGGATTGTGGCAGGATGGTTTCGAAATTGAGCACGGAGGAGAGCAGCACGATACCGTTCAGGTTCATACCGAGCTGATTTTGCAGATAGCCGGAGAGCGCCGCCGCGCGCGTTGTGCCGTAGCTTTCCCCTGCAAGAAACTTGGGTGATGCCCAGCGCTCGTTGCGTGTGGTGTACAGGCGGATGAAATCGGCCACCGACTGCACGTCGCCATTCAGGCTATGAAAGTTCCGGGCGGTGTTTTCCGGCACAGCGCGGCTGAAGCCGGTACTGACGGGATCGATGAAGACCAGATCGGTCTGATCGATCAGAGAATACTCGTTATCGGTGAACCGGTAAGGCGGCGGCAGCGGATTGCCCTCAGGATCCATTACGACCCGCTTGGGGCCGAGTGTTCCCAGGTGCAGCCAGACGGAGGAGGACCCAGGGCCTCCGTTGAAGGCGAACGTGAGCGGGCGTCGGCTCCAATCCGTTACGCCGTCTTTTGTATAGGCGATGTAGAAGATGCTGGCCGTGGGGGTGCCGTCTTCTTTTTTGAGCAGCATGGTGCCCGCGACCGCCGTGTATTTGAGAGCCTGGCCATTAAGCTGAATGGAATGCTCCGTTTTGGAGGTCTTTTCCTCGACTTTGGGAGGCGTAGCAGCCGGTGCTGCGGGACTTTGCGAAGCGGGCGCGCCCGCGGCCGCCTCGGAGGGAGCCGGCGGTGCGGGGCGATTCCCGCGCTGACCGAACAGGGTCAGGGAAATTAGGACAAAAAGAGGAATAATAACGAATCGATGCATCTGCTATCAGTGTAGCGTTGCGGCCTGGGGGAAGATCGGGGGTAATCCCGGGGCGGGCGGGCCAATCCCTCGAATTCCCACACGTACCGTGCGGCGCTCGCGGTGCTCCACCCTTGTATTTCTAAACTGAACCGTTTAGTATGGTTCGAGAGCCGCATGATCCGTGTCGAACATCTGGTGAAACAATACGGAGACGTGAAAGCGGTAAGCGATATCTCGTTCACAGTGGCCGAAGCGGAGATATTTGCTTTTTTAGGACCGAACGGGGCGGGGAAGACGACCACTATCAAAATGTTAACCACACTGCTCCGGCCGACCGCCGGACGGGTGGAAGTGGATGGCCTCGATGTAACCGCCCATCCGGATGAGGTGAGAAGGCGCTTTGGTATTGTTTTTCAGGATTCCAGCACGGATGACGAGTTGTCCGCCTACGACAACATGGACCTGCATGGCAGGCTCTATCGTATGCCGCGCGGCCCGCGGGCGAAGCGGATTGAGTTTCTGCTGAACTTGTTTGAACTCTGGGACCGCCGCCGCGATTCCGTGAAACAGTTTTCGGGCGGCATGAAGCGGCGTCTGGAAATCGCGCGCAGCTTCCTGCACACACCCAAAATTCTGTTTCTGGACGAGCCGACGCTGGGGCTCGATCCGCAAACCCGCAACCTGCTCTGGTCGCACGTGCAAAAACTGAATGACATGGAGCGCATCACCGTGTTCCTGACGACCCATTACATGGAAGAGGCGGAACGCGTGGCGCATAGAATCGGCATCATCGATCATGGGCGGATCGTGGCGCAGGGAACGGTGAGTGAGTTGAAGGCGCGCACCGGTACGGATTCGCTCGAACGCGCTTTCCTCGCGTTAACAGGAACGACAATTCGCGAAGAGGCGCCTGCGCCGCAGCTAGGCCGGATTCGCAGATGGCGGAGGCGGCAATGAACACAGTGTACGTGCTGTGGCTCCGGCAGATGAAGCGCATCAGCCGTTCGCGGTTCCGGTTGGCGGCGTCGCTCAGCCAGCCTCTGCTGTTCCTGGTCGCGTTCGGATTGGGATTCGGCCAGATCTTCCAGCGCGCGGGACAGGGCAGCTACATCCAATTTTTCGCTCCCGGACTGATCGTCATGCCCATTATGTTTCTGGGGCTGTTCTCCGGCGCCGATATGATGTGGGACCGCCGTTTCGGCTTCCTTAAGATGACGCTGGTGGCGCCGGTCTCGCGCCTGGCGCTGCTCATGGGACGAACGGCCGGGGGCGCGACCGTCTCCATTCTCGGCGGCCTCCTGCTGGCGCTGGCGACCGCGATCGTGGGCTTCCGGCCCGCCGGCTTGGCCGCCTCTGCCTTAGGGCTCGCTTTCATGCTGCTCACCGCCTGCCTGTTTACCGCATGGGGCATGGCGCTGGCCTCGGCAATGGAAGATTTCCAGGCGTATCAATTGTTCATCAACTATATGGCGATGCCGATGTTTTATCTGTCGGGCGCCTTTTTCCCGTTGAATTTCGTCCCGAAGCCGCTGCGGATTCTCGCGCTGTTCAACCCCTTCGCGTATGCCGTCGATGGGATGCGAGCCTCGCTCGGAGGCGCCGCCGCGCACTTCAGTATCACGACGGATCTGGGCGTTCTGGCGGGCCTCTCGGCATTGTTCATCCTGCTCGGTGCGCGCCTGTTTGCGCGGATTCAGGTTTGAAGGGATCGCGCCATGTCCCGCACCCGCAGTGAGCGCGCACACGAAGAGGCTCTCTCGTCCGCTCTCAAGCTCATCGCCGAACATGGCATCGACGGTGTGAGCGTAGATGCGATTGCCGAACATTCGGGCGTCAGTAAGGCCACCATCTATAAACACTGGGCGAACAAGGATGCGCTGTGTCTCGAAGCTATCGGAAAACTCCAGCATGGCCTCCCGCCCGAAAACGCCGGTGAAGATGCGCGCGCCGGAGTGGTCGAGTTGTTGCGGCACCTGGCGCAAGCTCCGCGGCCGCGCAAACTGATGCGCCTGTTGCCTAAAATTTTCGGGCATGTTTCGCGCCATCCGCAATTCCTGAAAGCATGGCGGGAACGCATCGAAGCACCGCGCCGCCTCCGCGTGGTGCGCCTGATCGAGCGCGCTATTGCGGCCGGCGAACTGCGGGCCGATCTCGATATGGACCTGGCGGTTCACCTGCTGTTCGGCCCGGTTCTGTACCATCGGCTGATGCTTACCTCCGCACCGCCGGGCATGCCGGAGCAAATCGTCGACGCATTTTGGAGAGCGTTCGCGGGGCCTCGCGGTTTAGGCAATGATACCCTTGCGAACCGCATACAGGATGAGGTCCGGAACGCTGTGTAGGCCCAGCTTTTGCAAGATGTGGGTGCGGTGCGTCTCCACGGTAGTGACGCCGATGTTGAGGAGAGTCGCGACTTCTTTATTGGCTTTCCCCTCCGCGACAAGCTGGAGAATCTCCCGTTCGCGGCCGGTGAGCAGATCGTAGCTATCCTCGAGGCCCCGGCTCTCGAGAAGGCGCACGTAGTCCTCCTGAAGCATACGGCCGATTTTGCGAGTGAAGTAACTGCGTCCTCGGGCCACTGTGCGGACCGCTTCGAGGACCTCCGTGCGCAGCGAGTCCTTGAGCAGATATCCCTTGGCGCCGGCTTTGAGCGACCGCAGAACGTAGCTCTCGTCCTGATGCATGCTCAGGATCACGACTGCGGTTTGCGGCTGATCTTCCGCGATGCGGCGCGTAGCCTCGATGCCGTTCATGTTGGGCATGCCTATATCCATCAAGACCAGGTCGGGCATCTCGGTTTCGACGAGGTGGATACACTCGCGGCCGTCGGCCGCTTCTGCTACGACCACCATGTCGGGCTGGCGTTCGAGAAGAGCGCGTAAACCGTCGCGAAGCACGGTGTGATCGTCAGCCAGCAGTATGCGAATGGGCATTTCCGTTCCTATGCGCCAGCTCGATGACAGGCAATTCGGCTGAGATGCGTGTACCGCGGCCGGGTTGGGAGTCCAGCCGCAAAACGCCTCCTAAGCGGCGCACACGCTCCTCCATGCCGAGCAGGCCCAGGCCGCGCACCATGTGGGAGTCAAACCCGGCGCCATCGTCCTGAACCGAAAACGCGACGCGATGCGCGTTGCGCGCGACCACAACTTCTATGGTGCGCGCCTGGGCATGGCGGGCGGCATTATTCACGCCTTCTTGTACCACGCGATAAATGCAAGTGGTATGTTCGCCCGGTAGCTGATTGGCCGATTCGTCGGCGGAGAGAACGATCTTCAGGCCGGTGCGTTTGGCCATCTCGCGGCTGTACCAGTTGAGCGCGGGAACCAGCCCGAAATCATCCAGCATAGAAGGGCGCAGCAGGAGCGCGAGATCACGCACCTCGCTTGCGGTGTGTTCGGCCAGCCTGCGAATGGAATTCAGGTGCACACTCTGTTCACCCCCTTGTTCGGCGCACTCCGCGTTGCCCGCTTCCATGAGGATGGCCGACAGGGACTGGCCCACCTGATCGTGCAGCTCGCGCGCCAGAGTGCGCCTCTCGTCTTCCTGGGCGCGCAGCAGGCGGTTCGAAAGATCCTCCAGATCGGTCTTCGAGCGGGTATTTTCGGCGAAGCGGTGCTGTAGCTCCTTTTCCAAGTGAACCGTATAGCCGATGGTCATCACGGCCAGCAGCAGACCTCCCGCCAGCACGATTCCAAAGGTCACGAGCAAAGAACGGCGCAAACTTCCGGACGAGGCCGCGAGTGCCTCTTCGGCCCGATTCAGGCCCTGTTCGTTCACCTGCGCGATACGATCGGCGATCTGCAGCATGGCCGTACGGCGCGGCATGAGTTCGTTATAGAAGAAGGCATACCGCAGCCGGCTGCGTTGTTCGGGAGACCAGGAGATCGTGCGATCGAGAACGCGCCAGTAGCCGTCAATTTCGCTGCGCAGCACGGAGAAGGGCTGCCGCTCTTCAAGCTCGAGAGAACGGGAGTAAGCGTCCAAAGCTCGATGCGTTTCCTGTTCCAGGGCGGAAATACGCGCCGACTGCGAGTCGGCGCTGCTCAGATCGGGAGATAGAAGGAAATCGCGCACGTAGGTTCCGGAGAGGTAGATCTGTCCGCGAATCTGGTCGAGCGCGCGCAGGCGCTCGAGAAATGCCCGGCGCATGCGGGTTTCGCCGGCGCGGGCCCGGTCCAAAACGATGAGAGTACCGCTGGCCGCAGCCAGGAGGAACAACAACAGTCCGCCGAAACCCAGCGACAAAATAATCCACGATGGTTTTCGGCCGCGCACACGACTGCCCGCTTTCAGTGTACGCAAACCGCAAGCAGCCACAAATCCTGTCCAGACAGGATGGTATGAGACGAGACCGCGGGTTAAGAAAGATATGGAGGGAAGTTCCTGTTTATGAAGATTTCTCGCGAACTGGCTTGGGTGGTGGCGGTCACGGCATCACTCGTTGCCGCGGGATGTTCTAAGAAGGTGGCAAAGGCAGTACCGCCCACACCGGCGCCCGCCGTGGCTCCTGTGGTGGCGCAAAGCGCGCCACCGGCCCAGACGCCCACACGGCAGCCAGCCCGGCAGACGCCCGAGGCGGCGGCCGAGACGCCACGCTACCCCGACGCTGCCACGCGCGCTCGCATTGACGAGCTGCTGGCCCGGATCCAGGACGCCTATTTCGATTACGACCGCCACAATCTGCGGCCCGACGCGATGCACACGCTCGAAGCCGATTCCAAAGAGTTGCGGGACATTATCGTGCAGTATCCGGCTTACAAGCTGACGATCGAAGGTTATTGCGACGAGAGGGGATCGGCGGAGTATAACCTGGCACTCGGAGATGCCCGCGCGGAAGCGGCCAAGAAGTACCTGGCCGGAGTGGGCATTCCGGCGGATCAACTGAAGCTGGTGAGCTATGGAAAAGAGCACCAGGTCTGCGATCAACACAATGAAGCCTGCTGGCAAAGAAACCGGCGCATACACATTGTCGCGATGGCTCTAAACAATTAAGCACATGTGGGAGAAGGTGCGCCGTTGGTGAGCGGCGCACCTGTCAGGCCTGACGCTCGCGAAGGCCATCGAGATCCCGCGCATGGTTCCGAAGAGGAGCGTTAAGAGCCGTTCTGGCACACCGTCAAGCTTTCGCCTTGGAAGGTGAAGAAGTTATTAACGGATGTGGAAGGCGGTGCTCCGAAATAGGGCAGCGTCACCAAATCCTGGAGGTTGTATTGAAATCCGTGTAATGCGTAAGAGTAATCTCCGAAATTAGAGTTGCCCTCGAGCGGATCGCCTACTTCCAAAAGGCCGCAAGCAGTCTGGTTATTCACCAAGGGATCGGTCATCCATTCCCCGATTTCATGAGATAAGGCCGAAACGTCTTGCGAGAAAAGACCGGCCTGATCCACATACGTGAATTCGGAGTAAGTCTGGCCTCCGACTGCACTGTGATAGCCGCCGATGCAGCACTCGGGGCCTTTCGTCAGGTACGTCTTGTAGGTCATGAAAATGGGCAAGGTGTTCGGCTGGATGCCAAGTTGGGTGATGAGCGACTGAATCTGACTATCGAGCCAGTTGATACTGACTTCCGCGGCGGTTTCGCCGAACGGAGTGCCGGTTTTGCCTTTGTTAGTCGGGACCTGGAGAGACACTTCCGGAAGAACGGTGGGCCCGCCCAACAGCGTGTGATAGTTCGTATTGGTGTGAACGGCGCCCCAGAAACTGGCGCGCTGATACGCATCTTCATACTGGGTGGTGCCGACGTTCACGCCTCCCTGAATGTAAGTCGTGGTGGAATCAAAGAGCGGCGACTCGACGGTGTTCTGTAAGGCGGTCAGACCACCGGTATTTGCAGGGATACTCATCGGATCAAAGACCTGGCCTCCGCGTTGGAGCGTGAGCTTCAGGGGAATGATGTAGACGGGAATGGTGGTGACGACATTCGTAGTATTCGGGTTGGTTCCGACCATGGTGAAGGTGTACGTCCTGCTGTTGTAGGAGAACGAGCCGTTCCAGGTTTGCAGCGCCGCCGCGGGTGCAACTGATGGAGCAATGTTGCGCAGCGCGGCGAACAAGGGGTGCGGGGGCCCGTCTACATCGGGTACATCGTCACCTTGCGCAAAGGCGATTCCGGCCGAGGACGCGGCCGCCCACGCCCACACGCCAATCAAAGGCACGCGCCAGACGCGGGCGCATGCGTTCGTGATTTTCATTTTCGTGTTACCTGCCCTTTCTTTTCAGACATGGTTCCAAAAGAACTGAATTGCTGAGTATCAGTTTGGCCTTTTAATTCACTGCTTCGAACCGGAAGCCGTGAGAAAAGACATGATTCGCGATAATAATCCCTGGATTGTTCTCCGTCAATGTTAGAATTCGCAGCCGGTACTATCAACAAGATCACAGGAAATTACTGTACAAATCCGGTACGCGGTGGTTACCCTATCGCGCGCTGATAGCGGGCAGTGCGCGGGCGCTCGCTAAGAAGCGTTCCAGGCCGGCGTAATCGCGCGCGTCCAACTCATGCACGATGTGCCGGGTAAGATAACGCCTGACCAGATCGGGTGCAAATCCGCGGACGGGCGCTTCCGAAGAAACGATCTCCTCGATGCGCTCGCGGCCATAGCGGCAGGATTGCTGAAAGGCCTCGGTGACCGCCGGTGTGACCACGCCGGGACGCCCGGCCCAGACCGCGAATACCATGGGCAGGCCCGTCATATCCACCCACTCCTCGCCGAGGTCGTGGACTTCATAGGGTAGTTCGGAGGGATCGATTCTCAAGGCGGGATCTCCGATGATGAGGGCGGCATCAGCGAGATCGAGCATGGCATCCAGATCAGGCGCGTGCGGTACAACGTCGGCTTCGACGCCGTAGCGATCCGCCAGGATGACACGGGCCAATTGGACGGAGGTGCGGGAGCTCGAATCGGCTGCGAGACGCCGGACTTTCCGCGCCGGGCAGGTCGAAATGAGTAAGATGCTTCGCACCGGGCCACGGCAGGCGATGCCGGTCCCCGCAATCATCTCTAAATTTTGGCGCGTAAACTCGAAGGAGGGAATGATTCCGATATCGGCGGCCCCGGATGCGACCGCATCGGCGCACACCGCAGGAATTTGAAAATCGAGGTCGAAAATACCGCGCTGCTGCCCGTGCAGCATGCCCCAGACGAGCGGGGTCGTGTTCAGAAAACTTACCGCACAGACCTTGGGCCGGGTGTGATCGCTCGAAAGCAATTCTGAGTGTATCAGAAGGCCTGGAACAGGAGACATGGATCGAGAGACCCGGGGAAGGATTGCGGGAATTCTTCAAAAACATCCACGGCAGGAAATAAAAAATGACGAGCAAAGCCAATTTTGGGGGAAATACCGGATGTGCATTCAGGCCAGTTTCGAAAGGGAAGTATCGACAATTGGTTTTCGGCGTCCTTCGTTGTTCAGAGTAACCCTGGCGCAACGGCGGATGGGGAAAAGCCACGTGTAAGTGTTAGGAAGACGGGATGAAAGTCGCGGAGCGGTGTCGTGATCGCATTAAGGGATGCTTCGATCAACAACAGACGTAGGGTCGCCCACCGGACCGGGGGCGGAATCGGGAAAGCCGCGAGCCTATGCGGCCGGTTGCCGCCCCGCGTCGGCTAATTCGAACGGCGTGCCCGCAGCGCCTCATCGACCAGGCTGATCAGTTCGGCGCGCGTCACAGAGATCCGATCTTCCCCGGCGTTGTCCAACTCCTCGGCGACGATCGGACAGCCCGCGCTGCCACTGGCAGGCGCCTTCACCCCATAACGCGAGCGCGAATCGAGCAGCTTGTTGACCTCGTTGCGGGGCAGTACTTTGGGGCCGCCGAGCATCTCGGCGACGAACTGGATGTGGGCGCTGTGCTCCACGGTTTCCATACGGAAGTAGGCTTCAAACGCATCTTCGCCGTAACACACCACGCCGTGATTGGCCATGAGCAAGGCGTTGTGATGGGGGATGAGGGGCAGCATGGGGTCGGTCAGTTCGGTGGTTCCAGGCAATCCATACTCTGCGATCGGCACGCATCCAAATGCGATGATGACCTCGGGCAGCAGAGCCAGATTGAGCGGCCGGGCGGCGGTGGCAAAGCCGGTCGCGACCGGGGGGTGGGCATGCACCACGCCGCGCACGTCGGGGCGTAGATCGTAAATCGTGAGATGCATATTGATCTCGCTCGTCCGTTCGCGCCGTCCCAGAATCTTATTGCCTTTGCGGTCGAGAACGATGAGATCGTCCGGGTGCATCATTCCTTTGCACATGCCGGTGGGAGTGGCGAGGATGCGTTCCTCGTCGAGCCGGACGCTGATGTTGCCGTCGTTCGAGGCCACCCAACCCTTTTGAAACATGAACCGGCCGATCTGGATGATCTCGTCGCGCTGCTCGCGCTCCGTCTTTGCCATTGCGGGATCTTCGATTGTAGCAGAATGCATTTCCGGGGTTTCCTACGCAACGGGTTGTAAAATGAGGCAGATGGAAACCCGCCGCATGTGTCCGCATTGCCGGGCATTCATTACGACGCACGACCGTGTCTGCCCCTATTGCAACGAGAAAGTGGGGCCGAAGGCGATTGACCGGCGCAATCCCGGTGAGATCCTGGGCGGGCTGATTCCGCAGGCGCAGTTCACCACGATTGTGATCCTGGTGATCAACTTCGGCCTATTCATCGCGACCGTGCTTTATAGCATGAAGGGCGGCAACGGCAGCGCCTTTTTGGGAATCGACCCGCAGACGCTTTTTAATTTCGGCGCGAAGTACCCGCCTTATATTCGGGCCGGGCAGTGGTGGCGGCTGGTAACGGCAGGCTTTCTGCACGGCGGCGTACTGCATATCCTGATGAATTCCTGGGTGCTGTTCGACGTGGGTGCGCAGGTAGAAGAGATCTACGGAACGAGCCGGCTGCTGGTAATTTATTTTGCCTCGACGGTGGCTGGGTTTTACCTGAGCACTTTGTGGAGCCGCGCGATTTCAGTGGGGGCTTCCGCCGCCTTAATGGGCCTGATCGGCGCCATGATCGCGCTGAGTATGCACCATCGCAGCGCCATGACCACGGCCATTCGGGGCACTTACATCCGCTGGGTGGTTTATATTTTGCTGATCGGACTGCTGCCGGGAATTGGAATAGATAATGCGGCCCATATTGGGGGCCTCGCGGCGGGGTTCGGAGTGGCTTACGCGGCGGGCTTGCCGAGCGCCGTACCTTCTGCGCGCGAGCAGGTGTGGCGGGTTGCGGCGTGGGTTTGCGTGGCTGTAACGGCCTTCAGCTTCTTCGAAATGTTCCTATGGCTGACGCGAGGCAGCGGGGCACAATTTTAAGAAATGCAGATGAAGAGTTTCGGGTACTATAAGGCAAGATGAAACTACGTACATTCGCCGCGGCGTTGGCGCTGGCTCTAGGCTTGACAGCTACCGTGCAAGCCAAACACACACCCAAGCATCACAAAGTTAAGGTCAAGAGAACGAAGTCGAGAGTTAGAAGGTAGGCGCGGGCGGGGTTGGTTACTTTTGAGGTTTCGCGGGCCGGCCGGCTGGCACTAGCTGTATGTGATGCGGCCGATTTATTGCGGAGCGACGCCGATGACGTAGCGGTAGATCCACGAGGCCTGTATATTGCTCGTAATTCCGCCGGCCTGGAAACTGGAGACCTGATCGGCAGCGGGCATCTGTTCCACCACCAACTCACTCAATCCCGGTAAGCCAAACGCGCAGACCACACCATTCCCGCCCGCCGAGACGGGATTTCCCGTGCAAAACGGCTGGAAACTGTAAGAACCGGAGCCGGCCGACGTATAACCATATGCCGTATAGTCGGTCAAAAAGCTTTTGTAGACCAGCGAGACCTTCACAACGCTGCTTGGGGCCCCACCGGTCCACTGCACGGTAATCGGCTCGCCGCTCGAGATATTCGCTGGGACTTGACGGCCGGTAATCTGAATGGGCGGATCGAGCGTAATGCTCCCCTGAAAAGCTCGTATCGCGGCACTTCCCGCAGCGGAGATGCTGTAGGCGCCCCCGCTAACGAAGCCCTGGGGAAGACTCAGGGAGTACGTGGTCGAGCCGGCTACGGTAACCGGCGCCGCGGTGACGGACGCCTTTGGCCCGCTGACCACGATGTCCCCGGCCGAAAGTTGACTGTAACCCGGAACGGGACATGAGCGGGCAGGCCCAGCCGGTGGATGAACACCGGAAACGTAACCGGCCGTGGGCGTCTGGGTCTCGAGGGGCCGCGTCAGTTGCGGACCGGAGGGAAAGGACGCGGCCAGAGTATCGGTTTCGCCATCTTCGCTGGTGCCCGTGGCTATAGTTCTTGAAAGCGTGATGGTTCCGTAAGACTGTGTTGGGGGATCGATACACTGGCCGCGGGAGGATCTAATACTGACCGTCACTGCCGGACTGAAAGAAAGTGCGCCCCCGACTGCCAGGGGAACTGCACAGCCTTCCCGCGTATCAGCCGGGATGGGAACGTTGGCCTGATCGAGACCGACCAGGCCCGGAGCCAGGCCGAAGTATTTGAGCGGCAGAAGGGCCGCCCCATTCATCGCGAAACCCCCGGCGAATTGCAGTCGCTGCGCCGCGGAAGCAGGAGTGCCGTCCGAGGGTGAAGCGTAGGGCAGCCCGAAGCCGGTTCCGAAGACGGCAATGACATCCCCAGGCGCGGCACTGTTCGACGGGGAGTTAGGCGAGAAGCTTCCATCCGGCGCGATATTCAAAGCGGCCGCCTGGCCACAGCCGCTTGCGTCTGTGGTGAACACTCCGGGCCCCTCTTCCCAGATCGAAACGGCGGCCGGTGCACTGACGCCCGCCGCGGACGTAACTACGACGTTGGCTGTGATGTATGCTCCGTAGCTGAACGGCAATGACGAAGGGACTTGTGCATTGATCTGGGTGGGCGAGACGTAGGAAAGCGGCGCCGCGATACCGTTAATCGATACGGATGTGCCCGCGAGGGTGATGGGCCAAGGTGTCGTGGACGCACTGTAGACACCCGGTGCGAGATTCGTACCAAAAATGGCCACGAGTGACCCCGGCGCGACGGGCTGAGTATAAGACGCCGCATTGACGACTCCCCCTGCAGCAATCACTGGCGATTGCGCACCGGCGGAATAACAGGTCGACGCCAGCAGGAATGCTCTCAGCCCCAGGCGAATGATCATTGTGATCCTGTTTGACACGGGACCGTGTTGCACCGCCCCACGTTGCATGGCCTTATGTTGCTCCTCAACTGGGGTCATTAGCTTTTCATGATGCGTCGGCATTCGGAAGGAGTTCACGATTCGCCAATGAGCAGTTGTGTTGCCGGGCCGGTTAGGCTACGCAGTCTTGCCGAAATCTCGCGAGGGCTCGCGAGGATGGGCGCGGAAACGTTTGACGGGCGAGGGGCCGGGGAGACCGGGGCTGCTTAGGCATGGGTCCCGAGCATGGTGTGGTTGAGCATAGGGTGTGCTTTTGAAGCCTGTTTGGCAGGTTCTGGCCATGCGCTATCCACTTGCGCTTTAACTCCTGAGCCATGCCACGAAGTCCGCGTCCGGGAGAATGTAAGGGGCAGCTATTCCGCCCTTAACGCCCGTACCGGATCGACATGAGATGCATTCCACGCCGGAATAGCCGCCGCTGTTAGCGCGGCAAGCGCCAGTAGCAGCACTGCAACCGCCAGCATAAGAGGATCCCATGGTTTAACTCCGAACAGCGTTCCGGCGAGGGCATATCCGGTGCCGATCGCCGCTGGAATTCCCAAAGCCAACCCAAGGCCGACTTCCGCAAAGGATTCGCGCAAAACTAGCAGCACAACAGAGCCGCGATTCGCGCCCAGCGCCATGCGCACGCCGATCTCACCCGTTCGCTGCTCAACACCATAGGCTGTCGGTCCGTAAAGACCAACCGCAGCGAGCAAAAGCCCCACAGCTCCGAAGATCCACGTCAAACTAGCTATCATGCTCTGCTGCGCGAAATTCGCACGAACGACTTCCGAATATGGCAGAATGCTATACACCAAGTCAAAATGTGCGAGCTCCCGCGTGACCTCCGACTCGAAATTAGGCCAGTTCCCGGGAGCCCAAATGACGATGTTGTATAAGTAATGTGACCAGACCTCGCGGCTTTCCAGGTCTGGGTCGTCGAAAGTAGCCGTTTGTGCTTGAGGTACAAAATACATGGGAGGCTCAGGCCCTATAGCTGCGAAGTAGTGCATATTCGCGGACACGCCGACAACTTCATAGAGGCCTGCATACAATCCTGCGTTCTTGTGGGAAGCAGGACCGAAGTGCTGCCCAAGCGGTTCTGTCCAGGAAAGAATTTCCGAGCAAAAGCTTCGTTGATCACGGCCACAGGTCGTGTAATGGCGTTGTCCTGATCGCTGATCGTCCGGCCCATTACGATCCTCGTCCCCAGGGTGGCGAAGAATCCGGGCGTGATTCGCGTCCAATTGCTTGAGAGATCGTCTTCTCGGAACAGCGCGACCAGTTGCTCCGGTTTGTAATTAAATAGCTTCGCGTTGATCGAAACTAGATAGCGGCCCCTTGTATCAATCCAAAGTTCTGGTACTCCAGGTTATGCAAGCTTTGGCCAAGCATGGTTGCGGCACTCACAAGGACGATTGAGATGGTGGCTTGTATGCTGACCAGCGTCTTCTGTGCCCAAGAATGATTGCCGCCCCGCGATCGGCATCCACGCAACGCTTGGATCAGATCAATTCGCAAGATTATCCATGCCGGCGCAATGCCGCAAGCCACTCCGGTCACGAGTGTGATTCCCAAAGCGAAGAGCAGAACCGTAAACGAGGGAGTCGGGTCAATGGGGGCCCACTGATCCGATCCACTGAAGGCAAAGCTAAGGATGGCACTGGCACCCGCATACGCAAGCGCAATCCCTGCGACTCCACCCAACAGCGCCAGAGTGAGGCTGGCACCGAGGCCCTTACATACCAGGCGCACGCGGGGGGCACCTAGAGCTGCCTGTAATGCTGTCTGCGAGCGATACTTTAAGCGGCTAAGTAGCAATAGGTTGGCCACGTTTGCGCAGGCGACCAATAGAACACAACCTGCGGCGAGCAGCAATAGCCGCAATCCTTCCTTATAGGTTTCTCGCATAAGCGAAACTCCTGCACCGCCGGGGGCGAGATGCAGTGTCTGCCTTTCGAGAAGTACTCTTTCTTTTGGCGCTCGGCTTGATGGCTCGACAGCCATTGGTGAAGCTCGACTTGTAGTTGCGCCTCGAGTGTCTTAGGATTCGTACCGGATCGCGCTCGCCCGATCAAGCTGAGCCAACCCATGCCGGAGTCTTTGAGACGCGCAGTCGGTCCATTAAGTAGCGGCTCTGTTGTTAACGGGAGCCAAAAATCGGGCATGTCGAAATTCGGCATTTTAGCTCCGAAGAAGCCGGGCGGTGTCACCCCGACAACGGTGAACGAGTGGCCATTCAGGTCGAACGCCGCCCCCACAACCGATGGGTCCGATCCGTACTTTGCGTGCCAGATGCGGAAGCTCATAACAGCGACAGAGGGTGCCCCTTCCCAGATCGTCGCCATCGCTGAACAACCCGGCCGCTCCAAGCGGAAATGCCGAAAGTTTTGAAGAAATTTCCCGATACAAACTCACCGTTGGCGGTGGTCACTGGAGTCAAAGAACCACTCCGTCTTACACCTAAATCGGTATTACCAATCTGAAACGCGGCCAATTCGAACGCCGGAGTGTCGGCACGGAATTGCTTGTACCCATCCCACGAGAAAAGGGTCCAGTCGTTTTGGGCATACCCTGTCCTGAAGCAGCAGCGGACAGTCTTGCCGATAGTCCAGAGTTGCTCCGGGTTTGCAACTCGCAGCGATCGCAACATCACGCCGTGGATTAGTGTAAAGACCGCGGTCGATGCGCCGATGCCGAGGGCAAGGGTTAGGACTGCTGTCGCTGTGAAGCCCAGTGAACGTCTCAGGCTCCGAAGCGAGTGGCGCAGATCCGTCCAGAATTGCTTTTGAAGCCTGTTTGAAAGGTGCTGTCGATGCACGCTTTAACTCCTCAGCGACAACGATTTGCAGGCCTGTGGGGCTGCGGACCTGACGTATACTGTTGACACTTTTCCGAGGAAAGCAGGAGGACAAAAGAATGCTTCCAAATTTGGCGTTACCCCGCGTTGCTAGAATTTCGGCGATGGCGGCTACCTTGTGCCTAAGCGGTCTGGCGAGTGTGGTCGCCGTGCCGCCTACGGCTTTTCCTGCGGGCTCGACGCTGATTACGTTTGACGGGCTCACTGACGGAACGGAGGTTAATGGCCTCACGTTTGACGGCGTGTCTTTCACGTATACGGTGGCCGGCTCTCCCCTAAACGGCGCTGTAGAAATAGATGGCGGTCCCGGAGTGACGAACAACATCACTCCGCCAAATATCGTGTCGGTCGGCAACAATGCCGGCACGCTGACTGTAACGCTGCCGTCAGAGGAAAATCTGTTTGGCTACGGATTCGCGATTCTCTCGGGTGCGGTGGTGCCAAACGCCACGACGATATCCCTCTTCGACGGCGCTACGCCGGTGGGCTCTCTGGCGTATTCGGGCTCGCCCGATCCGTCATTTACCGGCGGCTTTGCCGGAATTGACAGCACGCTTCCTTTCAATCGGGTCGCGCTGACGTTCAACGCAACGGCCGCGCCCGCGTTTGCGGTGGATAATATCCGCTTCGCTGCCGCCCCCGTTCCGGAACCTTCGACTACATGGCTGCTTGCGGCGGGGCTGGCTTTGGGATTCGGACGCCTGCGTGCTTTGAGGCGCGCGAATACCCGATAGCGCACTCCTCAATGATCGCCGCCATCACACGAAGGCTAAGGCTTCCGTGAATCAGCCCGGCGCTAATTCAGGCGCCGGATAGCGAGTCGCAGGGGTCGATTGCGTAATAGCCGAACGGCAACTGCAGTCGACCGCTCCCTGCGGTCACGGCTCAGAAAGGACGCTCCGCGAATCCCACTCTACGTCGCGCACCCTACGGCGAGCATGGGGTTGACCTCCGCGACAGAGTTGCTTATGATTCGGCTCCAGGGAGAGTTGCCGAGGTTATGTCATACAGTGGGGCTGTGCGGGCTTGGGTGCTCGCCGGATGCGCCGTCTTCTTTTGCGCGCCAGGCATGGGCCAGACGCCCAGGGCGGCCGCGCAGGTTCCGCGCATGCCGGATGGGAAGCCGAACTTTACCGGGCTTTGGGAGGCGCTGGGGACGGCGTATTGGGATATCCGCGATCACAGCGCTCAGCCGGGACCGTTCTTTCAACTCGGCGCGCTCGGCGCCATTCCCGCGGGGGAGGGAATCGTCGAAGGCGGCGAGATTCCGTACACACCGGAAGCGGCTCGTAAGCAAAAAGAGAATTTTCAGAACCGGATGAAACTCGATCCCGAAGTGAAGTGCTACATGCCGGGAATCCCGCGCGCGAATTATATGTCGTTCCCGTTCCAGATCATTCAGTCGCAACGCGACATCGCGTTTGCGTACGAGTACGCAACCGCCAATCGCGTGGTCAATATGGGGAAGTTCAAAGAGGGCGCCGTGGATACCTGGATGGGCACGTCGAACGGCCACTGGGAGGGCGATGCGCTGGTAGTGGATGTGAGCGGGCTGAACGGCAATAGCTGGTTCGACCGGTCGGGCAATTTCCAAACCGACGGTACGCACATTGTGGAACGCTTCACCCTGCCCGACGCAGATCACATTAACTACGAGGCGACGGTCGAGGATAAAACGATCTATACGAGACCTTGGAAGATCAGCACGGTTCTTTACCGGCGTAAGGAAAAGAATGCGCAGCTTAACGAGTTCAAATGCGTGGAATTCGTGGAAGAACTGATTTACGGAGATTTGAAGAAGAAATAGGGGCTCCCCACAAGGGAGAGTTCGCATGTAAGGAGATGTGAGATGAAAACAGGGAACCGAAGCCGTGTTGGCAGGCCGTTGTGTTTCTCTATTGCCGCGCTGGCGGCCGCCGCCGGGATGCTGGCGGTAGTAACAGGGCCGGCCTTCGGGCAAGCCGCAAAAACGGCGTTTACGGGCAAGAATTGGGCAGTCGCGAAGACACCTTGGGGCGATCCGGATCTGCAGGGAACATGGACCAGTGACGATTGCATCGGTACTCCTCTGAACCGGGCGGCCAACTTCGGCGACCGGCTTTACTACACGGAGCAGGAACTAGCCGAGCGCCAGGCACGCATCGCGAAACAGCAGGAAACCGATTCGCAGGAGACCGTGGCCGAAAGTCAACGCGTAGGTACAGGCCCTCCGAGCCACTGGGGGGAGCGGGCGCGGCGGCCGTGCAGACAGACATCGCTCATCGTGGATCCGCCGAACGGCAGGATGCCGGATCTGCTGCCGGAGGCGAAGACCAGGCCGGTGCCGGAAGGGGCCGGGAATAACAATCCGAAAGCCGATTCCTGGGAGGATTTCAGTTATTACATCCGGTGCATCAGCCGCGGTGTAACCGGCTCGGTATTCCCGGTGATTTATGGGAACGGACAGCAGATCGTACAGGCCCCCGGTTATGTAACTATTCTGCAGGAGATGGTGCATGAAGCGCGGGTGATTCCGGTGGATGGGCGTCCGCACGCGAGTCCCAACATTCGTTCCTATATGGGCGACGCGCGGGGGCACTGGGAGGGCGATACGCTGGTGGTGGAGACGACGAATTTCCTGGGCAACCGAACGGGCTTCGGGCCGAACGGAGGCGGGACTCCCACGAGTGATGCGCTGAAGTTGACGGAACGGTACACACCTGTAGGTCCGAGGGAATTGCGGTACGAGGTGACGGTCGAGGACCCGAAAACGTTCACCAGACCGTTTAAGGTATCGTTCCCGCTGACTGAGGAGCCCGGGTATCAGAATTTCGAGTATGCCTGTCATGAGGGCAACTACGCGATGTTCGATTCGCTCAGCGGCGCCCGCGCGAAGGAGAAAGCAGCGGCCAAAGCCGCCAACCAGTGAGAGACTAGGAGCCAGATATGAGAAGAACAGTTGCAGTCGCATTTGCCGCAGCCGCCTTACTTTTGGCCGCAGCGCCGGCACGGGCTCATCACGCGTTCGCGGCGGAGTTCGACGCGGATAAGCCGATCAAGTTCAAGGGGACCGTCACCAAGATGGAGTGGATCAATCCACACGCCTGGATTCATATCGACGTGAAAGGGGATGACGGGAAGGTCACGCCGTGGATGATTGAGGCCGCGGCTCCGAACTCGCTGCTGCGCCGCGGCTGGACCAAGAACTCACTGCCGGCGGGAACCGAAATTCTGGTGGAAGGCTTCCAGGCGAAAGACGGCGCGAACCGGGCCAACGGCAGCGTAATTACGTTTACCGACGGGAAGAAATTGTTCGTAGGTTCGTCGGCGGGTGATCCGGGCGCGGCGCCGGGGACGACGTTTAAGGATAAATGACGGGTAGAGCCGCGGTGCGGGGTGGGGCCGCGGCCGGTTACTTTTCGACGAAGGCCTTGAGGCGACCGATGGCGGCATCCCATTGCTGCGAGATCTGGTTCAGGGACGCGCGCGCCAGTTTGAGCCGTTGGAGTTCCAACTCCCAGATACTCTCGCGCCCGCGCCGGCGGCCACACACCAGACCGGCCTTTGAAAGCGCATGAAGGTGCTTGGTTACCGCTTGTCGCGTCACATCGGAGCTCTCACTCAGGCGGGCGATGGACAGCGGTCCATCGCGGCAGAGGCGGGCTACGAGGCGGAGACGGGTCGGGTCACCTAGCGCAGCGAATACGGGGGCTGCTCTGACTAGCTTGGCTTCCGATAGGTTAGTGCTCCGAGACATACTTTTCGATATTCCGCGTTTGAACAGCCCACCCTTGTTCGTTCATGCGGAAGGCTTCGGCACGGCGAGCAGCGGGGATCTGGTCGAATCCGGATTCAACGATTGTGAGCAATGTGCCGCCCTCCACTTCCTCCAATCGAAACTCGACGAGCGTCGTCGGTTCCGCCGAGTAGTCCACTCCGGGTTGAATTGCGTAGGGATGCCAGCGATAGGCGAAATAGGTTTCGGGCTCGATGCGTTCCACCATCATTTCCATGGTGAGGTGCTCGTAACCGGGATACGTGATTTTGCCGCGAACGGTGATGCCCGGGGCGAAGACCGCCTCAAGCTTGACACCAAACCATTCACCGAACTGGTCGGCATTGGCGATAGCGCGCCAGACACGGGAGCGGGGCGCCCGCAACGTAACTTTCTTTTCGATGCGATCGGTTTCAGACATTATGCAACCTTATGGTTGCAATTTAGCACCGGGAGGCGGGGATGTGCAACCGTTGGGTTGCATTTAGGGGCGGATGGTTTTGCACGTTGATCCCGGTGAAGTAGAGTAGGAGGAGAACAGTATGAAAGTACTTGCCGCGAGTCTGATCCTTTGCGGAGCCCTGCTACGCGCAGGCGTTACCACGCCGATTACGGCCACGATCGTCACTACCACGTATACGGTGGATGAGGACGGCAATGCCAAACTAGATCACCAGTCTACGGGCCTATTTGCACGCGCGGGGGACGGTACGGAGATCAGGATCGACTATACAGGCACCCACCAGCCCATGACCGCGGTGCTGAATATGGATTATCAGAACATAATCATCAAGTACTTCACGAAGCAGTACACCATCTTTGAGGGAAGGGGATCGGACGGGGTAGTCAGAAAGATCGCCCCTTATAACGCGCCGCCCCTGGCGGTTAAACCGGGGCAAGAGACGCGCACAATCAACGGTCTGTTTACGGCGGCGGTGCCAAATTATGACGGCAATACCAAACAGCTTGCAGGTCAAACCTGGATCTCGCCTGAATACAAAATCCCGGTGCTGAGTGAGTTTGAGTCGGTGTTCAATGGCAGACGCGTAAGACACGTAACCGAGTACACCAACATCATCATGGGCGTGGAGCCCGACCCGAGTATCTTTTGCGTACCGGCAGGGTTCAAGAACACAGGCTCGATTGCATTGTCGCCAAACGTCCCGGTGAAGTAGAGAGAACGCGGATAAAGGTAACTGAGTACGCTAAGGTGCAGCCCCATGACAGAAGCAATGGGAACCTACGGGCTTGAGGCGGCATCCAGCACCCCGAGCCCACCGAACCCTTCCGCATCTCCGAGGAGGGGGGAAAGTGCCTGGCTAACTTCACCTCCGCAGCAGCTTGTTATACGCTTCGTGGGAGCCGATCCACCCCCAATAGAACGCATCGCCTTCGCGGTAGCCGATCACTCGATGGGAACGGCCGATGCGGGCCGTCCAGACCTCCCCGACCTGCTTAAGGCGAAGCGACGGGTGAAAGGGATCTTCGAGAAACAATTCGTATTGCTTGTCTGCCAGGCGCTGCACTTCGGCGGGCAGTTCGCTGTAAAGCTGCCAAAAGCGCTCGGAGGCAAAAGATCGGAGAGCCATCTTCCGTTCATGCCCTGAAGAACGTTGAGCGCTTCAAGCAGGAACTTGCGGTCAGCCCTTCGCCGGCCGGCCTTCGGCAAACGGCCGGAATCGGCCGTCGCGGGCGTCCGTCTTCATCTCCTCGATAACGGCGATGCCGGCGCCCCCAGGCGCAAAATCGCGCTCGATCTCGGCGTCCCACTCCGCTTGGTCCCGTTCCGTGATCCAAGCGGCCAGCGTGGCCTGTTGCTCCTTGGGCAGCTCCTCGATGGCGTGTTGGATGTCCGCGAGATCCATGGCCCCATCCTACTCCAACCCAGGCCTCCCGCCAAATCGCATCGGTAACTAGGCGGGCAGACGGCTCAGATGGCGCAATGACAGTGGCGGGTTGTAATTCCCGCGCGTCAGGAGCCGGGTTCGAGGGCCAGTTTCGCCACTTCGTCCATGGATTTGACGTAGTGGATCTCGATGCCGGAGATTTGCTCGGTTTTGAGATCCTCGCGAACGTTGACTTCGTTGTCCGCGGGCAGGATTACTTCGCGGACGCCGCTGCGGCGGGCGGCGAGGACCTTCTCTTTGATACCGCCTATGGGCAACACTTCGCCGGTGAGCGTGATTTCGCCCGTCATGGCCAGTAGTGGCCGGACGCATCGCTCGGTGAGCATGGAGAGGAGAGCGGTCGCCATGGTGATACCGGCTGAGGGGCCGTCTTTGGGAATGGCTCCGGCGGGCACATGGATGTGGATGTCTGTGTTCTTGAACAGATCCGGGTCGATGGAATAACGGAGCGCGCTGTGGCGAACCCAGGTCAGGGCGGCCTGGACGGACTCCTGCATCACGGGGCCTAATTGCCCGGTCATAATCAGGCCCTTGTTGCCGCCGGGCATACGACCGGCTTCGATGAAGAGCACGTCACCGCCGGTGGGCGTCCAGGCTAAACCAACGGCGACGCCGGGACGCCGGGTGCGGCCAGCGACTTCGGTGTCGGGGCGGAAGCGGGGTGCGCCGAGGTCCTGTTCGATGAGCGCGGGGGTTGCTTCGGTGGCACCGCTCGCGCCCTCGGCGATGCGGCGGGCCTGCTTGCGGCAGATGCTGCCGATTTCGCGTTCGAGGCCGCGTACGCCCGCCTCCCGGGTGTAACGGCGAATGAGAAAACGCACGGCTTCGTCGGTGAAGTTGACGCCGTTCTCGGCCGTGACTCCGTTCTCTTCAATCTGCCTGGGAATGAGGTAACGGAAGGCGATGATGACTTTCTCCTGTTCGGTGTAGCCTTCGAGCGGGATGATCTCCATGCGGTCGCGCAGGGCTTCGGGCACGGGATCGAGCACATTGGCGGTGGTGATGAACAGGACTTTGGAGAGGTCGAAGGGGACATCGAGGTAGTTATCGCGAAACGTGGAGTTCTGTTCGGGATCGAGGACTTCGAGGAGTGCGGAAGCGGGATCGCCGCGGAAGTCGCGGCCGAGCTTGTCCACCTCGTCGAGCATGAAGACCGGGTCATTGGCGCCAGTGCGGCGGAGGGCCTGAATGATTTGGCCGGGGAGCGCTCCGATATAGGTGCGGCGGTGGCCGCGGATTTCGGCCTCGTCGTGCATGCCGCCCATGGAAATGCGGGCGAATTTGCGGCCGAGGGCGCGCGCAATCGAGCGGCCGACGGAGGTCTTACCGACTCCGGGCGGACCCGCGAAACAGAGAATCGGACCTTTCAGCACGGGGCGTAACTGCAGTACGGCGAGATAGTCGAGGATGCGCTCTTTGACCTTTTCGAGGTCGTAATGATCCTCGTCGAGGATCTCGCGGGCGCGCTTTACGTCGATTTTGGAGCCGGAGGAGGTGCTCCAGGGGAGTGCGGCCATCCACTCCAGGTAGGTGCGGGTAACACCGTATTCGGGCGAGCCGGAGGACATGCGGGAGAGACGGTTGAATTCGCGCATGGCCTCGGTTTTGGGCTCTTCGGGCAGACCGGCGGCCTCGATTTTTTGGCGGAGGTCCTCGAGATCCTGCTGGGTGTCGTCGCCTTCGCCGAGCTCCTTTTGAATGGCTTTGAGCTGTTCGCGGAGATAAAACTCGCGCTGGCTTTGGGAGAGCTGCCCTTGCACTTGGGATTGGATGCGGCCGCGCAACTGAAGCAGTTCGAGTTCGCGTGTGAGGTGGCGATGTACGGCGTTGAGCCGGGTTCTGCCGTCGGGTTGAGCGAGCAGCTCCTGGCGCTCCGGGGGACTGAGGGACGGCAGGGTGCCTGAGATCCAGTCTGCCAGGCGGCCGGGTTCGGTGATGTGGACGGCGGTTGAAGCAAGGTCGTCAGACAGATTGGGAGCGGCAGCCACGATCTGCTGGAAGAGGGACAGCACGTTCTGGCGGAGGGCTTCCAATTCCTCGCTGGGCTCGGGTTCGAGATCCGGAATCTTTTCGATGCGCGCTTTGAGGAAGGGCTCGCGCGCGGTGTACTCGCGGGTGCGGATCCGGGACACGCCTTCACAGAAGAGCAGCAGGTTTTCCCGGGGGACGCGGATTACTTTGTGCAGGACGCAGAGTGTTCCCACTGGGTAGAGGTCATCGGGACCGGGCGTGTCGACGTGCGCGTCGAGTTGGGAGACGACGGCCAGGGAGCGGTTTTCGCCCAGGGACTGCACCAGGGCGAGTGAAGAGGGGCGGCCCACGGTAATGGGCATCATGGCGCCGGGGAAGAGCACCGTATCGCGGACAGTCAGTACGGGAACCTCTTCCAGTTCGTCTAGGACCGGCTCCGGCGGGGAGGGTAACTGTTCTTCCTGGACATCCATGACTTCTGCCTTCAGTGTACCGTCAGGCGCCCTTAGGGTAGCACCCGAGAACACGGAGAAAATCGGCCAGTTCGGCCAAATGGTTCAATGCGTTACGCGCGGGAGCGGAATCTACATGCCCGAGAAAATCGAGGTAGAAGAGATACTCCCAAGGCTTACCGCGGAGGGGCCGCGATTCGATTTTGGTAAGGTTCAGATCGCGCAGGGCGAAGGCAGCGAGCGCCCGAAACAGGCTACCGGGGGCGTTGCGCGTAGTAAACACCAGCGATGTCTTCCATTCGGCGGGGCCGGAGGCGGGCTTCGGTCCAAATTTTTTAGTAAATTGCGGCTGCCGGAGCAGAAAGAAGCGGGTGTAATTCTCGCGGTCATCTTCGATCGATTTGCGGAGAATCTTTGCCCCGTAGGTTTCGGCGGCTACCGCGGAGGCGATGGCTGCGGCATCGGTAAGCTTCTCCTCGGTGATCATTTTGACGCTTCCGGCGGTGTCATAGAAAGGGACGCGTTCGATTTGAGAATTAGAGGCGAAGAAATTGAGACATTGATTCAGGGCGACCGGATGGGAAAAGACCCGGCGAATTGATGAGAATTTCACCGGATTCGGCGCGATTAAATTGTGTACGATGCGGACGCTGGTTTCGGCGGTTATCGGCAGCTCGAAATTCTGGAGGTGGTCGTAGTTTTCGTGCACGGATCCGGCGAGGCTGTTTTCGATGGGGACCACGGCGCCGGTAACGGTTCCTTCCTTGAGGCTGCGAAACACGTCTTCGAAACGGGGGCAGGGCATGACGGCAACGCCCGGTGCGACCAGGCGGCGGGCTGCCTCTTCGCTGAATGCGCCGCGCTCGCCCTGGAAGGCGATCCGTTCCTTGGGGGGCTTCACTTGGGGCCCTCCCAGCGGCGGGCGCGGGGATCGGGGAGGCCGAGCAGGTCCATGATGCGGTCTATGCTATGGTCTACGATGTCCATCACAGTTTGGGGTTTAGTGTAAAATCCGGGCACCGGCGGCGCGATGATGGCGCCCATTTCGGCGAGGGCGGTCATATTCCGGAGATGGCCCAAGTGAAAGGGACTCTCGCGCACCATGAGAATCAACTTGCGGCGCTCTTTGAGGGTGACGTCGGCGGCGCGGACTAACAGGTTTGAGGTGATGCCGGTGGCGATGGCGGACATGGTGTGGATGGAACAGGGCGCGATCACCATGGCGTCGGTGTGGAAAGAGCCGCTGGCCAGCCGGCAGGAGATATCCTCAAATGCATAAGTATACTTAGCCAGGTTTCGAACTTCAGCCACGGCTTTACCGGTTTCGAGAAAGATTGTTTTCTCTCCCGACCTCGTCAGAATCAAATGAATTTCGGTTTGCTCGCGACACAGTCTTTCTAGCAGACGCAGGCCGTAGACTGCGCCGCTGGCACCCGTAATTCCAATGACGATTGTCATCTGCGGATTTCTCGAATATTTTTAATTTGTTCCGGATTCGGAACAAAGTCCACACTTTTTATTGCCGGAATTACCCAACCGGAATACAATACTGAGCGTCTATTTTTAGGGTGAATAAAGCCGGCAAGTAAGGGGAAGAGATGGGAATGGCGGCCGGAGAAAAGCTGAGGCGCGCGCGCGAGCGGCTTAAGCTGACTTACCGCGACGTGGCGGAGGCCAGCCAGGAGATTGCGGCGCGCCGGGGGAATCCGGATTTTGCTTTGCCGCTGAGCCGGTTGGCGGATATTGAAACCGGGGGATGTCTTCCCTCGCTGTTCCGTCTGTACACCCTGTGCGCGGTGTACCACCTTGATATGCACGAAGTGATGCGGTGGTACGGGGTTCCGGTGCATCTGCTGGCGGGCGAGGCGCTTCAAGTCCCGTTGGGAGAAACACATACCCTTGAGGTTACGCCTAATGGCCACGCCGCGGTTCCGATCACGGCGGAAACCGGGATCGACCTCGATCAGACCACGTTTTTGAGCCGCTTGATTCGCGAGTGGGGCAAGGTGCCTCTCAGTTTTCTGCATGGTTTCGATTACCGGCGCTATCGTTACGGGCTGGTGGGTTTAAAGGACTCGTCGATGTTCCCAATTCTGCGGCCTGGTTCTTTGGTGGTAATTGATGAGAACCGGCGCAGGCCGGCGCGCGGCGGGTGGACTAGTGAATTTGATCGCCCCATCTATTTTTTAGAACACCGCCATGGGTTTCTGTGCGGCTGGTGCGCGTTGCAAAATAACCGTCTCCTAGTGCAGTTTCACCCGAGCTCCGAGAAGAGCCCGGCCGAATTCCAGTATCCGGGCGGAATTGACGTAGTAGGGCAAGTGATCGGGGCCGCTATGCTCCTTGACGGGAAACGGCGGGACCAGATCCGTCCCTCCACCGTTCCAACAGCGCTTCCAGATCCGCCAGATACAACTGCTGTTCCGGCGCCCGCGCCGAAAGCGGTATAAGCTGCTGGAACCATTGGGCGGAGAGCGGTGCCCGGAGGTCCTGGGCGGCGGCGGCCAGGTAGGTTTCGAGGTCGCTCTTCTTAGCCGCGAGACCAAGCGCCAGCCATTCGGAAAATATCTCGCGATGAGCCTGGCTGAGGACGCGTTGGGCCTCGTTCGGTCCGAGCATCGTAGAGAGTGCGATTTCCTGGTAGAGGCCGGCAGAGTCGCGCAGTGAACTGACGAAAACCAGGCGCCCGAAAAGAGTTGGAATTTCCAACAGCCTACGGTTCCAGGAGTGGTTCTTTGTTGATGCGCGTTGCGGGGTCACCTTAGTGCTTCCGTACGGCTTTCGGACGCTCGGGGCGTAAGGTCTGTTCCGTTTTTAGAAAATCCTTGAGAGAAACGCCGTATTCCCCGCAGTACCGTATAGTCTAAATCATCCGCTAAGCGCGTTCTAAGGTTAACAGAAGGGTGAAGATCATGAAGAAACTGCTACTCCTTGCGATTACTACATTAGCTCTGACATCGACTCTGCCGGCGAACCAGATTATCATGGGCCCGTTTCCGTGCGACGACTGCGTGCAGCAGACTGCCGGCCGGATCATCATGGGCCCCTTTCCGTGTGATGACTGCGTGCAGCAGACCGCGAGCCGGATCATCATGGGGCCGTTCCCGTGTGATGACTGCGTCGTGCAAAATTGAAGACAACTCTGTGGCACTCGATGTTAGAATCAGCCTGGGCTATCGCTAATGTCGAGTGCCGCGCTGGCCACAACCTTTTCTTATCTGATCGCCGCCGGATGCGGCCTCTGCTGTGTGAAGTTATGGCGCAGCGGCCTCGCGGTCTCCTACCGCGGACTGTTGGCATTCTTATTATTTACCTCGCTCTACTCCTGGTTAAATCCGATCTTCGAGCATCACTTTAGCGGGCGGATATACCTGTGGTTCTGGACGCTTGCCCAGCCGGTCACATGGTTTCTCTCGGTATGGGTGGTGCTGGAATTGTACAGCCTGATTTTGGCGCGCCACAAAGGTTTGGCTACGTTCGGGCGATGGCTCCAGTATGGCGGGTTCGCGGTTTCGACCCTGATTTCCCTGGTGGTAATGATTCCGGAGATCAGGGACA
>JAFAWA010000460.1 GCA_019242155.1 Terriglobia bacterium | reverse complement strand
AGCAGAGCATGGGTAGTCTCATGCGCGACCACTTCATGGGAGAGGCAGCTATAGATTTTGCGGGTTCCATCGGCCGACGGAAAATACCCGAAGTGCAGTCCGCGGGACTGATCGGAGTAGAATGCATTGGCATCGCCGAACGCGTGCGGGGCGACCTGAATCTGATGTCCTCCGAAGCTCCATGCGACGCGGCGTCCCAAAGCGAATTCGAAGCTTGCCAGAGTCTTCATGATTATGGCGTACGTCATGAAGGCATGAAAAGACAGGCTCCGCAGCAGACGTTCGTCGGGAACGTCCGCGAAGGGATCTTCCGGAGGCGCAGTGTCGCGATTGGCCGACTTGGGAATGCGCGCCGGATCGCGAAACCTGCCGGTAGTGGCATCGTAATCGATCACGTGAACGCGGTAGCCGCGCGGACCTTCGCTCAACAATTCATTCGGTATCTCTAGCTCGGTGCGGAGAATGCCTTTGGCGTCCCGCACCCCGGGATCAAGCGCGAATACAGTGAGTTTGCGCGTGGGGTAATACGGCATGAAAACAGGTGATGAGGATAGCACGAGGCACGTTCATGTGGAGTAAGATGGTGATCTATCGCCCCGCTCGAAGGCCCCATCGGATTTTACAGGAGGTAGTCCCGATGAAAGGTTTGTTCACCCGCATAGCCGCTCTCATGGCCATATCGGGCGTGACTCTATTGGCGCAAAATGTTCAAGGGACCTGGCAGGGCATGCTGAAGGCAGGTTCTCGCGATCTTCGGATGGTGGTGAAGATCTCTTTGGAGGATGACAAACCCAAAGCCGTTATTTATAGCATCGACCAGGGAGGGCAGCCCATCCCCGCCAGCACGATCACGCGCGACGGCGCGAATTTAAAGATGACCATTGCTGCAATCGGCGGGACCTATGAAGGAAAACTGAGTGCGGACGGAAATTCCATTACGGGAACCTGGACTCAAGGCCCGGCGCCTTTGCCTTTGAACCTGGCGCGCGCCACCCAGGAGACGGCGTGGGCGATTCCGGAAGCTGCGCCTCCGCCGCGGCGCATGGCAGCGGACGCAAAGCCAGGGTTTGAAGTCGCCACCATTAAACCGAGCAACCCCGACACGCCGGGCAAGATCTTCACCGTGAGAGGCCAGGACGTGGTCACGGTGAATACGACCCTGTTGGATCTCGTCACTATGGCGTACGGCTTGCACGCCAAGGAGGTGATTGGCGGACCCGCGTGGTCCGATTCCGAAAAATACGACTTAACGGTGAAGCCCGATCTGCCCGGCCAGCCGAACGTGGACCAGATTAAGCTCATCCTCGGCAAACTGCTGGCGGATCGCTTCCAACTCAAATTCCACCGCGATAAAAAAGAGCTGAACGTGTTCGCCCTCGACGTGGCCAAGGGAGGACCGAAGTTTAGTAAGAGCGAACGCGACCCAAACAGCCTTCCCGGACTTTTCTTCAGGGGGCAGGGAAACTTGAATGTGACCAACGCGACCATGGGCGAGTTCGCCAACTTAATCCAGCGGATGCTGTTGGACAAGCCGGTGGTGAATCAAACAGGACTTACGGAAAAATACGACTTCATTCTGAAATTTACACCAGACCCGGGCCAGGTGGCGGCGCTCGGAGGTCCACCTCCGGGGCAGCGTCCGGCGGATAATCCGGATGCTCCTCCGGATCTCTTCACTGCCATGCAGCAGCAGCTCGGATTGAAGCTCGAAGCTACGAAGGCGCCTGCCGACGTTCTGGTGATTGACCACGTGGAGAAGCCTTCCGACAATTGATGGATGACGAGCCCGTCCGGATTCCAATCACTGACGTGTTCGATCTGCACACGGTACCTCCTCGCGATGTAAAGCCGATCGTTGAGGAGTACCTTACGGAGGCGCATCGGCTAGGATTCAAGGCGCTGCGAATTATCCACGGGCGCGGGATCGGAGTGCAGCGAGAGATTGTGCGGTCGGTCCTGAGCCGGACGGAGTTCGTGCGGGAATTTCAGGATGCGCCCGCAGAGGCCGGCGGGTGGGGAGCTACAATCGTAACCCTGAAGTGACCGGTCACATGGTGCGGGTGATCTTGCTCAAGCGGCGCGGGCGATCGGGATTCAGACCCTTGACCTCCGCCAAATGGGCCGCGAAAAGCTGAGCCGGAATGATGTAAGGAATCGGCGTGTAGAGGTCGGATATGCCGTTGTCCGGCCCGGGTTGCGCCGGAAGTTCAATCAGGCGGGAGCGGCTGCGGGCCTTCGAATTGCGCCGGTCGGTGATTACCAGTGTGTCGGCCTTCAGCTCATCCAAGTGCTCGAGAACGCCGGCAATTGAAGGCCACGTAGCCCCGGTTGGGGCGAAGACGAATACCGGGAAATCACGTTCCACCATGGCGATCGGACCATGCATCAGATCGGCCGCGGAAAAGCCCTGCGCCAGCACGTAACAGGTCTCCATCAGCTTGAGCCCGAACTCGAGAGCAGTGGCATAGTTCAGGCCGCGCCCCACGGTTACCGTTCCATTCATGAAGCGGTACCGCTCCACCGTCTCGGCAACTCGTGACTCGAGCTTCATAACGGCTGCTGTCCAATCAGGAATGCGCCGCAGGCGGTCCTCCTGTACATGCCCGCCCAGCGCCAATGCCAAAAGGTAAAGGGCAAGCAACTGTCCGGTGTAAGTCTTGGTGGCCGCGACGCTTGTTTCCGTGCCGGCGCGCACCAACAGCACCTCGTGCGCAATTTTGGCCATAGCGCTGCGCGGTTCGTTAGTGATTCCGACGGCAACCGCGCCGCGCTCGCGGGCATCGGCCAGCACGGCGTTGATATCGGTCGATTCGCCTGATTGGGAGATCCCTACGACCAACATGTCGCGCAGTTCTAGGCCGCGACCATAGAGGGTAACGATGGAAGGCGCTGCCAGCGAAACCGGAATCCCCGTGGTCATTTCGATCAGGTAGCGGCCGAAGTGTGCGGCGTTGTCGGATGTGCCGCGCGCGGCCAGCAGGATCATTCGCGGGCGCTTTCCCTGAAAATGCTTTTGCAAAGAACGGGTGGTGCGCAGTCCCTGTTCCAGGGTGCGGCTGAGAGTAACGGGCTGCTGGCGCGTCTCCTCGAGCATCTTCGACATGGGAATCAGCGGGAGGGCGGAGAGTAGCTACGGATGCGCCGTTCCACATCGGCGCGGAAACGCTCAATAAAGCGTGAGACGTAATCGAGGACCGGCCAGTCCGGATTTTCAATTAGGGGAGTCAAATCCATAGCGAAGTTGAGAGCGGATTCCTCATCGGTACCGTGCGATGCGTAGTACGTGGCATGCGCGAGGCGGCGTCCGGCGGTAGCTAAGTCGTAGCGCTTCCCGCCGCTCACTTGAGAATCGAACACGCCCACCAACGCTGCCGCGATGTTGGACCTCTCGGAAGCCGGTAAGAGTTGCTTGTCGTCATCCACGAGCCAGTCCAGATCGCGCCAGACCTCGCATCCGTATACTTTCTTGGGGTGTACCGTTTCACGGACCAAGCGCAAGGCGGTGATGCACCGGAGCGCGACTCCGACGTGAGTATCGTGTTTATCGGCCAGATTGTGAAGATATACGAACTCGGGTTGGGCTACGCGCAGGATCTCTTGAAGATCTTCCAGTAAACCGCCCGCAGTTGGGTCCTTTGCCTGCGCGCTCGTGAATCCGAGTTGGATCTGGCAAGCATATTCGCCCACAAACGCTGCCTTGCGTTGCTCGGCGAGGCGCACCTTTTGCATCTGTTCGTCCGTGTAGCTGGAATAGATTCCGGTGCGCGGGCTGCCTGCGCCATCCGTAGCCACCACCCCTGTAAACCAACGATCTGTGCGCCCGAAGCACTGGGCGATTCCGTGGTAGGCCATGATCTCCAGATCGTCCTGGTGAGCGGCGACCGCGAGGTGTGTGCTGCGGGTAAGCGCAGCGGGCAATGCCATCCCATCGGGAATGAATAGATCGGCGGCGGGATTATGGAATCGCATGGATCGGTTGTCGGACGAATATGGAGGGCAGGCTGGCGGCCGCGATGGCCTGGCCGTGCCGCTTCTCCTGCTCGTCGGGAACATGGAAGCGGATGCGTTCGGCCAATGCCGGGAACTCCTCTTCGAGTACCTGGCGAGCCATCGTTGAAATAAGGCCGCCGCCCGTACCCGTCATCACCCGGCCAAGCACCAGCAGATTCCGGAAATCGTAGAATTCGGCGTAAGTGGCGATGCTGTACCCGAGATATACACCGATGGTTTCGTAGATCTTGCGGGCGCGTGGATCTCCTTCAGCTATGAGCGATTGCACATGCTCG
>JAFAWA010000423.1 GCA_019242155.1 Terriglobia bacterium | reverse complement strand
TACAGCAGATGATCCTGGCCGATATTCCGATCAACGGAAAGACGCGGAAAGTGATCATGCAGGCCAATAAGAACGGCTTCTATTACATTCTGGACCGTGTGACCGGACAATTCATCTCCGCAGAGCCGTTCGCGCAGGTGAATTGGGCGAAAGGCGTAGACCCGAAGACCGGACGCCCGATCGTCAACCCGGAGGCGGTGTACGGAAAAGATACGATCCGGCTCTCGCCCGGGCCCGGCGGGGCGCACAACTGGTCGCCCATGTCCTACAACCCGAATACCGGATTGGTCTACATTCCGGCATCCACCAACAGCGGATTCAACTACGCGGTCGATCAGAACTTCAACTACAAGCCGGGCGAGTTCAATATGGGAATTGTGTTCGGCGGCTTCGGCGGGCAGCCGGCTCCTTCACAGCCTGGAAAGACACTGCCTCCGCCGCCCGCGATCGGACCCACGCCACCGGAAGGAGAACGCGGCGGAGCGCTCATCGCCTGGGATCCGGCCACGCAGAAGGAGCGATGGCGCGCTCCAGGCGGCGGTGGAATCGGCGGCGGCACCGTAACCACCGCGGCGAATTTGGTGATGCAAGTATTGCCGGACGGCCGGCTGATGGTCTACAGCGCGGATAAGGGAGAAAAGCTCCTCGAAGTGCAAACCGGACTGCGCGGCGGAATGGGACCGCCGATCACCTACATGGTCGACGGAAAGCAGTACGTCTCCTTCATGGGAGGCACAGGGCCAATTCCACGTCCCAACCTTGGCGGGAACGGTAACAACACCGGCAACGGCCGAGGCGGCGCAAACGCAACGGCGGGGGCAAACGCAACCACCGGCGCAAATGCCACGGCTCCGGCAGAGCCAGGCGTCAACGCCCCTGCGCCCGCTCCTGCTCCGGGGACCACGGGCGCGGCTGAGACGAATGCGCCGGGTGGAAACGGCAGAGGAGGCGGCGCGCCGGTAACGCCCAAGCTCCTCACCTTCGTGCTCGATGGCAAGGGAGAGCTTCCGGTGGTTAAACAGTAGGGGATTCCACTTTAGACGCGTTGGCGACGGCCTCGAGTGCCTGTTCGAAATCGGCGAGCAAGTCGCGCCAGTCTTCAATGCCGACCGAAACGCGCACCAAACCATCGGTCACGCCGGACTCGGCGAGTTCTTCGGGCGTCATTCCGGAGTGAGTGGTGCTCTTTGGATGGCACGTGAGCGTTTCCACACCTCCGAGCGATACGGCGTTACGCGCGGTGCGCAGATTCCGCAGAAAATCGAATGCCGCCGGCTTGCCGCCTTTGAACTCGATGGAAAAGATAGCGCCCGGGTATTCGCACTGCTTGCGGTAAATGCGAATCTGTTCGGGATCTTCGAATAAGGTCGGATACATAACCCGGCTGAGGAGCTTGTGCCCGTGAAGCGCCTCGGCCAATCGCTGCGCGTTTTTGCTCTGCCGGTTCATGCGGAGAGAGACGGTGGGCAGCCGGCTATCGAGCATCCAGCATTCATCCGGTTGCAGAATATTCCCGAACATGGATCTTCGGCTGCGAATCATGCGAATCACCGCCGGGTCGCTTGCGAGCGCAACGCCGGCCAACATGTCGCTAAAGCCCGAAAGGTATTTGGTGGCGGAGTAAAGCACCAGGCCGGCGCCGAGTTGCAAAGGATGTTGGAATGCCGGTCCGAGGAAGGTGTTATCGACCATTACTATAGGCCGGTCCGGATGGCGGGCGGCACGTTCACAGGCGCGCTCGATATCGGTCATGGTGAGAGTGGGATTGGCGGGCGTTTCGAGGAGCACCATGCAGAGATTGCGGGCCGAGCTGATGGCCTCATCGAGCGCAGCCGAGTCGCCCGCCGGCACGGCGATCCGTTCCATGCCGAACGGTTCCAAAAATTGGCGGATCAGACCCGTGGTGCCGCCGTACAGCGGGGTGGTGTAGACGATGGTTCCGCGGTGCCGGCCGAAGGTAAAGAAAGCCGTCATGATGGCGGCCATACCGGAATTGAAAACCGCGGCTTCGCGGGCGCCCGCCTCGAGCGGAACGATTTGATCCTCGAGGATCTCGGCGTTCGCGTGGGACATTCGGGAGTAGATCAGGTCGGGACGTTTGCCGTCCTCGGGCTGGAGCCTGCCGCCCGTTATGGCAAAAGCACGTTCAGCCTCTTCTGGGCTGGCGAACACGTAGGTCGAGCTACGAAAGACGGCCGGCCTTGCCGATCCCACAGAGAGGCTGGGGTCGAAACCGCGCGTCAGCACGGCTGTGCGCGGTCTTACATCATTGTGGTCGGGCATGAGAACCCTCCTAACCCGAGTGTAGCGCCCGCGGACTACCTCACCCTTAACAGGGTTCCCGAAGGGCGCTCAGAGGAACGCCATTGTCTTGATTCCGGAGATGTCGAAGCGCTTGCGGCAGCGGAGATTCTTACAGGCCACCTTGTCGTCCATCAACACCATGTAGCTCTGCGCTTTTTGAAAACGGGCGCGGTCGCGTTCATCGGCGCCAGGGGGCAGGCGGTCTTTCTTCTTCCGAACCATCCAGCGCACCTCATAGCTGTCGGAGGTACGGCAGTAAGGGCAATTCAGCGATATCGGCTTGGTGGTCGCGGATTCGCTGTAGAAGGCTCGTTCGTCCACGGCGCGGCCCTAGCGCTTTTCGATGGGAATCCACGTTTGGCCGTCGGGATTTCCTTTGTATTCGGCGCGCGGGCGAATCAGGCGATTATTGCTATATTGTTCGAGCACGTGAGCCGTCCAGCCGGACATGCGGCTGACGGCGAAGACGGGGGTAAACAGGTCGATAGGGATGCCCAGGGAGTAGTAGGTCGAGGCAGAGTAGAAGTCCACGTTCGGGTTTAGCTTTTTGACCTCTTTGACTGTCTCTTCCATCCGGAGGGACATGAGGTAGAGCTTCTCCTGCCCGGTTCGCTTGCCCAGCTCCTCGGAGAGGACGCGCAAGTGCGTGGCGCGAGGATCTTCGGTGCGGTACACGCGGTGCCCGAATCCGGGCATTTTGATCTTACGGGCTAAGGTGTCACGAACACGATCGGCCGCCGCGTCTTCGCCTCCGAGATCGAGCAGCACGCGAATGACGTCCTGGTTGGCGCCGCCGTGGAGCGGCCCCTTCAAAGCGCCGATACCCGCGGTGACGGATGAATAGATGTCGGAAAGAGTGGCCGCTGTGACGCGCGCGGCAAAGGTGGAGGCGTTCAATTCGTGATCCGCATGCAGGGTCATGGCGACATCGAACGCGCGTTCCATAATGTCGTCCGGCCGCTTGCCGGTGAGAGTGTATAAGAAGTTGGCGGAAAACCCGAGAGCCGGGTCGGGATCGACGACCGGTTTTCCCTGGCGAACGCGGTCGAAGGTGGTGACGATCGAGGCCGTCTGGGACATCAGGCGCACGGCTTTGCGGTGGTTCGCCTCGGTAGACATGTCCTGCGCCTCGGCATCGTAGAGACTCAGCATCGACACTGCGGTGCGGAGCAGGTCCATGGGGTTGGCGTTCGCGTTGGCCTTCAGAAAATCGACCACCGGTCCGGGCAAACCGCGTTCGGCTGCCAGGTCCTTTTTGAGCTGATCCAGTTCCGCCCGCTTAGGCAGCCAGCCGTTCCAAAGAAGAAAGATCACCTCTTCGAACTGCGCGTGATCCGCCAGCGTATGAATGTTATATCCGCGATAGCTAAGAATGCCCTGGTATCCGTCGATGTAGCAAATCTCGGACTCACCGGCGACTACGCCTTCGAGACCCGCCGCGATTGTTGACATGCAATCTCCTCCCTAATGGAAGCAGGCATCGGACCCGCTCCGAAGGCCCTACACTTTGGCGGGCCCAAGAAACCTATACTCTCACGAACCTGAAGAAGGTATTGGCCTGCCATGCAGGCGGAACCGCACATTCCGCCAGAAATCATGGATGCGATTGCCCTGAGGGCACCGGTCGAAGGGCGGAAAGCTGAGAGTGTGCGAGTCGCGCTCCGACCATAACTTCTTTTCGCCGGCGTTGCCGGCATCCACGTCGACAATTACACCCGAACCGCAAGACTCACCATCAAGTACTTCGTAAGTATTGACCGGCGCTGCTTGTGGACCCCAATCCTTCATGAATTCCGGAAACGGGTAATCACGACAGGGTTTAGCGCCCGGCGCAGTACAGCCCCAAAGAGCGTACGCGGCCTGATAATCGTGGCCCTTGAGAAGCTGGAAAAAACGGCCTACCTGATGTTCTTCAGGGTAATTATGAAAGAAGACGTATACCAGGCCGCTGATGGCGAGCACGGCCACTACTGAGAGGACTACCCATTTGATGACCCGTTCCCGCTCCTCTTCGCCCGCTCCGTATTGATCGAGATAACCGGCCATCCGCGCCTCGCCAGCCGATTACTTCACCGGGTATGCCTTATCATAGGCAGCGATGGCCTCAGTGGTGATCTCGAGAGCCGGCTTAAAGTAGATCGCGTTGGTAGTATCGACTACCATGTCCAAGCCCTTGTCTTCGGCGATCTTCTTCACCACCACGTGCATCTTTTGGGTGCTCTTGGAGAGGATGTCGTTCCGGTCGGCATCCACGTCGGTTTGCAGATCCTGCTGCAGGCGCTGAATGTCCCGCTGTTTTCTCTGCCCTTGCGCTTGCAGGTCAGCCTGAGCTTGGGGCGTCAGCTTGTTGCCGTTAGTCTGCAATTGCTGCGAGATACCGTCGAGCTCTTTCTGCAATTGCGCCAGTTGGTCGGTACGAGGCTTATATTTGGCTTCCATCTCGGTGGAGGCCTTCTTGATTTCCGCTGACTCTAATACCGCTCTTTGCAGATCGATTACCGCGACCTTAGCGGCGGTGGGCTGGGCCGGCGCGGATTGGGCAAGCGCAAGCGTTCCCAGCGCTGCCAAGGCGAAACCCGCGAGGGCCACCCGCCCTATGGGAAACGACATGAAACGACTCCTGATCAGTAGGTGAAACCCCAGTTTAGCATTGAACACAGGGCCCCGGAACGCGGAACAGCCGGTTGGCGCTGTTTCAACCCCGTTTGGGCGCGGTCCAGGTCATCCATCCCTAACGCGCCTTGCGGCAGTTAGGTGGAGGCTGCAAGTCGTGTCAACGCCTTGACTATTATAGAGGTTTCCCCGTAAATAAAACGATAATGAAGATCAAGCTGCTTTTTGTTTTGCTCGCCTTGGGCACTACGGGTTGGGCACAGTCCGGCGCTAACAGCGGGCAGATTGTGGGACAGGTTCTCGATCCCTCGGCGGCGGCGATTTCAGGAGCGGCTGCTTCCATTCTCAATAAGGACACCCATTTCAAACGTACCGCCACCACCGACAAAGCCGGGCGGTACGCTGTTTCCGATCTACCTCTGGGGCCTTACTTGGTGAGCGTCAACGCGAGCGGTTTTGAGACGACCGCGCAGGACGCTCTGGTCACGCTGGGGAGCTCGGTCTCTGTAAATTTCAACTTGCCGCTCGCGGGCAAAACCGAGTCTCTCAAGGTAACCGGCGACGATGTGCCTGGTATCGAGCCTACGGCCAGCGCGCCTAAGTCGATTCTCACCGACCTGCAAATTCATGAGTTGCCTTCGCAAGGACGGC
>JAFAWA010000018.1 GCA_019242155.1 Terriglobia bacterium | reverse complement strand
TATCTGGGCGCATCCACCCGCCAGGTGCGCGCCATGATTCTGATCGAGGCCGCCTTCCTCGGCCTGCTCGCAGCCATACTCGGATTAGCGTTGGGCTTTGCGCTTTCGCTACTATTAATATTCGTAGTCAATAAACAGAGCTTCGGCTGGACCATTCAGTTTCACCCTCCGTTTACCCTGTTGGCCGGCGCCCTATCGCTGGTCTGGTCTGTGACTGTGGCCGCGGGTTGGTATCCGGCGCTGGTAGCCGCGCGCCTCAACCCCATCGACGTGATTCACGAGGAATAATGTTCGAAACCGAAACCCTCCGTGTCCTGGCCGAAGCGCTCGCAACACTCGAAGGCGAATTCTCCGCCTTGCCCCCGATCTCTACACCGAACACGGACTCCGCCGGCAGCGTGCTCCAGGAGGTCGCCCGCCGCCTCGGGGACAACTTTCCGTATTTTCATCCTCTCTATGCCGGACAGATGTTGAAGCCTCCGCACCCTGTCGCCCGCGCCGCCTACGCCTTGGCCACCTGGATTAACCCCAATAATCACGCCCTCGATGGCGGCCGCGCCAGCACCGCCATGGAGCGCGAAGCCGTCGCGCAAATCGCCGCTATGTTCGGCTTCCGGACTCACCTCGGCCACCTCACCGGCGGCGGCACCATGGCGAATCTCGAGGCGCTCTGGGTAGCCGGCCGGTTGCACCCCGGCAAGAAGATCGCAGCCTCCGCGCAATCGCACTACACGCACCGGCGCATGAGCGGCGTCTTGCAGCTTCCGTTCGCCGAAGTGCCCGCCGATGCGCGAGGCCGCATGGATTGCGACGCCTTAGAAGCGATGCTCGCTTCGGGCGAAATCGGCTGCGTCGTAGCCTCGCTCGGCACGACTGCCACCGGCTCGGTTGACCCTCTACCCGCGATCCTCGAGCTGCGCAAGAAATACGAATTTCGCGTGCATGTCGACGGCGCTTATGGCGGCTACTTCACGCTTGCCGACAACCTTGCGCCCGAAACCCGCGCCGCCTTCGACGCTATCCACCAGGCCGATTCCATCGTCATCGATCCCCACAAGCACGGCCTGCAACCGTATGGTTGCGGTTGCGTGCTCTATAGCGATCCATCCGTGGGCGCGCTTTATAAGCACGATTCCCCCGCTACCTACTTCTCTTCCCGCGAACTGCATCTGGGCGAAATTTCGCTCGAATGTTCCCGGCCGGGGGCTTCGGCGGTGGCTCTATGGGCCACCATGCGGCTTCTGCCGCTCGTTCGCGGCGGCGAATTCGCCAAGGGGCTCGCCTGCTGCCGCCGCGCCGCGCTCGACTTTCACCACCGCCTGGCAGCCGACCCGCGCTTCGTTACCCCGTTTTCGCCCGACTTGGACATCATTGTCTGGGCTCCCAAAACCGGTTCCGCGGAATCCATCTTCCGTGAAGCCGCGCGCCGCAACCTCCATTTGGCCATGGCCCGGCTGCCCGGCTCCTTTTTCGGAAGCTCCGAACCTGAGGTGCCGGCGCTGCGCTCCGTCCTCATGAAACCGGAACACCACGATTGGCTCGAAAGGATCTGGGACATTCTCGATCAAGCAACCAATGCCGCCGCCAAACAACAATTCGATTAACGCTTCCATCCGCAACATCGCCATCATCGCCCATGTGGACCATGGTAAAACCACGCTCGTCGATGCCATGCTCAACCAGAGCGGCATCTTCCGCGAAAACGAGGAACACGTCGAACGCGTCATGGATTCCAATGCGCTCGAACGGGAGCGCGGAATCACGATTCTTGCCAAGATCACCGGCGTACGCTATCAGGGCGTGAAGATCAACATCGTCGATACGCCCGGCCATAGCGACTTCGGCGGTGAAGTGGAGCGTTCCCTAAAAATCGTAGACGGAGTTATGCTGCTAGTGGACGCGAGTGAAGGGCCGCTGCCGCAAACCCGCTACGTTCTCTCTAAAGCCCTCGAAGCCAAGCTGCCCCCCATCGTGGTGATCAACAAAATCGACCGTCCCGATGCCCGCGCAGCCGAAGTCCTGGATGAGATTTACGATCTGTTCATCGATCTCGATGCCACCGAAGATCAACTGGACTTTCCAGTCCTCTATACAATCGCCAAAACCGGCGTGGCGCGCCGTTCGCTCGATGATCCCTCGAACGGCCTGCGCCCCCTGTTCGACGCCATTGTGGAGCATATTCCCTGCCCCGCCGGCGATCCCGACGGTGTGTTGCAGATGCTGGTGGCCAACCTCGACTATTCCGATTACCTCGGCCGCCTCGCCATCGGGCGCGTCGTTTCAGGAACGCTGCGCTACGGCGACGAAGTGGCCATCGTAAAGCGCGACGGCTCCCTGCACAATACGCGCATCACGAAGCTATATTCCTTCGAGGGCTTGAAGCGCGTCGACGAGACCATCGGCCGCCCCGGCGATGTGTTAGCGATTGCCGGCGTGGAAGGCATCACCATCGGCGAAACCGTGACCGATGCCGAAGAACCGGTTCCCCTTCCGCAGATCCAGATCGATGAGCCGACGATTTCGATGACCTTCACCATTAACACCTCGCCCTTCTCCGGCCGCGAGGGGCAGTGGGTCACATCGCGGAATCTGCGCGATCGGCTGGATAAGGAATTACTGACCAACGTCTCCATTCGCGTGGAGGAGTTGGGCCCCGATACGTTCAAAGTTCTCGGGCGCGGCGAGCTTCAGCTCGCCATCCTGATCGAAATGATGCGGCGGGAAGGCTACGAGCTAACGGTCGGCAAGCCGGAAATCCTCACCCGCAAGATGGATGGCGTGCTTCAGGAGCCTCTCGAATTGCTGGTGATCGATTGCCCCGAAGCATTCCTCGGCGTCGTAATCGAAAAGCTCGGCTCGCGCAAAGGGAAAATGAACAAGATGATCAACCACGGCTCCGGCCGTGTCCGCCTCGAGTTCCACATTCCCTCCCGCGGCCTGATCGGTTTACGCAGCGAAATTCTTACCGATACGCGCGGCACCGCCATTATGAACTCGCTATTTCATGGCTACGTCGAGTGGCAGGGCGAGATCGCCACGCGGCCCACCGGCTCGCTGGTGGCCGATCGCCCCGGAAAAGCGACCGCGTACGCCATGTTCAACTTGCAGGAGCGCGGCGAAATCTTCATTACTCCGGGTACGGAAGTGTATGAGGGCATGATCATCGGCGAAAACTCGCGCGAGGCCGATCTCGATGTGAATATCGTCAAAGAAAAAAAGTTGACCAACATGCGCGCCTCTACCGCCGATGAAGCCATTCGCCTCGTGCCCCCGCGCATTTTGAATCTGGAGCAGGCTTTGGAGTTCATCCGCGATGACGAATACGTCGAGGTCACGCCCCAATCGATTCGTCTTCGCAAGAAAACACTGAAAGCCAACCAACGTTAATGGCGCGCGTTACATTACCGGTTCAACACCACCGTGCAATGCGCGCAGCGCCGGGCGGCGAGTGGAATTGTGCTCAAACATTCGGGGCACTCTTTGGTTGTGGGAGCGGCGGGAGCGGCGGGCTTCGCGAAGCGCGACTGGATGGCATTCATCGGAACCACAATTAGAAAATAGATCGCGACTGCGATCAGAAAAAACGAGACCACCGAGTTGATCAGGTCGCCGATCAGGAATTTGCTGTTATTGATGGTGAAGGTGATCGCCGAAAAATCTGGCTTGCCGAAGATGGCTGCAATCAGCGGCGTAATCAGGTCCTTGACCAGCGCCGTCACGATCGCGCCGAACGCGGCGCCGATCACCACCGCCACGGCCAGATCCACCACATTGCCGCGGAAAACGAACTCCCGGAATCCCTTCAACATGTGCCAGGCTCCTCAGTGCGTCATGGAATAGACGACATAGTTCACGCCGATGCGAATCCCCAGGGCGGCGTATTTTTCAGGATAGTATGGCGCATCGGCCCACTCCCAGGAATCGCCCACATCCGAATTGAATGTGATGGCCACCATGAGCCGGCCTTTATCGTCATAAATCCCGCGCCAGTGATCGCGGCATCCTTGGCACTTGTCTGTGCGGCCCCGCTGGACGGAGCCTTCACTCGCCACCTGATACCGGTCGTCCAGGTCGTAAACCGTGTGGAAGATCTGGTCCTCGTTCGCCAATTCCACAATCGGCCGGTCGGGAAACACGCGTTGCATGCTTTCGATAAACACAGCCCATCCGTCATCGCCCCAAAAGTCGTCGCACATGAAGAAGCCGCCGCGCAGCAGGAATTCGCGGAGCGCTCGCGCCTGCGAGTCTGTCAACTGCCAGCTTCCGGTCTGCACCGCATACAGCCAGGGCCAGTCAAATTCGCCGCCTTCATCCAGATTCACCGGCTGTTCGACCGACCGCACATGAACCCGCGTGAGCCGGCGCAATGCCTGCGCAAAGTGCCGGTCGGCGCGCGGGTAGTCCTGGGTCCAAATGGAGAAGCCTTGGGTCCACTGTCCGCCGCCAAACCGGAAACCGCGGCCGCGCGCGTACGCCGAAGGCGGGTACATCAGCCGCGCAAAACTCCATTCCGTCCGTTCCTCCCAATCCGGAGGCCGCGGAATCTCCCCTATGCGATACTCCACGCCGTTGAACTCGCGGAACGGAATCTGGAAGGCATGGAGCGAAACCAGCGCGCCGATCGCACCCGCTACGAGCCCGAACACCTTGCGAAATCGCACCAGCTTTGCCCCTCGTGAGCATAGCACCGCTCGGCCCCGCCGGCCTAGGCTTAGGCTCAGGGCAGGGCTCTCGCACGAGGTTCGTCTGCGTTAACAGACGCAACACCGTTCCCCCCAATTATCAGGATCTTTACATTAGGCGGTACATCTAAGCTGTAGAATGTCTTGGCTGGCGCTTGTACTGCCGGCACATGGTATGCGCAATCGAGTGGGTATAAACATGTTGAAATCGAATATCGTCCTTCTTACGGTGGCGGCCTTCGCGCTGGTGGCAACGAAACCACTTGCAATCGCGCAGGCACCGGAAAGCAAGCAGGCCAAGATTGATAGAGCACTTGCGGCGGGTCCCCCTGACGTGGTGCGGTCTGCAAGAGTGGTGGATACGGATGCGGGTGGAAACATGGTCGTGCTGCGCGAAGGCACGAACGGGTTTACGTGCATGCCGGGGAATCCGAGTGTAGTCGGCCAGCCCGCGATGTGCATGGACGCGGCGTCGATGCAATGGGCTGCGGACTTCAAGGCCCGCAAACCCAAGCCGACGAACACGGTACCCGGTATCACATACATGTTAGCGGGGGCTACGCAGCGGAGCGATTCCGATCCTTACGACCGGACGAGTCCACCGATTACGGTTGGGCCGCACTGGATGATCATGTGGCCCTTCGACCCCAAAACCACCGGGCTGCCCGTAGTACACAAGGACACTGGAGCGTACATCATGTGGGCGGGTTCACCATACGCCCATGTACACGTAATGGGACGTCCATAGTTTAGCGCCGGGAACTTGTCCGCGAGATACATGAACAGACCAGCCGAATCGTTATCGTCGAAAGCGAACACGATCCCATGGATCAGGTTCACCCGAAATCGCTCTACCGCACTCGCAGTCGCCGCCCTGGCTTGGGTCGCGCCATGCCAGGAGATATCGAGTGTCGTGCCGTCGCAGACAGATCGTCACTTCGACACCGAGCGTAGTGACATCTCGGAACACGAGAGCCGCCACATTCTTGGGATCATCCCCAACTACAGAACCTTCCCGAGCCTTCAGAACTATCAGTCGCTCACCGGCGGTGAGAAGTTCAAGATCGCTTCCGAAGATAGCCTCGACCGCGGAACATTCGCATGGGCGCGTTGTTCGGCGGCTTAGGGCAACTGACCAACAGTAATAAATCGTTGGGTCAAGGTGGCGCCGGATTTGCTCGATATTTCGGAACGTCGTATGGGGATCTCCTGATCGGCAATTACATGACGGAAGCGGTCTATCCGTCCATCCTCCACCAGGACCCTCGATACTTCCGGCGAGGCACAGGAAGCGGCGCATCCAGGTTCGCCTATGCGCTTTCCCGGATCGTTTGGACCCATGGCGATTCCCGTGGTGCTCAGTTCAACTACTCGGAATGGCTTGGAAACGTAACCGCAGTAGGCATATCAAACGCCTACGATCGGGACGGGCGGGATGCCGGCAGTTCGCTATCGAAATTGGCCATGCAGAACGGCGTCGATGCATTCGGAAATGTTCTGAAAGAGTTCTGGCCGGATCTGCACAGGAAATTCATTAGAAGAATGCGAAAAGGGATTGAGAGATTGGCTCAATGATTGTGGCGCTTCCAAACGGCAACGGTGCCTCGTTCTTTCAAGTGCGCGCCTGTCAAGGCAAAATAGAAACGTCCTATTCCCAGCAAAGTAGAAATGTCCTGTTTTGAGATGGACGCCGGAGGTGGCGTGTTAGTGTGAACTCGTCCGCGAGGGGTCGCGCCTAAGCGGAAACTCAAGGCCGAAGCGATGGAGCTGGCTCCGTTACTGATCGGTAAAGCAAAACCCTCGGATGCGTCCGAGGGTTTTGCTTTTCTGCTGGTTGGTTTGCGTGACAGAGATCAGGGTGGTGAGGCTTCGGAGCTGAGGCTTTGGGTTTATCAAGCGCGACGACCGCCGGGCCGCTTTTGCCCGGCGTTCCCTTTTCCGCCTTGGCCGTGATGTCAGCTGGTAGCATTGGAAACCTTGATGGCTGTGCCCAAAGGGAGAGAGGGACGTTTGAAAAAGCCTTTCATCCAGTTTGGATTGGCGGGCTTGCTCTTGGCTCGCGGACCCGACTTGGCGGCGGG
>JAFAWA010000114.1 GCA_019242155.1 Terriglobia bacterium | reverse complement strand
CCCCACGTAATCCCGATGACGATCTGCATCGGAATAAAACAGATGGTCAAGAACGAGACCCAGTTCATGAAGGTGGGCCCGGAAAACAGCGACACAAATCCCAAAGAAACGGCCATGACCATCACCGAGGCCACCAGTCCGAGTGCGGGTTGCTTCATGGAATCCTCTTTGGCCGCGGGTCGCGCTAGTGCGCTGCTTTCTGCAGGATCTGTGATGGATCCGCGCCCACACGTCCCGACTCGGCTTCGCCCGCTAGCGCCGCCAGTTGGAAGTCGAAGCGGATGCTCTTCAGGTCCGGATATGGCGATGCATCGTCGTGCGGGTTTACCGAAACGACCAGCGATTCAGAGGCTCCGAAAACGGTGTCGGAGTCCAGGTGCGGGTCGCCGGAAAGGTAGAGAGCGGTAACCACTTCCCGGTATCCCGGGGCTCCGATAACAAAGTGAATGTGCGCCGGGCGGTAGCCATGGCGCCGTTGTGCCCGGATCATGTCGCCCACGGGTCCATCCATGGGAATCATATAACCGGTAGGCGCAATCGATTTCAAATAGAAACGCCCTTCGCTATCGGTGTAGAACCGGCCGCGCAGGTCCATTTGTGAAGGATCCTGTTTCTGCAGGTCGTACCAGCCTTCATCATCCGGCTGCCATATCTCGACCGAGGCATTGGGAATCCCCTCGCCGGCTGTGTTCACGACACTCCCATATATGACAGTGTCGGGTTGCTTGCCCTTACCGGCAATAGACGCACCGAGCGGCAGCGTGGGAGAATCCTGACGGTAAAAAGGCCCCAGTAGGCTTGATTTCGTACCGTCCTCAAGCGCGCGCCGGTCATGCATCGCATTCACCAGCGAACTCATCCCCAGCGTATCGGAAAGCAAGATGAACTCCTGCCGGAACTCCGTGCACTTCTGCCCTACGGAGGTAAGAAATTTGATTCCGTTGAGCCACTCCTCGGGAGTCAAATCCACCTCCCGGGCGAAGGCGTGCAGGTGCCGCACAAGCGCGGCGATAATCTCCTTGAGACGTGGGTCCGGCGTAGATTCCATCTGCGCCAAAGCGGCTTCGGTTATAGTTGTTTCATCGATTGCCAACATAAGAGTGCCCCTTAGAAGGTCGGGATCCGACTCCGAGGAGGCTATCACAGGGCCGAATTGTGCGTCAAGGACCGCGTTGACAGGACCGGCGTGAGAGGACCGACTCCGACAGGACCGTGGGCTGGACCGGCGTTGAACGGACCTCCGACAGGACCGGCTGATAAGGCTGACGGGACGCCGCCTACCCACTGAAGTGGTCAGATTCCGCGAAGGAACGCAACGCGACCCCGGTTCGACGTGCCCAGTGAGGGCCGACCATCGAAACGGGGCCGGCGTGAAACATCTCTACCTACCAAGCCAGATTTGGAGCTGTGGAAGCCAGCTTGGGTACAGCCCTAAGCTGGTGATGTGATCCAATACTAAGAATAGCTAGTCAGTTCTTCACAGTGAGAGTACTGGAGTCGACCGCTTTCTTTCCGGTTAGCCCTTCCAATCCTGCCAGAATGCCCCGGTAATCGTTCTTGTCGCACTGAATAGCCAGACCGCCCTTTTGATCACCATCGGCCCAAGTCATACCAATGAAATGCTTCTTGGATTTGCTGAGTGCAACTAAAGCCCCGAGTCCAAACGAGACAATCGCGACCCCAACAGCGGTGCCGACCCGTCGATGAACATCTTGGCCGTAGCTGATCTCTGTGACGGCTGAGGCGGGGATGCTGACCAGGTCGTGCTCCTTATCGGCTGCGAATCGGATCTGGTCCTTTTCGAGATAGAGCTTGAGGCCGGATCCGGCCTTAACATGTGCGACTGATCCACCATCATACGTGACCCTATAGCCGACCTCCCCGGCGATGAGCGCGGATGGAACTACGAAGCAAAGAAGGCAGGCAATAAAACGTTTCATTTGTTCACTCCTATCGACTTCGAAAGTGAACTCCGAACGCATGGCGTTCCGGAGTCCTAAAGTGCATATCGGCTTTCAAACTCGAAAGGTTGAGAGAAACATGCCGCCCCTCCGACACCGACCCAATTTGGTATCTAATGGGTCAGTCGCGAATGGTTTGCTGTAGTAGGCAATAGGTGTAGCTGTTGGTGAGGATCCGTTGCTCCAGATCGCTAAGGAGGGGCTTAACTCAAAACCGTCTGCTGACCGCCCGTGGATTTATTCCTGTCTCTCAGTTCTTACTGCAAGAATTCTCAATGCTTTTAGATGTGAGCCCGTGGGCCCGACCGCAAGCCAGGCCCACGGGCGCAGACCGTTCCGATTTAGTAGCCGTAATACGCCGTGTACGGGTGCCAAACACCGAATCGGTCATAGTATCCGGAGGTGACCGGGACAGGGGCGGCCACGGGCGCAGGCACCGCTACATGCGCGGGCGCTGCGTAAACGCCGACTCCGAAATTCCACCCGCCTCGATCGCGATCGTGCACGTCGCGTCCCCGAATCACTTCGTGGTGATCGAACCCACGGTGGTCATATCTATCGCGCGCCTGCATCAGATTAGGCGCGGCTGCCGCCAGTATTGCCCCTAGAGCCAAGGTCGAAATCCCAAGTCTTCGTAGCATCTTTTTATCCTCCACTACAATAGATGCGGGACGCTTAACCCTGCCTGTCTCGCTTTGTAAAAGCCCGGTGAAGCTTTGTAACGCCGGCAGGTTGAGATAGCGACATCAGACAGCGCCCGGACGTGCTTTTCTTCCCCGGGACAGATATAATCGTCCCTCAGCACCAGGAGGTCAGTATGAACAAAATGTTGTTTGCGGCAGGTGTTTTGCTCGCCGCGGTCCCGCCGGTTTTGGCGCAAACCGGCGCCAAGAACGGCGAGTGGCGGAACTATGGCGCGGATCTCGGCAACACGCATTATTCCCCGCTCGATCAAATTAACAGCGCGAACTTTAATACCCTCCAGGTCGCGTGGCGGTTTAAGACCGATAATCTGGGGCCAAGGCCCGAGTACAACTTCGAGTCTACACCGCTGATGGTTAATGGCACCGTGTACACCACTGCGGGTACGCGCCGTGACGTGGTTGCCCTAGACGCGGGTACCGGCGAACTGTTGTGGGTACATGGCGAGAAAGAGGGGGCTCGCGGCAACAATGCGCCGCGGCAACTCTCGGGCCGCGGATTGGCATACTGGAGCGATGGCCGCGAAGAACGCATTCTGTATGTCACGCCGGGCTATCGTCTCGTCGCGCTCGATGCCAAGAGCGGAACGCCGGTGCGCGCTTTCGGGCAGAACGGCGCCGTTGACCTGAAGCTCGATGATGATCAGCAGATTGATCTCGAAACGGGTGAAGTTGGACTGCATGCCACTCCCGTGGTGGCCGGCGACACCGTTATTGTGGGCGCGGCGCACAGGCCGGGCGGCGTCCCGAAAAGCAAAAACAACGTGAAAGGCTTTGTGCGCGGCTTCGACGTGCATACCGGAAAGCGCCTCTGGATTTTTCACACGATTCCCAAGCCCGGGGAGTTCGGTTACGACACCTGGGAGAACGACTCCGCCACCTATACCGGCAATGCCGGCGTTTGGGGCCAGATCAGCGTTGATGAACAACTCGGAATGGCCTTTCTGCCCGTCGAGCTGCCCACCGGCGACTACTACGGCGGACACCGCCCCGGCAATGGCCTCTTCGGCGAGACTGTGGTTGCCGTTGATTTAAAGACGGGACAACGCAAGTGGCATTATCAACTGGTGCACCACGGTATTTGGGACATGGATATTCCGGACGCCCCCATGCTCGTGGATATTACGCAGAATGGCCAGACCGTAAAGGCCTTGGCTCAACCCACCAAGCAGGCCTTCCTTTATGTCTTCGACCGAACCACGGGAACTCCTATCTGGCCTATCGTCGAGCGCCCGGTGGAGCAGTCCGACGTTCCGGGTGAAAAGACCAGTCCCACGCAGCCGTTTCCGACTAAGCCCCCGGCTTACGATCGCCAGGGATTCACAGCCAATGACGTGATCGATTTCACGCCCGAGCTCAAAGCCGAAGCATTGAAGGTGGTTTCAAAATACAAGCTGGGGCCGATTTTCACGCCGCCCATCGTGAGCAAACCGGAAGGTCCGTACGCGACTCTAGCGCTGGCCACCGCCGGCGGGGGAACGAATTGGGCGGGCGGCTCGTTTGATCCGGAAACACACATCGCTTACCTCCCTTCGCAGAAATCCCTGACGAGTTTGGGATTAGTGCCGCCGGAGGGCGGCAGGTCAGATATGCGCTATATCTCGGGCAGCGCAGCGCCCCGAAATCCGTCCGCGGCCGGCGGCGGTGGCGGCGAAGGCGCCGGCCCGGGACTTACGGTTCAGGGTCTGCCGCTGGCCAAACCGCCTTACGCCCAGATTACCGCGATCGATCTGAATAAGGGAGACATCGTCTGGCAGGTCGCGCACGGCGAAACGCCGGACAACATCCGTAATCACCCCGCGCTGAAGGGAGTGAACATCCCGCGCACAGGGCGCGCGGGCGTGTTCGGAGTGCTGGTAACCAGGACGCTGGTGGTAGCGGGCGAGCGCGGCACATTCACCACGCCTTCTGGCCAGAGCGGCGCCATGCTTCGCGCTTACGACAAGGCCACAGGCAAGGATGCGGGGGCCGTGTACATGCCCGCGGGTGGAACCGGCACGGCTATGACCTACATGTTCAACGGCAAGCAGTATATTGTGGTCGCTATTGCAGGCCCGGGCTTTCCGGCCGAACTGATCGCCTATAAATTGCCGGGGTAACGAGCGGGCTACAGCTTCATAAAATCATACTGCGTGATATCGATTTCGAGGGCTTTAGCGGGGGCTTTGACTTTAGTCACACCAGGATACGTGGGGCCGCCGTTTGGCAGCGCCTTCATATCGGACGTGACGGTAATCGGGTCTTTGTCCAGGAGCGTTTTCAGTTCGAATTTCTCGATCTTCCGGTTAGCGGGATCCACCAGCACGCTGAAGCTGTCTCCGGGCTTGAGATAGTTCTTCATTACCAGGCTCATCAGCCCGCCGCTCGCGTCCAACTCGGCGGTTGCTAATGCCGTCCGCAGCTTCTCGGGGTCGGGCGGCAGATACATTTCCACCAATGCTGTCACTCGCTCTCCGTACTCGCGGAGCTCTTCGCGTTTTTTATTGACGATTCGATGCCCTAAACCGGTGGCTTGTTCCTCTCCCCCGGTTTGGCTGAGTACTGCGGCGTCGCGCTTGCCATCGGGCGTGAAGCGCACCTGTGCGATTCGTGTGATCTTTCCTTCGCCCTTGTAAAGAATCTCGGTCTTCTGCTTGTACGTGTACTGGTGCAGCAGCTTTGCATTGGCCGCCATCGCCGCGCCGAAACCTTGCCCCGGTTGCGCGGAGAGATGGGACGCGAAAATCACAATCGGTAAGGAAAACCAGAAAGAGCTGGGCGATGCGGTCCTCATATCATTCCAGTGTAGTTGGAAAGACCCCGGAGTACGGCGTAGCAGCGGTCGATAGTTGGTCTGTCTGCGGAACCCTCACTCGTACCGGAGCGCGGTCAGCGGGTCGATCTTCGTGGCGCGGCGCGCGGGAAGATAGCAGGCGAGCAGCGCCACTGCGCCGAGAATTCCGGCGACCAGAGCTAGGGTGAGTGGATCCCAAGCGCCGAGTCCGAACAGAAACGCAGCCATGAGCCGCGGCAGCGCCAATCCGCCACCCAGGCCCAGCAGCAGTCCGGCGCCGCTGATAGCTAAGCCGTGGCGCAGGATGAGACCGAGAAGACTCGCGGGGCTCGCGCCCAATGCTGCGCGAATGCCCATTTCGCCGGTGCGATGCGCGACCGAGTACGACATTACGCCATAAATTCCGATCGCGGCCAAGAGCAAGGCGATTCCTCCAAAGACCATCAGCAGCACCGACAGGAGCCGGTCCGAAGCGACCGATTCTGCCTTGAGTTGCTCGAGCGTCTTTATATCCGTAAGCGGCTGATCCTTATCGGCCCCATACACGGCAGTCCGAAGGGCCGTGCCGAGAACTGCCGGATCGTGTGCTGCCCGCACCACAAGGCCCCCAAAATACGCCGGACTCTGCTCGTAATTGACATACATCCCTCCCGGATCGGTTTTGTCATCCAGGCTCGTGACTACTTCGTCCGTCACGATGCCCACCACCTCCCAGGGAATCTCCGGGCCAAGTTGGGTCTTACCGGGGACGATCTGCTGTACCAGGATCCGTTTGCCGATCGGATCTTGATTTCGAAAGTACTTGCGGCCCATCGTCTCATTGATGACCATCGCCGGCGGCGCGCCCTCAGAATCGCGCTCGTTTAAGAACCGGCCCCGGCGCAGGCGCATTCCTATAGCTGAAAAGTACGAGGAGCTTACCATTTTGAAAAAACCCGCTGGGCGCTTAGAGACATCGATTAAGGGTTGACCGGCAATTTGAAAGGGCATGCCGTAACCCCACCCGCGTGTAGGCAGCGCGGAAGTGAACGCCGCGATGCGGACGCCCGGCAGCGCCTGCACGTTCGAGAGGATTTGGCGCAGGTAGAGGTTCAGCCGCACTGGATCGGGGTAACGCTTGTCGGAGATCGGCAGGCCGGCCGTGATGACGTTGGTCGAGTCAAAACCCATGTCCGCCTGCAGCATGTGAAAGAAACTGCGCGCCAGTAGGCCGCCCCCTGTGAGCAGCACAAACGCGAGGGTGACTTCCACCACGACCAGAGCCGTGCGGAACCTGCCATGGGCGCCGCCGATCGTTCCCCGGCCACCCTCCTTTAAGGAATTCGCAAGGTCCGCACGCGTGACGCCGAAAGCCGGGGCGAGGCCGAACAAGAGTCCCGTGACAATTGACAGCACCAGCGAGAAGAGCAAGACGCGCCCGTCCAGAGTGACATCGACCTCGCTCGGCATCGAATACGGCGGAACCGCGGCTTCAATGGCGCGCATGGTCACATACCCCACGCCGATTCCCAACAGGCCGCCGGCGGTTGAGAGCATCACATTTTCCGTAAGGAACTGGCGAACCAGGCGGCGCCGCCCCGCGCCTAATGCGGAACGGATGGCCACCTCCCGTTCGCGAGCCGCCCCGCGGGCGAGCGTCAGGTTGGCGAGATTGGCGCAACCGATCAACAGAATCATCCCCACAGAGCCCATCAGAATATAAAGCGACTGGCGCTGGTTGGGGCCAAGAAGCACTTCGGAGTACCGATCGACGGCCACCCCCCAACCTTTATTAGATTCGGGGTAGTCGTGAGCAATGCGGGCTCCGATCGTGTCCATTTGCGCTCGCGCCTGTTTCAGCGTGACTTCCGCCTTTAGCTTACCCACGGCGCCCATCCAGTGGAAATTGCGCGTCATGTTTTCCGGTTTGAACGCGAGAGGCCGCCAGATCTGCATGAAACCGCGGTCAAAAGAACTGCCGGCCGGCAGGATTCCGATAACCGTATACGGTTCGCCATCGAGGCGGATGCTCCGGCCGAGAAGACCGGGATCACCACCGAATTGCGATTGCCACAGCACATGGCTGAGAACCACCACGTGGTCTTTTCCCAGTTGATCTTCACCCTCGGCAAAGGCGCGGCCGAGAGCAGGCTTCACACCAAAGACGTCGAAGTAATGAGCCGATACGCGCGCTCCCCTTAACTGAACGGGCTCGCCCAGGCCCGTGAGGGTGACTGCTCCGCCGGTCTGAGCAGCCAGACTCTCGAAGACGGTGCCATCACGCTGCCAATCGAGGAAATTCAGAGTGGAGATACCATTCGGACCGCCGTCCGGGCGCTTTTCCAAAACCCGAACGATCCGGTCGGCATCCGCATAGGGCAGCGGTTTCAACAGTGCCGCATCTACAAAACTGAAAATTGCTGTGTTGGAACCGATGCCTATGGCCAGGGTCAGTAAAGAGACCACGGTAAACCCGGGACTTTTGGCCAGCATGCGGAGCGCATACCGGAGATCTTGAATCGGCGTTAGCACGGCACCTCCGTAGGTTTGGTGGTTAGACGAACCAACCAGCAGGAGGTTGCTATGTTGTTTCGTTGAGGCGGGCTAAATCGCGCGTGCCTTGCGGGCGGTGGACGACCCTTCGGATTTGGCGGATTTTCGTTCGGAGGCCGCGGTGATACGTTTCGCCTGGTCAGTGACGCAGACCAGGAACATCGGTTGGCGGGCGTTTTTCAGTAGATCAATGATGCGGTCGGGCGCGTCTTCCAGGTAAATGGATCTGCCGTCGGTGAGCAGATGAATATCCACATTGCCTGCCAAGGACTCATGCAGGCGTTTCCCGACATCTTTTTGCAAAAACCGGAGGACGCGGCGAATTTTCTGTAGGGAGAATCCCTTGCGGCGCAGCTCGGCAATGACCGAGATTTCCACCACCTCTTCGGGTGAGTAGATTCGCTTGTGGCCGTCCTGGCGGGGTGAAACTACGCTCCGTTCGTCCCACCATTGCAGTTGGCGCAGGCTCACTCCGCAGATACGGGCCACCTCGCTGCTGTTGTACACTTCCTGGCCGGCGGCGAGGGTAGAGCGGGGCTTCCTCGGTTTAAACATTTCAGGCTACTTTCGTTGTGAAATAGACGCCACCTTTGGATTGTACATGGGCAGCCGGCGGTGTCAATAGGGGACTGCAAGCACATAATCGATTACCGGACCCTTTAATCTTAATAAAATAGTCCCAGGTATCACCTTATCGTCACGTGTATGTGTGCTCCAACACGTGATAGGCGATTACGAAGGAGTTACCGTGATTGGCTGAACAGTACACTCTAGATGGGAGGAGCCATGGACTCGGAAATGGAAATGAACGAAAGCCGGAACAGAGCTATTTGGATCGGGATTGCGATTGGCGCGGCAGTGGGCGTCGGGATTGCGCTTTCGCGCAGAAAAAGAGATCCCTGGGACGCCGCTCGCACAGTAGCGGGGCGGGTTGCGAGCCGCTCCGGCGACATCGGCGATGCCACGAGAGACATCATAGAGCGGATCAGGACGATTTACGAAGAAGGGCGCAAGGTGGTCGAAGATGCCACCGAACTTTGGGGGCACGGCCGCAAACTCGTAGGAGTGTAAGCGGCAGCGGCGGTCCGGCAAAATCGCCCCGCCGGGCCGCCTCCCAAATCTCTTTCCTCCGATAAAACCTTCAAAACCCTACACTTACTGCCGACCGGGCCGATCACGGGGCAAATGGTACAATGGAACTCTCCTAGCCGTGGGAAATCGATAGGCTTCCTTATGGACAAACGCAAATTTTGGCCCCTGGATTTCGACCCTGAAGGCGAGATCTACGACAACGTTGCTTGGGACCTGCCGGGGTACCGGAACCAGACATTCCGGCCAATACGTCGGCCCAAGTACTCTCAAAACGAGCCGGTATCCGGTTTCCATAGAAAACACGCCACCTGGTAAACATTACATTCACCTTTTTGTTACGTCCGGCACAATGCCGATGCACCCCATTGGTATAGAACGGTTTAGTAAACGGCTGAATGATTGCTCTGCGCTTGTAGAGGTTTTGACCATGAAAGTATTCCTTGCCACTACGTGTGTCGTGACGAGTACGTTGTTAATCGGAGGATGCGCAACCAAGAAATACGTTCGCAACACTGCGGCGCCGATTCAAGCCAAAGTGGATCAGGTGGGCGATCAATCCAATCGCAACAGCCAGGCGATCGAGGACACCAAGAATAATGTTAAGCAAGTGGATGAGAAGGCGCAGAGCGGTATCAGCGCGGCCCAGGAGCGGGCATCCACCGCGGATCAGCACGCCATGGCTGCGGATCAGCATGCTGCCGCTGCGGATCAACATGCCGGTGATGCTTTGAATAAGGCCAACCAGGCTACCACGTCCGCGGATCAGGCGAACCGCGGCTTGGACAGCTTGCGCCAGGTAGTCTCTAATATCGATGACTACAAGCTGCAGTCCTCGGCTACCGTTCCCTTCAAGTTCGACCAGTATGTGCTCTCCCCCGAGGCGCAGCAGGATCTCGACAAGTTAGTTGACGACGTCAAGCCGGATCGCCGGTTTTTCATTGCCGTGGAAGGCTATACCGACAGCACCGGCAATCGTCAATACAACGAGGTTTTAAGCCGCCGCCGTGCCGATAGTGTCGTGGAATATCTCGTAGGCAAGCACGACATTCCGATTTATCGCATCCATATGGTCGGTTTAGGCGAACAAAAACCCGTGGATGAGGGTAAGAATCGCGCAGCTCGGGCTAAGAATCGTCGCGTCGAAGTGAAGGTGTTCAGTGCCGATCAGGTAACAGCGTCTCTGGGTGGCGGGGCGCAGAGCTCCGGCGCGGGTCCTGCAGCCAATACCCCGCGTTAAGCTGGTCAATCAGTTGATAGTTCGTCAGAAGAGGCGCCGTTACTGATTCGCGCGAGTGGTTCCGCCGCGCTCCCTGGGAAGCGCGATCGCCACCGGCGGCTGCGGTACCGGCGCCAGCTTCAAAGCCTGCCACCACACCCACAACCCCGTCAGATTAGTAAGTAAATCGATAATATCCCCCGGCGATAGCGGCCATCTAACTAAATACCGCAGTGATTGGCCCACCGCCTCACCCGTGAATTGAATACCCAGTCCGCCGCTCAACATCAATAAAGTCGAATTTCTTCTACGCGAGCCTAGCAGCAGCGCCCATAGTAATAGATCTAAAATAGCCGCGCTGAAGTCGAGGTCCCTTATCCAAAGTGTCATCCAGGTCCATTTATCTCCGGCGCCGGCATGGACATTGTAGTGGATGAAGAATGAGGTAGCGGCCAGCAGGACTGCTCCGGCGATCAGCGAGAACCGTACGAGAGGCCGCGATTTCAAATTTGCGGTGGCAAGATAGATAAAGCTGATTACTACCGCGAAAATCAAAACCTGCCGAATAGTTTCGTCGACCCAATAATAAGTTGCCCGCGAATAACCAAATTTGATTCCGGAAAAATAAGCCTGATTTACCGAGATCTCAATCACGGTAGTGAGAAACAAAACAATGCAATAAAGAAATAAGAACGGAAAATTTCGGTACGAGCCCCTTAGGAGAGTGCGGATGATCAGAAGCTCCAGTGGGAGCCCGATCAGCCAGCCCGCGTATTGGAGGGCCTCACGTATCAAACCTTATACTAAGCCCTCTTTCCTTAAGCACCGAGCAATAATCATGCACCCCGAGGCAAATCTTCCCCGACAGGCGGCGGCATGGTGGGACCCAGCGCTACCTGCAGGTCTTCGCCTACGGGCGGGGGCATGGTCGGGCCCAGCGCCATCTGCAGATCTTCACCTACGGGCGGCGGCATGGTGGGACCCAGCGCTACCTGCAGGTCTTCGCCTACGGGCGGGGGCATGGTCGGGCCGAGTGCTATCTGGAGGTCTTCGCCTACAGGCGGCGGCATGGTGGGACCCAGCGCTATCTGCAGATCTTCGCCTACGGGCGGGGGCATGGTGGGACCGAGTGCTATCCGGAGGTCTTCGCCTACGGGCGGGGGCATGGTCGGGCCCAGCGCCATCTGCAGATCTTCACCTACGGGCGGCGGCATGGTCGGACCCAGCGCTATCTGCAGGTCTTCGCCTACGGGCGGGGGCATGGTCGGGCCCAGCGCCGTCTGGAGGTCTTCGCCTACGGGCGGCGGCATGGTCGGACCCAGCGCTATCTGGAAGTCTTCGCCTACGGGCGGCGGCATGGTCGGGCCGAGGGCGGCGGTGTGAAGTGCCACTACCGGAATCGCTGCCGGCCAGGTATTCCCGGCAGGTTGGTGGGATCCACTCCGCGGAGATGGGGCCAGTGGAACGGCGCCGTGGGCCAGATTCCAGGCACACGCCAAGGTGAACAGGGTGAGCACTACGAAATAGGTGGTTTTATTCTCGAATAATCGTCGCATACTAATCTCCTTTTACTTGAAATCAATTATTTTGAATTTCCAAGAATTCATAGCACGGGCGCAAGAAACATCGGAATGTAATGGCCGGCTACTTATGGAAGTGTATCTTAATTGTCGCGGGACTCAAGAAATCAAGGGTCGGAATAGTACTCGAAACGGATTTAATCGTGAAACGCTAGACCGTACTGTTACGGCAGGCGGGAGTGACGGATGCGGTGGTCGGGAAAGGTGGGATCGGGACGGAACGGGTGCTGTCCTGGATAGTCCAGCCGCATGTCGGCCGCGACTTCATTCAGCATCTCAAGAGTTGCGGATTTGCTCTCCATCGCGAACGCGGTCAGTAGCAGATTGTCGCAGATGGCGTTGATCAGGCGCGGTATGCCTTGAGCACGAAAATGAATCTCATGAACGAGTTCGGGCGACAGGATATTTTGGTTCTGAAGCCCTGCCCGAGCCATGCGGGCATTGATATACGATACGGTTTCTTGCGGAGTAAGGCTTCGCAGGTTGCAGCGTAGCGCAATTCGCTGTTTGAGTTGCCGGTACTCGGGCTGCTCCAGTTTCCGGTCCAGCTCCGGCTGACCGGCTAAAACGATCTGCACCAGCTTTCCGCGGCGGTTCTCGAGGTTGCCCAGCAATCGGACCTCCTCGAGTACGTCCCACTCGAAATTGTGGGCCTCATCCAGAATGAGCACCGTGGTCCGGTTGGCATTCGACCGGTCGATTAGAAGACCGTTTAGAGCAAGCAGAACCTGTGTTTTCGAGGCACGGTCACACCGCAGATCGAAATCATAAGCCAACAATTCAAAAAATTGCGCCGGCGTGAGTCTGGAGTTGAACAGCGACGCGAACGCAATCTGCTGCGCGTTCAGGAAATCGCGGAGACACTCGAGCATCGTGGTTTTGCCCGTCCCCACTTCGCCGGTCAGAACGATAAACCCTTTGCGGCTCTGCACTCCGTAGATCAGATTGGCGAGCGCCTCTTCATGATGCGGACTCCGAAACAGAAACGATGGGTCCGGGCTCATGTTGAACGGATTCTGAGTGAAGCCGAAAAAGGCGTTATACATACTAAAACGACCTAAGAAAACACTCGCATAGTAACACGGCGCAAAAATTGGTTTAGCCGAGCCCGCTCAGGTTACTGCGCCGGCTGACACCTTAAGCTCGGGGAGGAGGCGGCGCAACCGGGGATTGTGGCGACTGGGAAGGAGGCTTTTCCCCGGAAGACGGTTTGGCGGACACTTTCACAGGGCTAATGAGTATGTGCGCATTACGGCCTTCGAGGCGCGGCATTCCTTCCACACTGCCGTACGAAGACAGATCCTCCGCAAAACGCATTAGCAGTTTTTTGCCCAAGTCCGCGTGCGCAATTTCCCGGCCCCGAAACTGTACCACCGCCTTGACGCGATTACCGTCTTGCAGGAAACGAATTGCGTGGTTTTTCTTGAAATCATAATCGTGGTCATCAGTATTCGGACGGAATTTCAATTCCTTTACTTGAACCACGTGCTGTTTCTTTTTCGCGTCGTGCTGTTTCTTCTTCTGCTCGTACTGGTAATGGCCGAAATCGACGGCCTTCGCCACGGGCGGCACCGCCGTAGGCGCAACCAGCACCAGATCAAGACCCAGCTCCTGAGCCTTGCGGAGCGCCGCCGGGGTCGGCATTACCTCGGTGGTGCCGTCTGGAAAGACCGCGCGCACTTCCCGCGCACGAATCGATTCATTCACGTTCTCTCTACGGTTCTGCCTGCGAGGAGGGAAATTTCTTCCAGGAAACATTGTTGATTATGCGTTAGATTCGGAAGGGACAGGCACTCTGGCGGAGGCCCGAGCGCGCGGTGAAACCTGCGGTATGAAGCAAACAGATACTAAGCAAGTTTTGATCACACCTAGTACATCAGAAAGTAAGGCGGAAGTCAAAGGTATATCCGGAAATTTTACTGCGCGGGTGTTCTGGTTACTGCTTGCGGCGCTGATTCTGGCCAACGGGTCAATCGAAACGCTAACTGCAGCGGGTGAGACGCAGACGTGGGATGAAGGCATTCACATTTCCGCGGGGTACGCCTACTTGACCCGCGGGGACTTTCGGTGGAACCAGGAACACCCGCCCTTAGCCAAGCTCATGAGCGCCTTACCGCTGCTGTTTCTCCGGCCGGACCTTCCCGTAACCGCCCCGAGCTGGCAGAAGCTGGATGAGACGCAATTGGGAATTGATTTCCTATATTGCAACCGCGTAAGACCTGACTCCATCCTGTTTGCTGCCCGGGCAATGACGATCGTACTCTCCATGCTCTTCCTGGTCGCACTGGCTTGGCTGGTCCGGCGCCGGTTCGGGACTGCCGCCGCTCTCACGGCCGCTTCTTTCTGTGCGTTCGACCCGAACCTCATCGCGCACGCGCGATACGTCACCACGGATTTTCCTCTGACCGTTTTCTTTTTCCTGGCATCCTTCCTGTGGATGGAGTACCTTTCGGACACACGCTGGAAAAATGTGGTGCCGGCAGCCGCGGCATTTGCTTTGGCCTTGGTGACTAAGTTCTCCGCGATCTTACTTCTGCCTGCGTTGGTATTGCTTTATGTCATTCGATGGCGGCAGCAGACCCGACCATTCCCCTGGCGGCGCACGCTCGTGACGGCTTCCGTGTTCGCTCTGTTCACGCTGGGTACTGTCGCGGTGGTTTATTGGCCTGAAACGCTGCGCTGCTGGCGCGGTGGCGTTCCCGCGCTATCCGCTTCTATAGAGCGTGGAAATGCCGTAGCAGAGGTGTTATACCAGGCGGGTCGCTGGCTCCACTTGCCGGAACACGCATTTCTCACCGGTCTGGGAAGAGTGGCGGCTCACAATACCGGCGGCCACTCCAGCTACCTGTTGGGCATGCGCTCGGATGAGGACTGGTGGTACTACTTTCCCGTCGTCTTTGCCGTGAAGAGCACGATTGCTGCGCTGATCTGCACCACCCTTCTGCTGGTTGCGGGTGTGCGTGCACTATGGAAAGCCGGCCCGGTGGTCCTCACGGCGCTGCGGAATGCGCCCTTCTTCTGGTTTGGCCTGCTGATCCCGCCCTTACTGTACTTCGCATTTAGCATGACAAGTGCGATTAACATCGGGATGCGCCACATCCTGCCGATCTATCCGTTTCTCTATGTGGCGGCGGCGGTGTTATTGGTCAGGGCAGCCCGCCCACGGTTTTTCCGCTATGCGGTGCCTCTCCTGGTTGCGCTTCAGATCGGCGAGTGTGCCTCGATTGCACCGGATTACCTGGCGTTTTTCAACGTGCTCGCGGGCGGACCCGATCACGGTCCCCAATACCTGCTCGACTCCAACATCGATTGGGGGCAGGACATCAAAAAGTTGAAGAGATGGCTCGCCGCTCATGGCACCGATCAGGCCACAATCCTTTACTTCGGGAATGCGCAGCTCGACTCCTATGGGATCCGAGCCTCCGATTTCCCGGCAGCGCTCGACGAGAAGGGATGGGACTCGCTCAGCGGTTATGCCGTGGCGAGTGTAACGCCGCTGTACGGAGTTTATGTGCCGCTCGATAGCCTCGCTCGCCTCCGGCTTCGCCAACCGGTGGCAAAGGTGGGATGGTCGCTGTACGTATACGATTTTGGAAAGAGCCACACGGCTAAGTAGATGGCCCGCTGTTTATCCCAGCGCCTGCCGCAGATCTGCAATCAAATCCTCATGGTGCTCCAAGCCGACAGAAAGCCTCAGTAGATTTTGTGGCGTACGCGTCCGTGGCCCTTCCACGGACGCTCGATGTTCAATAAAACTGTGCGGGCCGCCGAGGCTGGTGGCCCGGATGAATAGGCGGCACCGCGCCACCACCGCTCTCGCCCTTTCGCCGTCTCCTTGCACTTGAAATGACAGCATGCCGCCAAAACCTGACATTTGCCGTGCCGCGATCTCATGGCCCGGATGCTCCGATAGACCAGGATAGTGCACCGTTTCGACAGCGGGGTGGGACTGGAGGAATTGGGCGATCCGCATCGCATTCTCGCCATGAGCCCGCACGCGCCACGGCAAGGTCTCGATGCCGCGCAGCGTAAGCCAGCAATCGAAGGGCGAGGGCACCGCGCCGCCGATCTGCTGCGAGCGCCGGCAGCGCTCGAACAGATAGTTGTCATATCGCGTGGTCAGCACACCGCCCACCACGTCGCTGTGGCCGCTAATAAACTTGGTAAGCGAGTGCACCACCATGTCGATTCCGCAGTCGAGCGGTTGCAACAGAACCGGCGTGGCAAAGGTTGCATCACACACCGTCACAGCTTTGCTTTCCGCACGGGCAAGCGACGCGATTGCCGCCAGGTCCGTGATCTTCATCAGCGGATTTGAGGGCGTTTCCAGCCAAATGAGGCGCGTGTTCGGCCGTAGCACCGAGCGCACCGCGGCAACATTCGTCATATCGGCGTAGCCGGCTTCTAGGCCCCATTTTCCGAACACACCTTCGATGACGTGCCGCAGCGCCCAGTACACATCGTCCGGAGCCAGGATGTGATCGCCGGGTTCCAGGCCTTGAATCACTGCCGTCGCGACAGCAAGTCCCGACGCGAATACCAGCGACTCCTTGCCGCCTTCGAGATCGGCCAGACACTTCTCAAGCATCCGCCGGTTGGGATTTCCTTCGCGAGAGTAACTGAACCCCAAGGGATAGTCACCCGAGGGGTCCCGTTCGAAAGTCGTTGAGAGGTGAATCGGTGGTGTAACCGCGCCAGTGGCAGGATCGATCTGCCGGCCGGCGTGCACGGCACGGGTTTCGATTTTCATCAGTGTCAGTGTAGCGAGCCGGACCGAGAAGCGGTGCGGAACGGCGAGCCACTCCATTTCTAGTGGCGCGCCGTTCCCCTTACGAAACAGTTAGAACGTGAAGCGGGCTACGATCTGCCCGGAGCGCGGCTGAGCCCCACCGGTGGCCGCTGGGCCGCCGTTAACCCAGGTCACATAACCGAAGCCTCCCGACAACGTGCCGCCGGGGTTGTTATGTGCCGTGGGCGTATTGATCGAGGTAAACGGCTGGCCGAACGGTGCTCCGTTAGCCGGCACAGCGTAGAACAGGCGGTTGAAGATGTTCTGGAACTCTGCCCTGACCTGGAGCTGCATTCTTTCCCTCATGCGGAAGATCCGGCCGAGCGAAAGACTTTCAGCAGGCTGGCGCTGCCACCGAAAGTCGTTGAAATAGGCTGCGGAACTGCCGAACGTGCCGTACGGCGGTTCCACCCACGCTTTCGGATTGAGCATGAGTTGCTGGGTCGGGTCGAACTTAGAGTTGGGGTCCGCCAGGAAGAGCGGCTGTCCGGGAACACGGTTCAAAAACGTATATCCGCCGCCCCAAATAGCGGGATTGTTCGAGGGCCCGCGCCCGAGGTTTGCGAGCAGGTTATTCGCGGAGAACGGCGTTTGCAAAATCTGGCCGCTCTGATACCGCAGAACTCCGGCGGTGGTCCAATCCCGCAGCAGCCAGGTCGCTGTCTTCCCGGCAAAACCGTTGCCTACGGTAACCCGAGGGGTCGTGTAGCTGAACGAAATGATCAGTTCCTGCGGGATGCTGAAGCCCGAAATCTGCTTATCTAAGGCTTTATTGAATACGTCGTTGATCAGTGGCGGCGAAGGCGTGACGTAAGATGTGTTGGAGTTAGTCCCGTTAGTAAGTTCCTTCTGCCAAGTATAGGCCACCTGGGAACTCAGGCCATGCGAAAAACGCTTAGTGACTTTAACCTGCAGCGAGTCGTACCAGGTGTTCCCGTCCGGAGGCCCTAGGAAGGGCGGTATGCCGTTCCACTGCGGATACGGACGGAGCGCCTGCAGCAGCGTTTGGGTGGCGGGGAAACCCGGATAAACACTATTCGGATTCGCCAGGTACGGGAACCGCGCGATCACCGCGGGTGAATTGATCTGCGTGTTGAGGAGCGTAGTATCCGCGGGGTTCTGCACATTAAGCCCATACTGAGTAAATAACTGCTGCGGAGTAAGTGCATTGTAGTTCAAGCCGGCTAACAAGGGCGAAGCCCACCATGCGCCGCGATTGCCCACGTAAGCCGCGTCTACGACCAGGTTACTCGCCAGTTCGCGTTGGAAGCCGATACTCCACTGGAAAGTGCGCGGCAGCCGGCCGGAGGTATCCATGATGGACACGAAGGGTGAGGATGGGGGAATCACGCCCGGAGCTGCGGGCACAGGATATTGAGGATTAAAGTTCGGCCAATGAACCACGGGGTTTCCGTAATGATTGCCTGGCCCGAACGGATCGCCGTATCTAAGATCGCTTGCCGAGGCGCCGTACGCCGCTGCCGGAATCGTGTAAAAGTCGCCGGCGCTCGAGTTCAGCCCCGCCTGGTCGGACGTTGCCGCGTAAGAGATCGCACCGCCTGCCCGGAACACGGTTTTGGGAGTGATCTGGTAGGCAACTCCTATATGCGGTCCAAACGCGAACGGATAAGCGTTGGCGTAGTTACAGTGGCACGTTGCTTGATACTCCACGGTGCCCAGGCGTCCGCCGATCAGAGTATTGGGAAGATTGAACGCGGCATTCTGCATGCGCCCATACTGTTCTTTCCACAGAATCGCGTAGTCCCACCGGATACCGTATTCGAGCGTGAACTTACGCGTCACTTTCCAACTGTCCTGCGCATAAATCCCGAACGAGTGAGTGCCGAGCCGGACATCTGCCGGCGCTGCTGAGGCAACCGAGCTAGTCGCCCCAATGAAGAAGCTCGCATAACCGAAGCCGCTGCTCGCCACATTGGCGAAGGGCTGCCCATTCTGCCAGGGGTCACTCGTCTGCTGCGCGGAGAAGGTGAATTGGCCATCGGCGCGGCTGCTGTTAATGCTCTGCACGCCCTCAAACAGAGCCGTGGCCCCCACTTTGTAAGTGTGATTTCCTTTGACCCAGGTCAGGTTGGCATTGAAGGTAGGCTTGTAATCGTTCTGCTCCGGCGTAAGTGTAAACGCCACGCCGGTATTCGTGACTGCCGGGAATGCTCCGCCGCCGCTCCATCCGCCATAGATTGGGCTGTACGTGCCCGCAATGTACGGAAAATAGTTACTAGCGGTGAAGGGAACTCCTTGCGGAAATAGTTGCGCCTGGTTGTAATAGGGAGCATTCTGCGGATTGGAAGTGTGCAGATAGCCCGCGCCGATATGCAAAAGCAAAGTAGGCGTAAGGGTGGTGTCCACGTTGATGCGTATAGTCTGGGCTAAGGCGTTCTGCGGTTGTAAGGCGGTGTACGGTTGCGTAAATCCGTTGTTTTGGGGTGAATAAGTCTTAGTCGCCGAGTAATATCCCGCAAGTTTTGTTTTGGAGCCGATGTTTTGATCAACTTTGATCGAAGGGATAGTGGTGTGCCGGAAGTTCGAGTAGCCTGGGGCGGTATAGTTCTCGAGGCCCGGCGTGTTCGGCAGCGGAATCATGTTCTGAATAATTGCCGCCGTAGGATCGATCCGGGAAAGCGGAATGGTGTTATTCGGGAACGGGCTTCGTACCTGAGCGCCGTTCACCGGCCGCTGCGTTTGAGGGTCGAAGATCTCGTTGAAGCAGACCATCTGCCCCGAAGGATCAGGGCCGTTACAGGTGGGCGAGAGCGCTGCGCTGAAATCTCCGTTGCGCTGGGCCGCTGTAGGCACAATGGCAAGCGTGTTACTCGTGAACTGGCTTTGCCGGAACTGTTCGAAACTGAAAAAGAAGAACGTCTTATCGTGACCGTCGTAGAGTTTCGGGATTTTCACCGGCCCGCCGAGCGTAAAGCCATAATCATTCTGGCGGATCGGGTTGCGAATATGCTGCCCTTCTTTCGCCGGATTGACAGTACCCGCATCGGTAAACGGAGTGCCGGCGTTTAACGCTTCGTTTACAAAATAGTCGAATCCGCTCCCATGAATCTGATTGGTGCCCGATTTCATGGTGTAGTTGAAGTAACCGCCCCCGGCCTGGCCGTACTCCGCCGCGAAATTGCTGGTTTGGATCGCGACCTCCTGGATTGCCTCCACACCCGCCTGGTTGATCTGGTTTTGCTGCTTGAAGAACCCATTAGTCGCGTCTTGCCCTTCGATGTTGATCGACTGGGAGTTGGAGGGCATTCCATTAATGCGCAGGATGGCATCGGTCTGGATGCGTGCGCCGGGCAGCAACTGGACCGCGGATAGTGGATTGCGGACATTGCCGAGCGTGTTGTTCGTTCCGATAGATGCCGCCGCGCCCGTGAGCGTCAGAATGGGCAGATCGTCTAACGTGCTCGTCGCAATGTTATGACTTACTTCGCCGCCTTCTGTCTTGAGTAAAGGAGCGGCAGCCTCGACAGTTACAGACTCGGTATTGGATCCCACTTCGAGTGTGGCATCCACACGCAGTGTTCCTGCGACCTCCACCACCAGCCCGGTACGTACAAACTTCTTAAAACCGGCGACGGTCACCGACAACTCATAATCGCCAACCGGTAACTGGGCGATCGTATAATTGCCGGTAGCCGACGAGGCGGCGTTATACACAGCGCCGTTGGCGGTATTTTTTGCCTCCACGGACGCGCTAGCGATCACGGCTCCTGCCGGATCGGAAATAGTACCCGTTATCGTGCCGCGATCGGATTGTCCGAACGCGGCAGACACTAAGCCGACGACACAAACTAGTCTCATCACCAGGGGACGCATGGCGAACCTCCAAAAGACTTAAGAAGCCGCTATGTAAGTTGGGAGATTACAAAATCAAGATATAGTTATACGGACCGCCCCGCTCCCCATTTAGAAAAACTTGAGCAAGTCTATCTCAGTTGCATTTAGCCGTCAAGAAAAAACTGACAGAAAAAATCGACCAAAAATTAACACCTGTCCGACACACTTTCCCGCGACAGTGTCCGATACAGTGTCCGATACAGCGTTGACAACGTGCACATAGCGTAGTACGCTTCCCAAAACCTGTCTTAGGGGAAATATGCGTCACATAAACTTCCTTGCGTGCCTCTTCGCGTCGGCGATGTTGGCATTCTCCCAAAGTGACCGCGGCACCATCACCGGCACGGTGACTGATCCCGCCAACGCGGTAGTCGCCAATGCCGCGATTGAAGTGCGCAATGTCCAAACCGGCGCTGTTTATCAGGTAGGAACCTCCGGGACGGGGAATTACGTTGTGCAAGTGCCCACCGGTACGTATCAGATCACGGCAGTTTTACCGGGATTTAAGAAGTATGTACGGGACAACATTGTCGTGCCTGTGGAGCAGACCCTGCGAATCGATGTGGGCCTTGAGATCGGGTCTAGCGCCGAGGCGGTCACCGTCAATGAAGCCGCTCCGCTGCTCAAAACCGAAAGCGGCGAACTGTCGCACAACATCACCTCAGAAGCTCTGAACAGCTTGCCGGTATTGGGTATCGGCAATGCCTCGGTGGGATCTACCGGCATCCGCAGCGTGTACTCAGTGACCGCAATGCTGCCGGGGAATACGTGGCTACCAGACAATAGCATCCGCATTAACGGTCTCGAGGGTAACTCCGCAGCAGTCCGGGTGGAAGGGCAGGACGCGACTGCTACCGGCGCGGCCGGTCCCTCGGGCAGCGGCATGTCTACGACCTCTACGACGGAACCGAGCGTCGAAGCCGTCCAGGAGGTCGCGGTGCAGACCAGCAATTACGCGGCGGAGTTTGGACAGGCGGGCGGCGGCCTCTTCAACTTCACGATGAAGTCTGGCACAAACCAGTTCCATGGCAGCGGCTATGATTACTTAGTCAACGAGGCTCTGAACGCCGGTACTCCGTTCACCAACGACGGGAACGGCCATTTGCTGCGTCCCCGCCAACGCCGCAACGATTACGGTTTCAGCGTGGGAGGGCCCCTTTCGCTCCCCAAACTGTACAACGGCCACGATCGAACATTCTTCTTTATCAATTGGGAACAGTTCAGGGAAACTACACTCATCAATAATCTTGCGCTCACTATGCCGGTTCCGGCCTACCGCCAAGGCAACTTCCAGCAAGCACTGACCGGTCGGACTCTCGGCACTGACGGCCTCGGCAGGCCGATTCTGGAAAATCAGATATTCGATCCCGGCAGCAACTTCGTTGTGAATGGAGTCACTTACCGTAATCCTTATCCAAACAACACCATTCCTGTAAGCCAGCTTGATCCGGTGGCACTGAAGGTCCAGGCCTACTTACCATTGCCTAATCTGCCGGGTCTGGTATCGAATTACCGGCCGGCCTATACCAATTCGCGTGTGTCGTCGATTCCGTCCATCAAGGTGGACCATCTATTCAGTGCCCGTTTGAAGTTATCGGCGTATTACGGGTTGACCCGAACCGATTCGCCGAACAACATGGGCCTGCCATACCCGATTCAAAACACCGTCCCCACGCACATTAAAGCGACTACCGTTCGGGGAAATATCGATTATACGGTTACCCCTACACTCCTGCTGCACGTCGGTCTTGGTTACTTACTAACTTCGAACAACCCGGAAGTGCCGCCATTTAATAACCAACAATCACTCGGATTCAACGGAGTCACTGCCAATATCTTCCCTTACTTTTCGGTGTTGAGTGAGAACACGGGAGGTTCCGAGGTGCTAGGGCCGCCCACTGATCTCTATGTCCGCGACTACAAGCCTTCGGCCACGGTTTCACTGACCTGGGTGCACAACAATCACACCTACAAAGCCGGGGGCGAAGCACTGATCAACGGGTATCCGCTCTTCGCCCAGACGTATGCTCCGGGTAACATGCTGTTTAACCCGAGCGAGACGGCGGATCCGTCGCTCAACGGGGTATCCCTTCCGGCAAGCGAAGGATTCGATTATGCGAGTTTCCTGCTCGGTTTACCCAATACCGGATACATCGCAGCTCCAACAACCCAAAAGTTCGGGGACAAGGCCTTCGCTTGGTACATACAAGACAACTGGAAGGCAACGCGCAGACTCACCATCGATTACGGGTTGCGATACGATTTTCAGACATACATCAAAGAGCGCGACGGCTTGATGCAAAACATCTCCATTAGCACGCCGAATCCCGCTGCGGGAGGCCTGCCCGGCGGCACCATTTTTGAAGGTAACGGACCGGGCCGCTGTAACTGCGCGTTCGCTCATAACTACCCCTGGGCTTTTCAACCGCGTTTGGGCATAGCCTACCAAATCAATTCCAAAACGGTCCTGCGCGCCGGCGGCGGAATCTCTTATGCGAAAACACAGAACTATCCAGGGTCTAACTTCGGCTCTAACAAACCCTTCGGCCCCACCTCTTACGGAGTCGCTCCCTTTAGCCTAGCGGGAGGTGTGCCCTACCATATCGTCTTCCCGAACTTCTATGTGGGTCAGACTCCTCTGCAAAACAACGGAGTCGACGTAATCAGCAATCCGGTCAGTTTTATAGACCCGAACGCGGGACGGCCCGCACGAATCACTCAGTGGACGATTGGCTTACAGCGCCAGATCGGTCAGAATCTGATGGTCGAAGCTGCGTACATCGGCAACGTGGGCGTGTGGTGGTCCGCCAACACGCTAAGTCCGTGGGCTAGTAATCCGGTGTCCTTTCAGAAGCTGCAATCTGTCGGTCTCGACATAAACAATCCGGCAGATCAGCAACTGCTTACATCTCCTGTAAATTCGCCGCTCGCGATCTCTCGAGGCTTCGGCAATCTCCCGTTTCCCCAATTTCCGCCGGGACTCACCGTGGCTCAAACTTTACGCGCCCTGCCCGAGTATACCGGACTGGTCCAGTACTTCAACCCACTAGGAAATACCTGGTACGATGCGTTGCAAGCAAAGGTGACGAAGCGGTTCTCTCGCGGTCTAGACGGATTAGTAACTTACACCTGGTCAAAGAACTTAGTCTTAGGCGCCGAAGATAACAACCAATACAGCTCACCCGTTCCTCCGATCATCAACAACGTGTTCAATCGCGACGTCAATAAGTCTCTCGCGGGTCTGGATCAGCCGCAGGCTCTCAGCGTAGCCGCCAACTACACCACCCCGACCGTGTTGGCCGGGAGATCCGGTCTGTTGAGTAAGGCTGCCTCATGGATCGCCCGTGACTGGGCCTATGGCGCCGTTCTACGCTACGCCAGTGGCTTCCCCTTCCCAACTCCCCAAGCCACCACGAACCTGAGCTCGCTTATCTTCCAGACAACCAGGGTGGACCGTGTGCCGGGAGTACCCTTGTTTACTCACGACCTGAATTGTCACTGCTTCGATCCCGCTAAGACATTCGTGTTGAATCCGGCGGCGTGGGTCAACCCACCCAACGGGCAGTTCGGTACGGCCAACGCCCACTACAGTGATTACAGGGAACAGCGTCATCCCGTGGAGAACATGAGCATCGGGCGAAACATTCGAATTAAGGAGCGAGCCAACCTCCTGGTCCGCGCGGAGTTCACAAACATCTTCAATCGCACGGGCTTGAATTTGCCTGCCAACACGAATGCGTTTGCGACACAAACACGGAATGCAGCGGGTATGACTACCGGAGGCTTCGGCTGGATCAATACGGCGGCCGTGGGAGGGAACCTTACCTCCGGCGCCGCGGCGGTGGCAGGCCAATTCGCAACACCCTTGCCGCGCCAAGGCACAATAGTCGCCCGCTTCACGTTTTAAAGCTGTGGCTGTAGCGTTCCCTAGCGAGTCTGTCCAAGTTGCTGCAACATCTGTAACGCTTCCTGTTTTATTGCGGGATCGGTGCTTCCGGCGGCCGCGCGGATGTGTGGAAGCGCACCGGCAACATCTCTCAAATCCGCGAGCGCCGCGCCAAGATCCAGTTGCGCACGAGCAAAGTCCGGTCTGATACGGATGGCAGCCTGATACCGGTCCACCGCCGCGCGTATCTCGCCTGTCGCGACTAATAAGCTGCCGAGCAGGTCAAGCGCTTCGACATTCGACGGGCTGGACTGGAGCAACGTCTCCACTTGGTGTTGCGCCTCTCCAAAGCGCTTGACCCGAGCAAGCGCAATAGCGTAATTGAAGCGCGCCGCAGAGTAATCGGGTTTGAGTCGTGTCGCAAGCTCAAAGTGGTACTTGGATTCGTCGAAACGGCCAACCGAGGACAGAAGGTTGCCTAAATTGCTATGGGCTTCTGCGTAGTCCGGTTGCAGCCGAATGGCTTCGCGGAATGGCGCCTCTGCGGCCTGCGGATCCCGGCTCTCGAGACGCATTCCGCCCAAGCTATTGTATGCTTCCGCCATATCCGGATCGAACTCGATCGCCTTTTGAAAAGAAGCCGCGGCATCAGACTTCAAGCCTAGATTCAGGTAAGTGAGCCCCAGTTCATGCCAAGTGCTCGCATCTTGCGGTGCTCTCGCCAGCGCCTGTTTTAATGTGTCGGCCGCGCGGCCGAACTGCCCGGCCGATCGTAATCCGAAACCGAGTTTGCGCAGGGCGACAAACGAATCCGGTTTCCGGTGGACCGCATAATCGTACAGCGAAAGCGCTTTCCCCGGTTGATCGCTACTTTCCCAGGCGTCCGCTAGCTGAAGATAATATTCCATCCGTTCCGGCTTATATCTGTCGATCGCGGCGGCGAGCCGCGCCGTTCCTTCCTTCAGGTTGTTATTCTGACTTACTTGCGCTATATCCCTATATAGCTCGCTTTCCGGAACTTCCGGAAGCTTGGGAGGATAATAAAGAATCACCTCACCCTGGTAAGTGGTACTTTGTGTCTCGGCCTGTTCGGCGATGGGAGCGAGCAGATCTCTGGCCGGCTTCTGCCGCTGAATGTAGTGATCCGTCATCACTACATGGACAGCATCGTCTGTGCGGCGTTTGGGCATGTGGCAACTGATGCACTCTCGAGAGTCTGTATGCTTTCCGGAAGCTACGACTGACTTTAGAGCGGCGGCGTGGCACCCCTCACAGACTCTCCTATAGTGTTCCGCGGCTCCTTCTCCGCGCGGCACGTCGTGAGGGTTGTGACAAGTAGTGCAATGCAAAGCGTCTCCGCTCTTTTGAAAGCAGAGAGACTGCCGCAAGCGATAGGCTGCGCCCGCAATCTCGAAGCGCGGGTTGCCGGACGCTCTATCAAATTGAAGGCTGAAATCGGCCAATGGCTCGCCCGGCCTGTATGAGAATGGCGCCCGGTCATAGCGCAATATCGAACTGGGCAAACGAGAACTGGTGGTTTGCAGATGACACTGCAGGCAAACTTCCATCTCTCTTGCGGGACTCAATCGCGCGGGGTTGACGATAGACTTTCGTAACTGCTCGACACTAACACCCGGCCGCGCCGCTTCTTCGGCATGCCGGCTTCCTGGACCGTGACAGCGCTGGCAGTCAATGCCTTCCGGCATTCGACCTGTGAACACCGGTTCGGCTCCGGTCTCCTGGTTACCGGACGGGATTTCCGGAATTCCGTTATGGCAGAACATGCAGCCGTAGGTGATGTTACGCCGGAATCCAGGGTGATCCGGGCGGTCATAACCTGGATTCATGGCCCAATAGCCTCCGTTTTCGGCGTACCAGGCGAGCGGCAGTTCGACATAAGTGCCCCGGCCGGTCCGGCTCAGATAGGCGCGGACGTGGTTACCGGATCCCATGACGAAGTGAATCTCTTTTTCGAGAGTGTTGGTCTGCTTGCCGTCGAAACCGATCTG
>JAFAWA010000102.1 GCA_019242155.1 Terriglobia bacterium | reverse complement strand
AGAAATCCGCCACAAGTCCATGTCATATCTTGCAGGCGTGCCGTGAACATAGTAGATCCAGTTGCCGTCCGCGCTCCAGGCCAGGTAATGGTTGTGTTTATCGGGAGTATCCTTGAAAATCTGGTGTGGATTCGAGCCGTTCGCTTCCGCCACGAAAATGGGATCCCCCGGGTTGGTCGTATGGTAAGCCAATTTTGAGCCGTCGGGCGACCAGATCGGATTCACCGCTTTCTCCCCCAGAAACACCCGCGGCTTCCCGCCCACCAGAGGCAGCATGCGAATCCTTCGCCTCTCGGTCCCCGAGATCCAGATCTCCGCTCCATCATGCGAAAATCCAATGCTGCGCAGCGGCCCGCGCATATCTTCGCGCCCCGGCGTTAGGTCAACCGGGCTGCCGGTCCCGATCTGATCGAGCCATACGTGAGAGGCGCCGTCGCGGTCCGAAAGAAATGCGACAAACTTTCCGTCCGGTGAAATAGATGCGTCGGTCTCGGTTCCCTCATAGTCCGTCAAAGGCGTGAACGTGGCGTTCCCGAGAGGGTTTTCCAAGGGCGGAGCCGGCGCGCGGGTTCTCCACAAAAATGCCGCGAGCAAAGCTAAAACCACAATCGCCGCCAACGCGATCCATGGCCGGAACACCCGGCCGCGGCCATCGCCCGCCGGAGCTGGAAGCCCGTCTTCCAGCATCACTCGCGCCTCGCCGATCGCCTGCAGACGCCGCCGCACATCTTTCGTCAGGCAGCGCTGCAGCAACGGCATCCACTGCTGAGGTATGCCGGACAGATCCGGCTCGCCCCGAACCACCAGGGCCAGAACATCACTCGACGTCCCACCGCGAAACAGCCGCTTCCCGGAGAGCATCTCGCCGACCAGCACACCGAATGACCAGATGTCCGACCTTCGATCCGCCGCCGCGCCCAGCGCCTGTTCCGGAGACATGTAAGACGGCGTGCCGAGGATCACGCCCCGCTTCGTTGCTTCGTTCCCAGGTGAGGCCTGAACTTCATTCACGGCCTTCGCCAACCCGAAATCCAGCACCTTCACCGTGCGGTTCCCGCTCAGGATGATATTGGCCGGCTTCAAGTCCCGGTGAACGATGCCCCTTTCATGCGCCGCTTCCATCGCTTCCGCCGTTTGCAGAGCAATACGCCTGGCCTCTTCGGGCGCGATTGCCCCCTTTAAGATCCGTTCCGCTAATGTCGGGCCCTCGACGTACTCGAGCACCAGGTAGCTAAGACCCTCCGCAGTCGAGCCGACGTCATATAGCGTAGCGATGTTGGGATGATTCAACGCGGCAATGGCTCGTGCTTCGCGCGCGAACCGCTCCGTGAACTGCACCTGCGACATCTTGATCGCAACCATGCGATCGAGGCGAGTATCCGTGGCCCGAAACACTTCACCCATCCCGCCGCGACCGATGGGTTCTTCAATCCGGTAAGGCCCTACCTGCGTGCCTGCTGTGAGAACCGTATTGGTTTCGAGCAGGCTCTCACGGCCTTCCCAAGCCGGTCGGTCGAGCGAGTAGCCGCCCTCGGGAGCCGCGCTCTCCTGCGCCAAAAGCGAAGCCACGGCAGAGGCCAGTTCAGGATCGGCTCGCTCGAGTAATTCGCTGCGTTCCCCTGGAGCAAGGTTCAGCGCAGCCTGATACAGCTCCTCCAACTGGCGCCACCGTTCCCGGGTCACGAGAGGTCATTGTATCGCTTGGCGGAAGAGAGCGCCGTTGAGCCCACGGGCCGGACCTGAAATGTTCCGGCCCGTCACACGTCCAGACTTCCAAGCTGTGTGCGCTTATCGGCTGCCCGAACGGGCCCGAAAGTTATTGCGAACCAGGTGAGTGGCGACCGACTCGCCTAGTTGCCTCCCCACTTCGAGCGAGTGATGAAAATGAAAGCCGGCATAAATGCGAGCCCAGAAGACCTCATCCATCCAGTCCCTTGTATCTTCAAAGGTGTGCTGATGAATGCCGTCGGAGAAAGCTCTGCTGTCCATCAGCACGTGGACGCGGGTGGTGCCGAAAAAGTTCGCCACCAGCGGCGTCACCGCTCCGGTGAGGCACGCATGCGCGGCCGGATATTCGGGGTGTGCCGGAGTCGTAGCCAGCGGTATCCAACCGGGGTCCGCGGTGAGAGCGGAGTTACCGCCACCGGCCGGAATCGCAGTCACCGGACGCCAGAAGCCGTACTCGTATTTGCCGTTGAAGCAGCCAATCCCAGCATCGGCGTAGCCCGTCCACACCATTGCCATCATGCGGGCCGTGTCCGCCACGCCCAGGTTATTTGAAATGGCCAGATTGTTGAATGCCCGCGCGTACTGCGCCGCCGTGTTTTCCGTCCAAAAGATCCCGATTTCGGCTTCGGCATCCGAGCGCACGCTGCTGACGGTCCCGCCGTAGACGCGCGTCAAATTGTAATCCCGCTTCCACGTCTCGCTGGTGAGAGCCGGCGGAGGGTCAGGCAGATAATCCGCGGCCGTTCTCATCGTGAATGGCCGCATCTGGCCGAGCCAAGGCGTTATCGGAGGACTGAAACTGGGCGGTGTCGGAATCCAAGCCCCAGGGCCGGAGCCCGGAGTGTATGTGATGTTGGCCGCCAGTCCATCCCCGCTGCGCACGCGAATTAACTCCATCGCCGCGCCTTCCCCCACCACTGTGCCCGCGCTGATCGAGCTCGGATCCCCTGTGATCGCGGCCATTGCCGCTATGTATTGGCTGTCCAGGGCCGGTTGTTGCGCGGGAAAATAGTGGACCAGCACACGGTGCGCCGCCGCCACCACCGCTGCGTCCATCGACGCGTTCTGCGGCCCCGCCACATGATAATAGAACGGTTCGTATTCACCGGTAATCGCGTTCACAGCATCATAAACCGCCAGACTCGTATACGCGAACAAGACTCCGGCTGCGGCCGGCGAGTTCCCCCCGTTCGAAATGATCGTCGTCGCAGCCATCGTATTCCAATCCGTAACTGTGTTCGTCGCATACCCGTGGGAAACGAACATCAACGGCAACAGCAAACCGAAATTTCTGCTCTTCATTGGACCTTCCTTTGCCTTGAAATGTGCTCGGGCGTCACCGCCCTGATGTACGTCGCGCAAAATGCGCCTGAAAACCGCAACGGCAGTGCGAAATTTTTTTGCGCTATCATTGCCTCACCTCTGATGCAACCGGAAGTCTCTGAGACCACTCAGCTTCTTCTCGATTGGGCGAATGGCGACCCCAACGCGCTGAATGCGCTCACTCCGCGCATCTATCGCGAGCTTCGCCGTATCGCAGCCGGTTTTATTCGGCGCGAGCGCGAAGGGCAGACGCTCGAACCCACCGCGCTCGTGCATGAGGTCTACCTGAAGCTGATCGATGTCCGCCAGGTGGACTGGAAAGGAAAGGCGCACTTTTACGGCGTTTGCGCTCAGATGATGCGCCGCATTCTGGTGGACGCCGCGCGCCGGCGGTCGGCCTCAAAGCGTGGCGGCGGCGCGGCGCCGGTGAACCTCGAACAGGTCGTTGTCTCAGCCCCGTCCAAGGACACTCGGTTGCTTGCTTTAGATGACGCGCTCAACGAGCTGCATTCGGTGGATCCCCGCAAAGCTCGAATGGTCGAGCTCCGCTACTTCGGAGGCTTGAGCGTGCAAGAGACGGCGGCGGTGCTGAACGTGTCCGTAGAAACCGTAACCCGCGACTGGCGTCTCGCCCGCGGCTGGCTCCGCTCGCAAACCATCTCCGATTGACGACGGCCGGTCCCTCTACAACTTCCCCCGAAACAGAAATAGCAGTTCAATTATCAAGATGATCACCACCATCACTTCCAGAATGAATGCGCGCCCCTGATGGTATTGGTCCATCATGAAACCATACAGCTCGCCCGCGCTTTCGAGCTTCTGTTCCACCAGGCGCTTGTAATCGGGGACGCCGATCTTGGCCGCCGCCATGCGGTATAAGCGTGCGGCAAACATATCGCTCAGGAACTTGATCGAGTTGTCTACCCGCTCTGTAAGTTCCCGCACGTCCAGGCGAATGGTGTTCAGGTGCTCCGCTTCCCTGGCCAGCCGCCAGCGCCCCAGAAAACCTGTTCCCCGCTCAAGCGACCGGTACACTCGCGTCAGCAGGTTGGTGAGAACCGCGTCGTAGTGGCGGAAATCCAAAAGCTGCGTGTTGGCGTATTCCAGAAGCTGCATAGTCGGCAGCGCGCCCTCCCGCGTATCGTAGATTAGAGCGGCCGTCCAGCCTGCAACGAGCAGGTCCGAATCGTAGTAAGACATGCGCGAGGCAAGAATTTCGGACCGCTCGGCATTCGAGAACATGGCGCGTTCGCCGCGCACAATCTGCGCAATGCAATCCCCGTGCTGCTCGAGCAACTGCGCCGCGGTCAGCGCCCGTCCGTTTTCGCCTTCGATCTCACGCAAGTGGAAAATGAAGTAGTCTTCGCTGAGCCGCTGCTGATACGGATTCACCAGTGCCGGCCGGGCGCGCTCCAGATACGGCTCTAAAGACTCCGCCGAGCGTTGTTCGAGGTCCGGAGAGTTCATCCACAAGACTGCCAGATCCAAAGCGTCTTCCCAGCCCCCCTGAAACGGAAACTCCAGCTTCAGGCTCACAACGCCGTAATCGTAGTACGCGAGCCGTCCTTCCGCCGGCCCTGCTTCCCCGAACGGTGCCTTGAACGATTGAATCACCGGCGGCCGCGCGAACTGCACGTATTCCGGCACGTGCTGGCGAAATGGAGGTTCGCGGCCGGGAGGCGGAGCGCCCGTCAATCCGCGTAGAGCATCCAGCCGGATCTCATCACAAACGTCGTAAAGGAACAGAACCGATAACGTGCCGGAGAGACCGTGCCGCGCCATTGCCTTGATTATATGGGCCTCACAAGCCGCGCCATCGCCCCGATTCGCCCGCCGCGGGGGCAAGGGCGTGCCACCAATGCGTTCCGTTCACAACTGCCGGTAATTCACCAACTCGATTCCGGCGCGCGCCACCGCGTCGCGCACGGCACGCGCCGTTAACGCTTCGAGTTCCGCCTCGCGGCTCTGTTTCAGCCTTGTGGGCGCGCCGAGCAGCGCGTCTCCGCACCGGCCGGGATGGCACATCAGTTCCGTGCTGCCCTCCGGCACCACTTCCAGCAGTTCGATCAGTTCGCTCGTGCGAAAGGTCCCCGTGATCTGGAAACCTGCGAAATGGTCCGTCGCGCGGCAGTGATGCTCTTCCAAAACCCTCCGGAAACGGCGCTGCAGTAACCCCAGTGCCCGGCTCGTCCAGCGCGTCATCCGAGCCACCCGGCCGCTCGCTGCGCGGAGCGGGAAATCAAACGGACGCCGAATCCACGAGATGCCGAACTCCTCTCCCAGCCGCGCGACTGCTTCGAGCACCGGGGGCGCCAGGTGGGTATGTTTGTGAGTGTCTAAATGCGATGGCTCGATTCCCGCTTTGGTGATTCGGCATATCTGCGCTCGTAACTCATCGTAGACCGCGACCTCCCGGCGCGCGATCGCCGCGAGCAGCCGCCCCACCGTTTTCGGCAGCGCCTTTCCCGTGGCGAGCGAGCGTCCTCCCACCAGCACTAAATGACAGCCGATGTCGAGCGACGGACTGTTGCGCGCCAGCTGTACGGCATCATCAAAGGCCTCGCCGTTCGCCATCAGCGTTGCCGCCGTGAGTATCCCGTTCCGGTGGGCTTCAACAATTCCTTCATTCACGTCCGGCGTAAAGCCGAAGTCGTCGGCATTCACAACCAGCCGCTTCCCGGATTTCAAAACAGAGCCAGTTTGATGCGCAGGAATTTCTTCGGATTGGAGCGGATGTCTTTACCCAATTCCTGGAACTCCCGCGTGGCGCTGTTCAGTGTGTCGTAGAGCTGAGGATTGGCCATCAGTTGGCCTATGGTGCCTTGGCCGGCGTTGATCTTGTCTATGGTGGTGTTAAGCTTGCCTGTCAGCGTATCCAGCCGCTGCGCGATCTGGTCGTTCTTGAGAAGCTCGCCCGCCGTGCCCTTCCCTGCGTTCAGGTCCGCCAGCAACGTCTTCATCTCCGCGCCGATCTGCGTGACTTCGTCGTAAACGGCCGTGTCATACATCAATTTACCTGCTGTGCCGCGGCCCGCCTGCAGATCCGCCAGGAGCGCGTCTACACGCTTGATCGGGGATTGGAGGTCGTTATAGAGCGTCGGATCGTAAAGCAGTTTGCTGATTGTGCCGCCTCCGGTGCGAGCGTCTATGACCAGCTTCTGCGCTTCGGCCGAAATGGCTACGAGGCGATTGAACAACTCCGGATCGTTAAGAAATTTGCCGAGACTGCCGTTACCCTTTTCCACGCCGGCCAGAAGATTGTCTACGCGATTCACGATCGTTTGAAACGACGTCAACAGATTCGCCATGCCGGCCATCAGTTCCGGAATATCCTTGTTCTCGAAACTGGTGATTTCGGCGCCGTTCATCACGTGCTGCGAAGACTTGCCCTTCGTGATATCCAGGAACTTGTCTCCCAGCAGGTTCGATGCGGCCACCGCGGCCACCGAATCTACGGGTATGTCATTTAGGTATCGTTCCCGTACCTGCATGCTGAATTCGACGATTCGCCTGGGATTTGCCGAATTGGTAAGCTGCAGCCTGTCCAAGTAGCCGATATCGATACCGTTTAATCGCACCGGCGTGCCGTCCTGGACTCCCGACGCATCGCTCACGTACGTCCGCAATTGCGCATACGGGGTGAAGAGCCCCCGCCTGCTGGTCAGCAGGAAAATCAGCGCAGCGGCAATAAAAATGGCGCCCAGAGCCACCAGCCCGACCTTCAACTGCGACCACCGGATTTTGCTTCGCTCCGCCATGTTAGCTATGCTTCTTCACAAATTTATTGACGTACGGATCCGCCGAAGCTTCCAGACTGTGCTGGTCCCCTTCAAAAATCAGGCTTCCCTGCCGCAACGCCATAAATGTCGTTCGCGGGTTCCCTAGATCTCCGTTGTGAGCCCGTTCCAGTCTCCCTTGTTCCGAATTGTAACGGAAATTGGCCACCAGATTCCCATCCTGATACCGGTAAGTGACCAAAAGAGTGGTCGTCTGCGCCACATCCCGTGCTTTGATGAGCAGTTCCATGATGGTGTAAGCGGTAATCGGGTCGAGGCCGGCGGTCGGCGAATCGTAAAGAGTCAAGGGCGGGTTAGTAACCACCGTCCGGGCGATCGCCGCGCGGCGCCGCATGCCGCCGGACAGTTCGCTCGGAAACTTCGCGAGCGTTCCGCCCAGCTCGACAAACTTTAAGGCCTCCTCCACCCGTGGACGCACCTGATCGGGCGGACAACTGATCGACTTCTGGTTCTGCAGAGGATAAGCCACATTCTCTTCAATCGTGAGCGAGTCGAATAAGGCGCTTTCCTGAAACAGCATTCCGATTTTGCTGCGAATTTCGAACAGCTCCCGCTCCCGCATCGTGGTCAAATCGCGCCCAAACACATAAACCTTCCCGGAGGTAGGCTTCACCAGGCCCAGGGCCGCCTTCAGCAGCACCGTCTTGCCGCTTCCCGCTTCCCCCAATATCACGCGCGATTCACCCTGCCTGGCTTCAAACGAAACCTTAGATAAAGCGGTCACATCGTCGAACACGACGCTGACGTTCTCAAAGCGGAGAATGGGGGGGGCAGGATCGGCCATCAGATCACATCTGCGCCGAGGACGCGTAAAGAAAGATCTGCGTGATGAAATAAGTAAGAACGAAAATCAAGACCGAAGCCGTCACCATGGCCTGTGTAGTCGAGCGGCCTACTCCCTGGGTGCCTCCCGTGGTGCGCAGCCCGTAAAAACAGCCGATCAGCGCCACCACGAACGCGAATACGAACGGCTTAACCAAACCCTGCGCAACGTCGTTCCACACCAGCGCTCGCCACGCCGAACTCCAGTATTGGCGCGTGGTGACATTAAGGAAGAAGACAGAGATCACCCAGCCCGCGAAGATGCCCACGAAATCCGCGATGATCGTGAGCAGCGGCAACATCACCGCGGCCGCCACCAGGCGCGGCGTCACCAGCTTTTGAATCGGGTCGGTCCCGAGAGCCCGCATCGCATCAATCTGCTCCGTGACTTTCATCGACCCCAATTCGCTCGCAATCCCCGAGGAAGTGCGCCCCGCGACCATGAGCGCCGTCAAATCGGGACCCAATTCCCGCACCAGGCTGATCGCTACAATCATCCCCGTCCGTCCGACTTGACCATACTGAGCGAGCGCGCGCGACATCTGCAGCGCCATCACAGCCCCGCTGAAGAAGCCTGTGAGCACCACAATCGGCATGCTGCCCACGCCGATCGCGTCCATCTGCAGCACAATGTCGTCGCTATAGTGGGGACTCCGGAAGATGTTGCGGACTGCTGTACCGGTGAGTATGAAGAAATCTTGGACCGTAAGCACGGGCCCTTTCAGCAAGTCGAGCAAACCGTCGGTCCTCGAAATCCGATGCTACCATACAAGCACGGTTGGCAAGCCGTTCCGGCTCAATCGCATCTGTACGATATGGGAGGCGGATGAAAGGACTCACCGACATCCCCGGCATCCGTGTCGGACACATTTCGGACTTTCATGCGATCACCGGCTGTACCGCGATTCTCTGCCCCGAAGGCGCCGTCGGCGGTGTCGATATCCGGGGCTCGGCCAGCGGCACCGAAGAGACTCCCACCCTCGATCCGCTGCATGTGGACCCTGTGATCCACGGCATTCTCCTGGCCGGCGGAAGCGCGTTCGGCTTGGAGGCCGCCTCCGGCGTGCGGCGTTATCTCGAAGCCAGGGGCGTGGGCGTGGCCACACCCGCGGCCAAGGTGCCGATCGTGCCCGCCGCCATCCTCTACGACCTCGGAATCGGCAAAGCCAACATCCGGCCCACAGCCGCCATGGGAGAGGCCGCCGCGGCAGCCGCGAGTACGGACGCCGTAGCAGAAGGCTCCGTAGGCGCGGGCACGGGCGCCACTGTTGGCAAAGCATTGGGCATGAACCAGGCGATGAAGGGCGGAATCGGCTCCTACACAGTGTCTTTGCCCGGAGGCCTGCTCGTCGCCGCCCTGGTCGCGGTGAACGCGCTCGGAGACGTACGCGATCCCATGACCGGCAAGATTGTAGCGGGTGCGCGCAAGACGCCCGCCGGCCGTGAGTTTGCCGATGGTGAAGAAGTCATAAAACAAAGGGCGCCCGCACCCCTCGTCCGCGGCAATACCACCCTGGCCGTGGTTGCCGCCAATGCCCGGCTGAGTAAAGTGGAGGCCACCAAGTTAGCCCAGTTCGCTTCGCTCGGAATGGCGCGCGCCATCTATCCCGTGAACACAACTAACGATGGCGACGTAACATTTGCGATGTCCTTCGGCACCCTGCGGGCCGATATCAATAGCCTTGGAATCGCCGCGGCGGCCGCTGTTACGCAGGCCATTTTGCGCGCCGTGAAGCTCGCCAAGAGCCTGGGCGGCGTGCCGGGACTCGCGTGATTCAGTGCAAGCCCTGAAGGAAATAGTTGAACTCCTTTTCGCGCCCTATGGTTGTATTCGAGCCGTGCCCCGGAATGACGATCGTTTCGGGCGGCAGCGGCAGCAGCTTATCGTGAATCGAACGGAGAATCTGCCGTCCGTCGCCGCCCGGCAGGTCGGTGCGTCCGATGCTGTCGCGAAATAGCGTATCCCCCGCAATCAATTTGCCCTCCGAAGGTATCCACAGGCTGGTGCTTCCGGGCGTGTGCCCGGGCGTCTCAAGAACATGAAATTCGGCGGCGCCGATCAATAGCCGGTCGCCTTCCTTCAGCCCCGAATCAATCGCAACCTGCTCCGGCTCCTCCATCCCCAGCCAGGCCGCCTGAATGTCCAGCATCTTCTGCAGCTCGACATCGTTTAGATTCATGTAAACCGGCGCACCCGTGGCAAGTTTCAGTTTTTGAGCCCCGCCGATGTGATCGATGTGCGCATGGGTGACCACGATGGCATTCACTTGCAACCCGTGGCGGCCAATGATTTCGAGAATCTCCGCGATGTTATCGCCCGGATCCACCACCAGCCCCTCACCGCTCTGTTCATCCCCGAAAATAGAGCAATTGCACTGGAGCGCGCCGACCGGCAGGATCTCGTGGATCATAAGGTGATTTTAACTGCGAGCCCGCAAACGGCCAACCCAAACGGGGATCGGCGGCGAAGCGCATTCTCACAGCTAACGAAGCACCGAGCCGCGCGCTACTGCCCCACCGCCGCTTTGATCCGAGCAAGATGGTGGTAACTGTGGCGCACCGGATGATCCTCCAGAAAAAACTGGCAAGTGAGTGGAGCGTCACTGTTGAGCGACACAGGCGCGGCGCGGTCCAGCTCTTCGTCGGTAAAGGCCCGGATTGCCGCGGCCGCCGCCGCGCTATTGGTTTTCAACAGCGCGAGTACGGCTTCTTTGGCGGCGTTGTCGTTCGCTTTTGCATGGTCCCGGTTGATCATATCGACCGCGTCCCAAGTCACACCCGTGATCGGCTGGCCGCGAGCGAGCAGACTCGCAAGCTGGATTTCAATCGGGTACATACTCGCGACGTGGTGTACAACCACCCCGATTTTCCGGCCGTCTTTGGGAAGGCGCGTCTGCCACTCCGCCTCAGAGAGCGTGCCCGCAAAACCAGCCAGAGCTGTTGCTCCGTCCTCAAGACGCGTGGCAAGGGCTTCAGACCTTTGGTTCCGCATTGCCTTCAACGGCGGCGATTGGGGTTCGGCGGCCTGTTCATAATGTTTATTCATCATTGTCCTCTCTCCTTTTTCAAACGGAAACGGTAACTCTCAAGAAAGTGGCGGGTATCAACGTCCCGTCGTTCGTGCTCTTGTTGTGCGCTCTCGCAAGCTCCAACAGTTGACTGTGAAGCTCTTCGGCCTTGCCGCTCTGTTCCGCGGCCTCGAACGCGTTCATGGTGGGGCCGTAAAATCGCCTGAAGCGGCCTATGAAATCGGCTGGGCCCTCGCTTGCCGACACAAAGTAGTACGTATCTTTGGCAAACGACACCTTCTCCTTGGGCACGCCCGCCTGACCAAAGCGCTCAATCACGTGACTCTCTACGCCCCACAGCATGGGGCTGACGAAGCCTTCAGGCGGTGGAGGCGTGAACGACGAACTGATCTTCAGAAGCTGCGAAACGAAGCTCGGATCGCTTGGAATCCAGTTGCCCATCACAATGGTTCCGCCTGGTCTTGTGACCCGGACTACCTCCCTGGCCACATCGAAAGGTTTGGGGGCGAACATGGCGCCGAAGAACGAGACCGTCAGATCAAAAGTTTGATCCTCGATCCCTTGCAGGTCGCAGGCGTCACCCTCTTGAAATGTCAGCCGTTTTAGGCCCTGGTCCGCTGCCCTTTGCTTCCCGGCCGCAACAAGGTTTCTGGCAATGTCGATTCCAGTAACCTCTGCCCCGAGACGCGCCAGTGGCAGCGCCGTAGTGCCGTCCCCACAACCCAGATCCAACACCCGCAGCGGAGACTTGACCCCGAGCGATTCCACGACTGTCTCACCGGATTCCCGCATAAAGGCGGCGATTGCAGTGAAGTCCCCTTTTTCCCAAAGTGCTTTGTTCGCATTCATCAATGTTCCTGTTGTTGATGTCATGTTTACTTGTTCCTTGGTCTACAATTGTTGAGGAAACAACGGGTAACAACCATATCCGGGCGTCCCGATGAATTGCTCGGACGTTCGCCTGCGCTAATTACTTTGCAGTCCGGCCAGGAGAGATTGCCGGTCGTCCGGAGAGCGGAATGGATGCATTCTCTGAGATTTTGAGTGGAGTCAAGCTAAGCGGCGCGCTGTTCTTCAGCGCTGAGTTTTCGGCTCCCTGGTGTTTTGCTTCGCCTGCGTCCAACACCCTTGCGCCTCTGCTTGCGCCCGGAGCGCCCCATTTGGTGATCTACCACTTCGTCATCGACGGCGCCGCATTCGTCCAGTTACCCGCCGGACAATCCTTGGAGCTTGGTCCCGGAGATATCGTCGTCCTTCCCCATGGCGATCCGCACCTGATGACCAGCGCAAGGGGCGCGACGGCAGCATCGTTTGAGGCGGCGATTCTTTCCAAGATCAAAGCGCGCGACCTGCGTCCCATGCAGGCGGGCGGTGGGGGCGACCGGGCGCGGTACGTGTGTGGGTACATGGCTTGCGATCCCTTCTTGAGCCGCCCGATTCTGGGCGGTCTGCCGCCCGTCTTCAAGGTCAACATCCGAACGGATCCCTCGGGCCACTGGCTGGAGAGCTCAATTCTGCACCTGGTGGAGGAGGCCGCTTCCGGACGGGTGGGCAGCGATGCGATGCTGGCCAAGCTGTCGGAGGCGCTGTTCGTCGACACTCTGCGCCGCTATGTCGCCGGCTTGCCCGAACAGCAGACCGGGTGGCTCGCGGGAGCCCGCGATTCTATCGTGGGGAAGAGCCTCGGATTGCTGCACAGCCGCATTGCCCATCCTTGGACGATCGCCGATCTGGCGGACCAGGTGGGCATTTCACGAACTGCACTCGTCGAGCGCTTTACCCGCTATCTGTCCGAGCCGCCCATGACGTATTTGACTCGCTGGAGGCTTCAATTAGCCGCCCGCTCGCTTGAGAACACGCCGCGAGGCGTATCGGAAATCGCCGGCGAAGTCGGATACGAGTCGGAAGCCGCCTTCAATCGCGCATTCAAACGGGAGTTTGGGGAACCCCCCGGCCGCTACCGCGTCAAGCATAAACGCACCGGCAGCAAGGACCTCAACGTGACACCTCGCCCCGCCGAGCCTACAGCCCGTTCAAGCAACGCTGAATCGGCGGAGAGCTCGGGCATTTCCCAATAGCCCGGCTTGTAGCTCCCGCTTACGTATCTAACCACCTAAGTTGAAGTCACTCGAGAGAATGCGTTGCTAATCTGCGTTTTGAACTTGACTGCTCTATACATCTAGTACAATACATACCTAGTTGAATAAAGCATCAAACAAACACGAACCGTTCCGGTTCCGCTTGGATTTGCGCAGCGGAGTTCCGGTTTACCGGCAGATCATGGACCAAGTGACCGGGGGCATCGCGACCGGCGCGCTGAACGGCGGCGATCAGCTTCCGACGGTTCGGCAACTTGCAGTCGATTTGTCGATCAATCCAAACACAGTGATACGGGCTTATCGCGAGTTGGAGATCCGTGGCGTTCTGGATACTCAGCAGGGCACGGGGACCTTTATCGGCACGAAAAAGGTGGAACGTAGCGAAAATGAGCGGCAGCGCCGCCTGAGCCGGCTCGTCGAGGAATTCCTAGCACGAGCCGGCTCCGACGGATTCGCGGTTGAGGAACTCATCAACCAGCTGCGAGCTTTACAGGCTGTCTCCCAAAAGAAAGGAAGATGAAATTTATGCGGCCGGATCGCGCCTTAAATCGAATAAGTGGGATAGCGGTGGCACTGTTTGCTCTTTCCGCTGCTGGCGGGTTGATTCTCACGGCCGCCCTCGGCAGCCGTATTCCACTAATTTACGGTGTGCTCGTGGGCCTTTACCTGCTGTTTTCGATCAAGGTAGCGGATCAGTGGGAGAAAGTCGCTGTGCTGCGAATGGGCCGCTACATCGGCCTGCGAGGACCCGGAATTTTTCATGTTGTTCCGGTTGTGGATAGGCTCAGCCGCTACGTCGATCAGCGGGTACGCGTCGCCAGCGTCACAGCGGAATCGACACTGACGCGCGACACCGTGCCGGTGAATGTAGACGCGATCGTGTTTTGGCTGGTATGGAACGCAGAGAGATCGATTTTGGAGGTGGAAGACTTTGTGCAGGCGATCACCATGAGCGCGCAAACAGGTCTGCGGGAGTCC
>JAFAWA010000070.1 GCA_019242155.1 Terriglobia bacterium | reverse complement strand
GTTCGCGGCAGTGCCGAGCTCGCGGTATTTGGCCGTAGCCGGACCGAACGATCGCCGGGAAAGGTTCTTACTCAGTTCTGCGAGCTTCTGAGGGTGCGCCCACCCGGTGCGCCGGTGCCCGCGTAGCGCGATCGCCTTGATATTCTTCGCGCCCAAGACTGCGCCGCTGCCGCCCCGTCCCGCGTGGCGGCCGTCATGCGAAATGGTGGCGTAGCGAACGCGATTCTCCCCCGCAGCCCCGATCGATGCGACCCGATAGTTCGCACCCAAGCGCGCTCTGAGTGCGGTCTCCGTTTCCTTGCATGTCTTGCCGCGGAACTCTTCGGCGGATTCGAGCCGTACGCCGTTCGGCTCGCCGCTGTCGCCGTCGATGATCAGCACCGAGAGCTCAGGCGCTCTTCCGGTAATCATGAGGGCGTCGCAACCGCAGCCCTTTCCGGCAATCGCAAACCCACTGCTGACTAGAGAGTCGTTGATTCGCTCCGTCAGCGGGCTCTTGCTTACCACGGCGAATTTCGCAGACGTCGTCAGCGGACTGCCTACCAATGGACTGAATGCGAACACTATGGGGGCTTCCGGCGCCAGAGGATCCACGCCGGCAGACTGCTGATCCAGAAGAAGCCGCACGCCCAGACCGCTGCCGCCGATGAATCGGCGCAGCATGGCTTCGGCCAGCGGTACGCGTTCTGCGCGGCCGAGTGAAACATCAATGCGGAGACAGATCCCGTGGTATCCGAACATTAGTTCGCGTCATCCGCCCGCATCAGCGGAAAGGATTAGCACGCAGTCATCCTGAGTCAGTTGCGTCTGAGGGTCGCTCACGAACAGATCGCCGTTCAAGCTGGCAGTCAGAGCGGGATGGAGGCGATCCACTTGAATCAACTCACGGAGTGATGGAATCCGGTCCGCCAGAGTCTCGAGCGCCTGTCCCAGCGTCTCGGCGTCTACTTCCATCGCCGGAATGCCGGCGCGCTGACGAGGGACACCGAAAAATTCTACGCGCATGGCTCCGCTCGAACGCCCAAACCCCTATAAATACTGAGGAAAAGCGTCGTATTTCTATGAAAATGATACCATAGAGGAACCAGCCGCCTCTGCGAGCAGTTTGATGAAAGATACAACTCCCACATCTGCCGATCGACCCCCCAAGACCAAGAAGCGAGGCGGCGGATTTCGGGCGACGCCCAAAGGGCGGCAAGTAGAGTCGAAGGCACAGGAGGAGGTTCGCGAGCTTTTGGCAGATGCTCCGCGGCGGCGCGATCTCCTGATTGAGCATCTTCATAAAATCCAGGACCGGTTCCGATGCCTTGAGGTGCGTCATTTGGTGGCGCTCGCGGCCGAGATGAAGCTGCCCATGGCGGAAGTATACGAAGTGGCAACGTTCTATCACCACTTCGACGTCGTACGCGAAGGCGAAACGGCTCCGCCGCCGATCACCGTGCGTGTTTGCGGCTCAATCGCCTGTGAGCTGGCCGGTTCGGAACAGCTTTTTGCGAAGCTTCCGGCGCTGCTCGGCGGCGATGTTCGCGTTCTGCATGCGCCCTGCGTTGGGCGCTGCGAATCGGCGCCGGTGGTTGTCGCCGGCCAGAATCCCATAACCGGCGCGACGTCTGAGAAGGTAGTTCAAGCGGTTCAGGCAGGGCGGATGTCCCATCCGGATTCCGGCCCGGTTAGTCCTGAGTACACCGATTATGCGGCATATAGAGCCGCGGGCGGCTATGGTCTGCTGGCTGCCTGCGTGAACGGGCAAAAGGCACCCGCGGAAGTCATCTCGACGATGGAAGACTCGGGCCTGCGCGGTTTGGGCGGCGCAGGCTTTCCTACGGGCCGCAAATGGAGATTGGTATCGGCCGAGCCGGCGCCCCGCCTACTCGCGATTAACATCGACGAAGGCGAGCCCGGAACCTTCAAGGATCGCTACTATCTCGAACGCGACCCGCATCGTTTTCTGGAAGGCGCGCTGATTGCGTCGTGGGCAGTAGGCATCGACTCAATCTACGTCTATCTTCGCGATGAGTACCATGGCTGCCGCGCCCTGCTGGAACGCGAAATAGCGGCGCTGCAAGCCAATCCACCATGTCCGATCCCGATGATTCACCTGCGCCGTGGGGCCGGAGCATATATCTGCGGCGAA
>JAFAWA010000313.1 GCA_019242155.1 Terriglobia bacterium | reverse complement strand
CCATCGGGCTGGAAAACGAGATCGGAGATTTCGAGTCCGGTAAATCGGCCGATTTTGTTTATCTTCGGCCCCCCGCGGAAAGCGTTCTGCAAACCGTAGCTGCGCACGCCGAAAGCGCCGAACACCTGCTCGCCTCACTTTTCACCTTGGCCGGCGCAGAGTGCGTGGCCGAGACTTGGGTCGAAGGTTCGCCCATCTTCCGACATAATGACCCTGGACCAGCTTAACCGTATGGGCCCGGAGCAATTCAGGGCCGTTCTCGGGTGGATTTTCGAGGACTCCCCGTGGGTCGCGGAGCGCGCGTGGGCGCAGCGTCCGTTTGCTTCACGCCAGGCTCTTCATCGCGCCATGGTGGAAGCTGTAGAACACGCCGGAGCGTCGGAGCAGCGCGCTCTTCTCTGCGCCCATCCCGACCTGGGAACGCGGGTCAAGGTCAGCGCCGCTTCGGCCCAGGAACAGGCAGGCGCGGGACTCGCCCATTTAACAGAAGACGAGTACACTGGTTTCGGTGAACTGAACCGCGCATACCGTGGAAAGTTCGGCATTCCGTTTCTCTACGCGGTGAAGGGCAGCACCAAGAAGGACATCTTCGCGGCGCTGCTGGTGCGCCTGGAATCCTCGCCCGAAGAGGAGTTTCACCAGGCGCTTACCGAAGTCTATCGGATTGCCTGGTTTCGTCTGGAAAGCGCAATTGCGGAGTGAGGTCGGGTCCGTTGGAAGAGTTTGCGAGCGGCTGGAAGAGAAACTACTACGGCAAGGGCGATGTCACCGTCTACCGGTTGCAGCGCGAAGGTCCGGTTGCGTCCGGAGGGAGCCCCGTCTTCGGCGCTACCGTCAAAATGCTTGTGTACGGGGATCGGTTCTGGCCAACGTACACCGAAGGCGATAACAGCGGCCTGGTTGCCACCGATTCCATGAAGAATTTTATTCAGCGGGAAACGCTGCATTTTGACGGCGGCGATCTCGAGTCGTATTGCCGGTTTCTCGCCGAGAAATTTCTTCAGACCTATCCGCAGACCGAAGGCATTCAGGTTTCCGCCGAAGAGATTCCGTACACCAGTCTCCCTCCGGGGGGCGTAGCATTTACTCCCGGCGGTCCGGAAAGATTAGCGGCGCGCGTGGAGGTCGAGCGCGCGGGAGAAGAGCTGGAGTTCATCGAAGTCCAATCGGCTATCCGAGGCTTCCGGCTGGTGCGGCTCGGGGGCAGCGCGTTCCAGGGCTTCGTCCGCGACCAGTACACCACGCTGCCCGAAATTGCCAACCGCCCTTTACACATGTGGCTCGATCTGCAATGGCTCTACACCGCGCCGGCCGCCGGTTTCACGGACGGCCGGGTGGCGGCGCGGGTGCGCAACATCGTGCACCACGTTTTTCATTCGTTCGAATCCGGAAGCATCCAGCAGGTGATCTATCAGATCGGAACGAGAATTCTCGCGGAAATCTCCTGCGTCGCCTCTGTGGATCTGGAGGCCGACAATCGCACCTGGGACACGGTTGCTGAACAGGGACAGCAGCTTGGCGTGTACACCGATCCGCGCCCTCCATACGGTTGCCTGGGGCTGCGGCTGCGGCGCTAGAATGGGCCGCCTTTCAACGCACGTGCTCGATACATCGCGCGGCAAACCCGCGGCAGGGATCGAGATCCGCCTCTCGATATTCGAAGGCGGCCATGCGCGCCACATCAAAACCGCTTTCACCAATGGCGAGGGCCGAACCGATGAGCCGCTGCTCGCCGAGGCGCAGCTTGCCGCGGGCCGCTACGAACTGGTTTTCGGCGCGGGCGCTTACTTTCGCGCTCTGGGCGAGAAGTTACTGGAGCCGCCCTTCCTCGATGAGGTAGTGATCCGGTTCGGCGTTTCCGATCCGTCCGCAAACTGGCATGTGCCGCTCTTGATCGCGCCCTACGGATACTCCACGTATCGGGGCTCGTAATGAAGCAGTGGATCAACCAAGCGAACGAAGTAATCGTGCGCTGCAAGGAGTTAGCCCGCTTCACGGAGGAGCCCGGGCGCATCACACGAACATTCTTATCACCTCCGATGCGCGGGGTTCACAAGCTTTTGGAGCAGTGGTTCGAAAAGGCCGGCATGGTGCCGCGAGTGGATGCGGCCGGCAACCTGCGTGGATTCCGCGCCGGCGCCGGCCCGGGTAGCCGCGTCCTCTACCTCGGTTCACACATCGATACGGTCCTCAACGCCGGAGCGTTCGACGGCGTACTGGGCGTTGTGCTCGCGCTGGCCTTGGTTGAGGATCTCGGAGGCAGGCCGTTACCGTTCAGTATCGAGGTACTCGCCTTCTCCGAGGAGGAAGGGGTACGATTTGGCGTCCCTTTCATCGGCAGCCGCGCCTCCGTCGGGACTCTGGATCGCGAACTGCTCGCGCGCGAGGACGCGCAGGGGAAGACCGTAGCGGATGCCATTCGGGATTTCGGACTCGACCCCGGCGGCCTGCCCCACGCCATACTGCCTCCACGCCCGTTAGCCTATCTGGAATTTCACATTGAGCAGGGGCCGGTTTTGGAGCGGCTCGGAGTTCCCCTTGGCATCGTGGATTCGATTATCGGCCAGAGCCGTCGCGAACTCATTTTCCGCGGGCAGGCGAATCACGCCGGCACCACGCCGATGGAGATGCGGCGGGATGCGCTCGCCGGCGCTGCCGAATGGGTCGCCCGCGTGGAGCGGGAAGCCTGCGCCACACCGGATCTGCGCGCCACCGTGGGACAGTTCGAAGTGCGGCCCGGAGCTTCAAACGTAGTGCCGGAGTCCGTTCACGCGAGTTTAGATGTTCGACATGCCCTCGATGAGATTCGGCGCCGGTCCGTAAAATCGCTACGAAGCTATGCCGAACAGATCGTCGAGCGGCGCGGTCTGGAGCTGGTTTGGAAACAACGGCTCGACCAGCCTGCGACCCCTCTTGATCCCTTATTGACCTCTGCGCTTGAGGGCGCTGTCCGGCGGGCCGGATTGCCTGTGCACCATATGGTGAGCGGCGCGGGGCACGACGCGATGATCCTTGCCCCGCACTGCCCATCGGCCATGCTGTTTCTGCGAAGTCCCGGGGGGATCAGCCACCAACCGGACGAAACCGTGTTACCAGAAGATGTGGCCGCAGCTCTGGCCTGCGGCTCGGAATTTCTCAAGGAGGCCGAAGCGCTCTATGCATGAACTGGTAATTCGCGGCGGAACGCTGATCACTCCCTCTGGACCGCGTGCAGCCGATCTCGCGGTAGAAGACGGCGTCATTGCTGCCATTGCCGCTGAACTGCCCGGCGCTCTGACGGAAATCGATGCCCGCGGCCTGTCCGTCTTTCCCGGGCTGATCGATGCTCACGTGCACTTCAACGAGCCGGGCCGCGCCGATTGGGAAGGAGCCGCAACCGGCAGCCGCGCGCTCGCAGCGGGCGGCGGCACACTGTTTTTCGATATGCCGCTAAACTCTTCGCCTTGCACTGTCGGGCCGCGGGAGTTCCACGAGAAATACGAAGCCCTCAAACAGGCTTCTGTAACTGATTTCGCGATGTGGGGCGGCCTTGTTCCAGGAAACCGTGACGTGCTCAGTGAACTTGCCGCGCTCGGCGTGGTGGGCTTCAAAGCCTTCATGACGGATTCGGGTCTCGACGACTTTCCCCGCGCGGACGACCTCACTCTGTACGAAGGAATGCGCGAAGCCGCGCGCCTCGGACTCCCGGTGGCGGTGCATGCCGAGTCTCAGGAGCTTACCCTGATGCTCGGCCGGCGCACCGCCGCTAACGGCCGTCATGAGATCCGCGACTATCTCGATTCGCGCCCAGTGCTGGCCGAATTGGAAGCGATCGAGCGTGCGACATTGTTCGCCTTTGAAACCGGAGCCAAATTGCACATCGTCCATGTCAGCTCCGGTAAAGGTGTCGTCTTGGCGGCGGAAGCACGCTCCCGCGGTGCTGACGTCTCTATCGAAACGTGCCCGCACTATCTCTGTTTTATCGAAGACGACATGCTACAGCTGGGAGCGGTCGCGAAATGCGCTCCTCCATTGCGCAGCGCCGCCACCCAAGAATCGCTCTGGACCGCGCTGCTCGATGGGATGATCGATATCGTTGCCTCGGATCACTCGCCTGCCCCGCCTCAAATGAAAGAATCCTCTGATTTTTTCCGTGTGTGGGGCGGCATAGCGGGCGTTCAATCCACCCTGGCTGCGCTGCTCAAAGAGGGCCATCACCGGCGGGGCGTCCCGCTGCCGGAGATCGCGCGTTTAACCTCTGGTTCGCCCGCGCGCCGGTTTTCGATCTCGCGGAAAGGATCGATCGAGATCGGAATGGATGCCGATCTCACTTTGGCCGATCTCGATGCTCGCTTCACGCTGCAGGCCGAAGACTTGCATCAGAAGCACCGGTTCAGCCCTTATATCGGCAAGCAGTTCCGGGGTGTTGTGCGGCGCACTCTGGTGCGCGGCGTTACCGTCTTCCACGACGGCGCCATTATCCCGGCTCACGGCCGTTTTGTCAGGCCCGATCTCACCATAGAGGCGACTCATGCAACAGTTCGGACACACGCGTAGCGTTCGCCGGCCGGACCACCTGCTATCAACGCCGGACACGTTCATTCGCGCTCCGCTTCCCGGCATGAACAACGCCACCGCCATCGTGCATGTTTCGCCTGCAATCGGCGCCCGCTTCACCGAGTACAC
>JAFAWA010000084.1 GCA_019242155.1 Terriglobia bacterium | reverse complement strand
CCCCGCCCGCTGCTGTGCCTTTGCGGCGAAAACCTGTTATCGAAATCCCCCGCGCCGCGTAAACGTCTCCAAATTTAGGGGCAGCCCCCGCTGCCCCTTTGTCCCATCCCCCCTTACAATACGTACTCCATCCGCATGGATCCTCTGACCCACACCGCCACCGGGGTGTTTTTGAGCCGGGCGGGATTGAACCGGCTTACGCCCCAAGCCACTCCGATTCTGATCTTGGCCGCCAACGCTCCCGATATAGATATCGTCACAGCCGCGGGCGGCTCCTTGAACTATCTTCACTACCACCGCCATCTTACGCACGCCCTGGTCGCCATGCCGGTCCTGGCATTTCTCTGTGTGGCATTAGTCCGTGCGGCCGGCCGGAGACCGGTGCAATGGACAGGAGCCTTCGTGGCCGCACTGGCGGCAGTTGCTTCGCACCTGCTCCTAGATTTCACCAACGTGTACGGCATCCGGCTGCTCCTTCCGTTCTCGGAAGCCTGGTTGCGCCTCGATTGGACGCCCGTCATCGATCTTTTCATTTGGGCGGCACTGTTGCTCGGCTTCGCCGGTCCTTTTCTTTCGAGGCTCGTGACCTCCGAAATCACGTCAGGCAAGCCCCGAGCCCAAAATCATGGCCGGCGATTCGCCTGGTTTGCCCTGAGCTTCCTATTTATCTATAACTGTGGCCGGGGGGTGCTCCACGCGCGTGCTGTCGAAACTCTGGATGCCCGTGTGTACGACGGCGCGGTTCCCACGCGGGTCGCGGCCGGCCCGGAGGCCAATCCGCTGCTCTGGCGCGGTCTGGTCGAGACGGCCGAGTTTTACGCCGTCGAAGACATCAACCTCGCCGGCCGTTTCGATCCCGGTAGCGGCCAGGTTTTCCATAAAGCCTCTTCCGAGCCGGCTCTCGATCGGGCCCGCAACACCGATCCTTTCCGTATATTTCTCGGGTTTTCCCAATTCCCCTTGTGGGAAGTGATTCCCGCGACCCAACCGGCGGACAGTGAAGACGTGCGCCTCCTCGATCTGCGCTTCGGTACTCCCTCCGAGCCGGGATTTATGGTGAGCGCCGTGGTAGATAACCGCGGGCAGGTTCTACAGACGGGGTTTCAGTTTGGGCCACCGCGTCCGCGGTAAGCTAATTAAGGTCCCTTTTCACGTAACCTAAGGTGTTCCGCTGATTCGCAAAACCCGCTGCCTCGCACACAATCAAATTGTGAATATCGGAGCTCAAAGTGTTATTTTAGACCGGGACCAGCTGCGGGAAGTCACCCTGGATGATGAGGATCTGATGCGCGAAATACTGCTCGCTCTGCTAGACGACACGACGCGCCAGATGGTTCTACTGGATTCAGCCATTCAGGATAAGGATGCGACCCAGTGTATGCGTCTGGCACACTATTCCAAAGGCGCCTGCGCCAATGTCGGCGCCGCTGCCGCTGCCGCCATTCTCAAAGAGATTGAGCTGAAAGCCGCTAAAAACGAATTTCCCGAGTGCCGCGCCTCGCTCGCGCTGCTTGCCCAGCAGGTCGATCTGCTTCGTTCCGAAGCCGCTTCGCTATCCGGCTTCCCAGCGTCGTAGAAGAGATTTTACTCCGTCGATGCAGAGTACGGCCGCGTGCTTGGATTCGGCCGCGAGCCCGCCTACGGCATGCTCTATCGCCGGGGCGTCCAAAGCGGCCACATCCCGTTTCGTCCTTCCGACAAGCAGTTCGGTGAGCGCCGACCCCGCGGCGATCGAAGCCGTACAGCCGCGCACCTTATAGCGGGCCTCGCGTACCGCTCCGTCTTCAACCCGCACAGAAAGCCGCAAAATATCCCCGCAGGCCGGGTTCGAGATCTCCACCGTGATCGCCGGCGGCCTCAGCTCGCCTACGTTTCTCGGGTTCTGAAAATGATCCAGCAACTGCTCCGAATACATCTCTGCTCTATTTTAATGTTGATTCTCTATGCTCCAATATGGAGATGCTTCAGGTAGTCGCGGGCATCATCGAACGCGCCGGCCAAATTCTCATTTGCCGCCGCACGTCCGGACAATCGCACCCTCTCCAATGGGAATTTCCCGGCGGCAAGGTCGAACCGGGCGAAACACCGGAGCAGGCCCTAACGCGCGAACTTCAGGAAGAACTGGCGATATCCGGCGCTACCGGCGAGGAGATCACGCGCTACCACTTTGCCTATCCGGGGAAGCACCCCATTGAATTGATCTTTTTTCGCGTCCATCGCTTCTCCGGCGAGCCCGAAAACCGCATCTTCCAGGAGATGCGCTGGGAAGCCCCGGCCCGCCTGACCGCGTTCGATTTCGTCGAAGGGGACCGGGCCTTCATCCTCGGCCTCGCCGACGGGCAAAATGGTGTCCATTTCCACTAAGCGCACGCCTGCCGCAACCTATACTGTTCCTATGACACCCGCAATCAAGATGGTGGATCCGCACGACGACGAATTTTTGGCAGGCTTGGAGAAGAAGTCGCAGCACCCCAACCACTTCTTCCGTACCATGGCGAACCGGCCGGAAATTCTCAAGGCATTCGTCCCTTTTTACGGAGCGATCTTGGGACCAGGTTCGGTCGAACGCCGCATTAAAGAACTGGTGTATCTGGCATGCTCCTTCGCCAACGAATGTGCGTACTGCACGGCGGCGCATACCGCAAGTGCGCCCAAGGCGGGAATCACTGAAGACGAACTCCGCGCCCTCCAGACCGAACAGGACCACGTATTCTCGGAGCCCGAGCGCGCCGCCATAGCATACGCGCGCGAGTTGACTCGAACCGCCGACGCCGACGATTCGCGCGCCGCCCTGTTCGAGCATTTCAGCAACGACCAGATCGTCGAAATTACCCTGGTCGCGTCCATGGCCAATTTCACTAATCGCTTCAATAACGGACTCGAACTCGAACCGGAAGACTGATGGCGGTACTGAGCGGGATCCACCCTGTGGCCGAAGCCCTTCGGGCGGGCCGCTCATTGGACCGGGTGCTCGTCGCTCAGGGAGCGGGCGGACCGCGTTTACAAGCGATTATCGATCTCGCCCGGCGATCCGATATTCCTGTGCGGTTCGAGCCGCGCGCCTCGCTCGACCGCCTCGCCGGCACTCCCGCCCATCAGGGCGTGGTTGCGCTGGGGGCGGCGAAACCCTATTCCGATCTGGAGTCCATACCGGCCTCGGGCGTTCTGGTCGTGCTCGACGGTGTGGAGGACCCGCACAACCTCGGCGCCATCATTCGAACCGCGCACGCAGCCGGCGCCGCCGCCATAGTCATTCCCGAACGCCGCGCGGCCGGGGTTACCGATGTCGCCGCTAAGGCCGCGGCCGGCGCTCTCGAACATCTGCCCGTGGTCCGCGTCACCAATATCAACCGCGGTCTGGAAGATTTGAAAAAACGGGGCCACTGGATCTACGGCATCGACGAGCGCGGCGACGCCGACTACGACACCGTACAATACTCCGTACCCACCGTTCTGGTCTTCGGCGCCGAAGGCAAGGGCTTGCACGAGCAGGTGCGCCGCCATTGCGATATTCTCGTGCGCATTCCGCTCGCCGGAAAAATCTCCTCGCTCAACGTCTCCGTCGCCGCCGGTATTGTCCTGTTCGACTGGAAGCGCCGCTTCTCCGACACCCCATAGTAGAATCGAGAAAACACCTCGAATGATTCACGCCTTATCCACGCACCTGTTCGTCAATCACCGCCTCACGACCGCGCTGTTAAACCGGATTGAACGCGCAGGAATCTTGCAGGTGGAGATCTTCTGCGCGCGCCAGCATCTGGATTATCGCGCTAACGCCCAAATCGCCGAACTCGGCCACTGGTTCCGCGATTCCCAGATGCAACTCCATTCGCTTCACGGCCCGATGTACACGGATGAGATCTGGGGCCGTTCCGGTCCGCATGCCGTGGTCAGGATCACGGAGCCGGTAAAATCGCAGCGCCTGAAGATGGTGGATGAGATCAAACGCGCGCTCGAGATCGCCGAAGTGATCCCCTTCAAATACTTCATCCAACATATCGGCGTCGGCGGTGAAGAGTTCGACCCCCGAAAGGTCGACGCGGCTTTCAGCGCTCTCGAAGAGCTTAGCCTGTTCGCCCGCCAGCGCGGCGTGGAGATCCTGCTCGAAAACATTCCGAATAGCCTGTCGAGCGCCGAGCGCTTGCGGACGTTTGAAGAACTTACCCATCTCGGCCTGAATTACGTATTCGATACCGGGCATGCCAACATCAGCAGCGAAGGAATCAGCGCGGCTTTCGATCTGATGAAGGAGAAGATTCGCTCCACCCACATTCACGACAATGACGGCAAGGCCGACATTCACCTCTTCCCTTTTCTCTCGCCGGGCGGAACCATCAACTGGAAAGAGACTATGCGGCTCTTGCGCAGCCGCCCCGGCCAGTATCCGCTGATGCTCGAGCTGAAAGAGGATCCCAATTTCTCCCAACCGCTCGAAACAGTGAAGGAAATCTTCGAACGTTTAGAGGCGCAGGAACAGGAAGATCAGTGATTCTCGCCGGCCAGTACGTACGCGATCTGCTCGAAACCGCTCCGGGCGCCTCCGTTACCGCGCGCGGCTGGGTCAAAACGCGGCGCGACGGCAAGAATGTCCACTTCATTCAGCTCAATGACGGTTCGTCGCCCACCGACCTGCAAGTAGTCGTCGAGCAAGGCCTGTTAGCGCCGGAAGTGATCGCACGCATTACGACCGGCGCCAGCCTGACAGTCGAAGGCGATCTCGTAGCTTCGATGGGTAAAGGCCAGAAGGTCGAACTGAAGGCGCGTTCGGTCGTGATCCACGGCACGGCGGATCCCGAAGAGTATCCGCTCCAAAAGAAGAAGCACAATCTGGAGACCCTGCGTCCTCTGGGCCATTTGCGCGCCCGCACCAATACCTTCGGCGCCGTATTCCGCGTGCGCAACGCTCTGGCCCGCGCCATTCACCAATTCTTTCAGGAGCGCGGCTTCCTCTACATTCATGCGCCCGTGATTTCTTCGTCGGATGCCGAAGGCGCAGGCTCGATGTTCCAGGTCACCACGCTCAATCTCGAAGCCGGCAAACCCGCCGATTTCAGCCAGGATTTTTTCGCGCGGCGCGCGTATCTCACAGTCAGCGGCCAGCTCGAGGCGGAGATTTTGGCGCTCGCATTCGCCAACGTCTACACGTTCGGCCCCACCTTCCGCGCCGAGAACTCTAACACGCCGCGCCATCTGGCCGAGTTCTACATGATCGAGCCCGAGATGGCTTTCTGCGATCTGAACGACGATCAGGACCTCGCCGAGGCATTCCTCAAGAGCCTCATCGGACAGGTGCTAGCCGATTGCCGGCCGGATCTCGAATTCTTAAGCAAGTGGTACGAACCGGAGCTCTTTCAAAATCTCGAAAACGTTCTCGCTGGTCCCTTTGAACGCATCTCCTACACCGAAGCCGTTTCGCTGCTCCAGAAATCCGGGAAGAACTTCGAGTTCTCCACCGAATGGGGCTGCGATCTGCAAAGCGAGCACGAGCGCTACCTGACGGAAGAGCTTTTCAAAAAGCCGGTCATTGTCACCAATTACCCGCGCGGCATTAAAGCCTTCTACATGCGCTTGAACGACGACGGCAAGACCGTTGCCGCGATGGACGTGCTGGTCCCGCGCATCGGTGAAATCGTCGGCGGCAGCCAGCGGGAGGAACGCCACGACGCGCTGCGGGATCGAATTCGCGAACATGCCGCAACGGGCATGCATGAGGAGAACTACTGGTGGTACCTCGACCTCCGCCGGTTTGGAGGGGTGGAGCACGCGGGCTTCGGCATGGGCTTTGAGCGTATGATGATGTACCTCACCGGAATGAAAAACATCCGCGATGTGATCGCCTTCCCACGAACGCCCGGCAACGCCGAATTCTGATCCGCTCTACACATGCGCCCCTCACATATTGCGATCATCGGTGCTCCCCTCGATCTCGGCGCGGGCCGCCGCGGTGTGGATATGGGCCCCTCCGCCGTGCGTGTCGCTAACCTCAACGGGCGCATCGCCTCGCTGGGCTATGCAGTCGAAGACTTGGGCAATGTGGAAGTCGCCCAGCCGGAGACCACTTCCGAGGGAGATACCAATGCCAAGTATCTGCCGCAGATCGCTGCCACTTGCGAGCGGCTGGCTGAAGCTGTGGCCAACTCGCTCGCTCATGGAATGCTACCGCTGGCCTTAGGCGGCGATCATTCGATCGCGGTAGGCACCGCGAGCGGCATCTCTCACCATTTCCGGCAGCAGGGGCGCAAGATCGGTATTCTTTGGCTCGACGCCCATGCCGATATGAACACACCCGCAACCAGCCCCAGCGGCAACATACACGGCATGCCGCTCGCCTGTGTTCTAGGGTTCGGTCCGCCGGAACTGACCGGCCTGCTCGGTTATGTACCCAAGATCGATCCTCAGAATGCCGTGATCATCGGCGCGCGCGATATCGATGAACGGGAGAAGTTGAATGTACGCGAGTCGGGCGTTTCTGTTTTCACGATGCGCGATATCGATGAGCGCGGCCTACGATCCGTTATGGAGGCGGCTCTCCAAACGGTTTTGGACGGAACCGCAGGTTTTTGCCTCTCGCTCGACATGGACTTTGTCGATCCCAAAGACGCCCCGGGAGTGGGCACACCCGTGCGCGGCGGCGTCACGTACCGGGAAGCGCATTTGGCGATGGAAATGATCTGCGATTGTGGACAAATGGTGGCGATGGAAGTCGTTGAAGTGAACCCCGTGATCGACGAAGTGAATCGCACGGCCGATTTGGCGGTGGAACTGATGACCTCCGCGTTAGGCAAACGCATCCTATGAAACTCCGGGTAGCCATCCTCTACGGCGGCCGTAGCGGCGAACACGAAATCTCGATCCGTTCCGCAAGGGCCGTCCTCGAGCACATCGACCGCGAGAAATACGAGACGATCGAGTACTTTATTGACAAGGACGGTAAGTGGAGCCCGGGCCCGATCCTCCCCGAGCCGGGAGCGCAACCCGATATCGATGTCGTGTTCCCGGTTCTTCACGGAACCTTTGGCGAAGACGGGACCATGCAAGGCCTTCTCGAACTTGCCGGCCTGCCCTACGTTGGCGCGGGCGTGCTCGCATCCTCCGTCGCTATGGATAAGGAGGTCATGAAACGTGTCTGCGCGGAACGCATGTTGCCGGTTGTAGACTTCGTTACCTTGCACCGCGACAACATCCAGCTCGATTGCGTTACGTCGCGGCTCCCGTTTCCCATCTTTGTGAAACCGGCGAATCTCGGTTCTTCCGTCGGAATTTCCAAGGCGCACTCGAAAGAGGAATTAGAAGTTGCCGTCGCTCTGGCCGCCGGGTACGATACCAAGATCATCCTGGAAAGAGGCATCACCGGCCGCGAGCTCGAGTGCGCCGTGCTGGGCAACGAAGCCCCCCTCGCATCGCTGCCCTGCGAGATTCTGCCGTCGCGCGAATTCTACGACTACGAAGACAAGTACCTGCTCGACAAAGCGAAGACGAAAGTGCCGGCCGATCTCGAACCGGAAAAGACGATCGAACTGCGGCGCCTGGCGGTAGAGTGCTTCCGCGCGGTCGAATGCGAGGGCATGGCGCGCGTGGATTTCCTGCTCGAAAGCGCCACCGGCAAGCTGTACATTAACGAGATCAACACCATCCCCGGCTTCACTTCGATCAGCATGTATCCCAAGATGTGGGAGCACAGCGGCATTCCGTTTCCGTCTTTAATCGATCAGCTAATCGAGCTGGCGCTGGCGCGCGATCGCAGAAAAAGAGCCACCCGATTCACCCGCTGAACATTTATCCTGATCTAATGTCCCGTTCGCTCCCTGAGCCGTACGTCCGTTATCTGCGCATCCTCGGAATTTCAGGCATCCCTTCCGGGCTTGAAGGACTGCGCGAAATCGTCCGCAAGCACGTCTACCGCGTGCCTTTCGAGAACGTCTCCAAGCTTCTCCTGGTGGCCCGCGAAGGCGCCGGCCGGTTTGTCACCATGGCCGAGTTTCTGGACGGCATCGAACATCACGACCTGGGCGGCACCTGCTACGCCGCCAATCCGTTGTTGGCCGATCTCCTCCGCGCCCTGGGCTACGAAACCGACCTGATCGCCGCGGATATGATCCGGCCTAACGTGCATACCTGCCTGCGCGTGCGCGTCGGCTCCGTGCCGTACCACGTCGATGTTGGTTACGGCGGACCCTTTCGCGAGCCGATGCGGCTCGACCGCCTTCCGTTCGAAATACTCGAAGGGGACACTCGCTACGTGTTGCGGGACGCGGGGAGCGAAACCTACGACATGTCGGTCTTCTCGGGACTGGAACGCGTCCACGGTTACGTCGTGCACGGGCCGCCGCGCGTCCGCGAGTTCTTCGCCGGCGCTATGCAAGACTCCTTCCTGCCGAGCGCGACTTTCCGTAACTGCCTGCGCATCTGCCGTATCTTCGAAGACCACTCCGTCACGCTGCTCAATCGCGTTCTCAGCACCAACAGAAACTCCCAAACTACCAGCCGCGAACTGCAAAGCGCCGATGAGTTGGCTGCGGCGTTCGCCTCGGATCTCCAAATGCCGCGCTGCCCCTGGCAGGAGGTAGCGCCCGCGATTCTGCAGGCCGTGAACATTGTATGATGGTCGTCCTCCATCCATTCATCGTAAGGAGCAGCCATGAAACGTTTGCTTTCCGCAGCCGCGATCGCCCTCGCCTTGAGCACCGCGCCTCTCGCCGTGGCGCAGCAGGAGATCACGTTAATCGCTCCCGGAGGCATCCGGGCCGCTATCGAGCAACTGATTCCGCAGTACGAACAGAAGACCGGCCAGAAGGTCAAAGCTACTTTCGGTTCGGGGCTGGGTACCAAAGCTCAGGTTGCGAAAGGCGATCCCTTCGACGTGCCCATCGTGCAGCCTCCTTATCCGGAGGTGCTGGCTTCGGGTAATGTAGTGAATGGCAGCGCGGCGCCGCTCGCGGCCATCTCCGTGGGCATAGCGGTCAAGCAAGGCGCCCCTAAGCCGGACATCTCCACGCCCGAGGCCGTAAAGCGCGTGTTTCTCAAGGCCAAGGCCGTCGCTTATCCTAATCCGGCGGGCGGCGCAGCGGCGGGCGTGAGTTTCGACCAAACACTAAAAAAAATGGGTATTGCAGACCAGATGGAACCCCGTCTGAAACGCGCGCAAGGCGGTGCCGGAGCGATGGCCATGGTCGCAAAAGGAGAGGCTGAAATCGGCCTGACCTTCGTTAGCGAGATGAACGAACCCGGGGTCGATATCGTCGGCCCGCTGCCCGCTTCCATTTCACCCCCGACCACGCTGGTCGGGTTCATCTCGTCCCATGCCAAAGATCCAGCCCCTGCCAAAGCGCTCCTCGAGTTCCTCGCTTCTCCGGCGGCCGCGCCCGCCTATAAGGCGCAGCACATGCAGCCCCTCATGGGCAAATAGTGAGCCCCATTACTCGTAAGCCGGAATGATTCGAATCACGCCGATGAGTATTTCGCCGGCTGCTGATGTCGATACATGCCGGCGAGTTCTTTCTCTCTAGCCGTTCATACTCTTCGAGGCGGCGGATGAGATCATCTACCGTTCTGAGGCGCTGGTGCAAGCGGTGAATCGCTTGGCGGCGCTGTATGCTGACCGGCGTGCGGGTCTCTTCTGCCGGACGTGCAGGAAAAGTCGTCGGCTGTGGCATTGCGAGCACTATCTCCTGGTACTAGGGATACTAAGTATTTTCATCTACAACGATCCACTGTAAGCGTTTATGTAGCGGGGCGCAAGCACGAAAATCAGGCGAAGTACGCCGGAGCGCGATAAATTGGTTTGTACGTTTTGCAACGCTTAGGCGATATGTCGGCGACTGGGTACTAGGACGGTTACAGCCAGCTCTGAAACCCGAAGTTTCCATTGAAACGACGAGACTTTTGGGCTGACATATCGTGGTACGATATTTGTTTGGAAGATCAGGACTACATTGCGCTGGAGGAGTTTCGGCATCGCATCAGGGATTTCCTGCGTTTTAGCGAAGAGGCCGCGAGCTACGAGGGGTTGGAGCCGCAACAGCACCAGATGTTACTCACGATCCGGGCTCTTTCGGCCCGGGACGTACGGGGTCCAACGATAGGGGTACTCGCAGATCGGCTGATCATCAGGCACCACAGTGCGGTCGGTATGATCAACCGCCTGGTGGAGCGCGGCCTAGTGGAACGCGTTCGCGGCGGCCCAGACCGGCGGCAGGTGCATCTGAAGCTTTCCGATGCCGGGCTCGATAAGCTGGCGCGTCTTTCGAAAATTCATCAGGAAGAACTCGGGCGGAGTGGTCCCCAACTCGTCAAAGCGTTGGGAGCGGCCTCGGAGCGTTGGTCCGCGGGCAAATAAAAAGGAGTTGTGTTGGGTCTGAAGGGCGAAACTATCGAAAGCACCGGTGGAACGCACACCGGCGTCCCGAAAGAACTGGGCGATTTCACCATGGGCCGCCGCGCTCTGTGGATTACGGCTCTGGCCATTCTCATCGGGTTCGTGTCAGCGTATGTGGCCGCGGCTCTGCTAAAGCTGATCGGTATCTTCACGAATCTCTTCTTCTACCAGCGGTGGGGTACGGCGCTGGTGCCGCCGGCCGGAAATCATCTGGGGGCTTGGGAGGTGCTGGTTCCAATCTCGGGCGCTCTGATCATCGGCCTGATGGCGCGCTACGGTTCGGAGCGGATTCGGGGCCACGGCATTCCCGAAGCGCTCGAAGCGATTCTAATCAACGGCAGCAAGGTCGAGCCTAAAGTGGCGATTCTCAAGCCGCTTTCGAGCGCGATCTCGATCGGCTCGGGCGGCCCTTTCGGCGCAGAAGGCCCCATCATTATGACCGGTGGCGCGTTCGGTTCCATGATCGCGCAACTGTTCCGGCTCTCGAGTGTGGAGCGGAAGACGCTGCTGGTCGCCGGAGCAGCGGCAGGCATGTCGGCCACCTTCGCTTCGCCCGTAGCGGCGATCCTGTTGGCGGTGGAGTTGTTGCTCTTCGAATGGAAGCCGCGCAGTTTCATTCCCGTGGCCTTGGCTAGTGTAACGGCGGGAACGGCCCGGCGCTACATCCTCGGCCTCGGTCCGCTGTTCCCCACACCGCCGCATCCCGTCTTTATCGGCCCGCACGGTCTTTTGGGCTGCGTAGTGGCCGGTCTTGCTGCAGGTATACTTTCGGCTCTGCTTACGCTCGCGGTTTATGCTGCCGAGGATGCATTCAAGGCTCTGCCGGTGCATTGGATGTGGTGGCCGCTTTTGGGCGGCGCTGTAATCGGGCTCGGGGGGCTCATCTTTCCCCAGGCGCTCGGTGTCGGCTACGATACCATCGGCGCGCTCCTTCAGGGCGACGTGCCGCGCAACATGATCCTGGGTATCTTGCTGGTGAAGTCGGTGATTTGGGCGGTTTCGCTGGGCTCGGGAACCTCGGGCGGCGTCCTCGCTCCATTGTTGATGATGGGCGGCGCTTTGGGGGGCTTGGAGGCGATGTTTTTGCCGAATGAAGGCGCGGGGTTCTGGCCGTTGGTCAGCATGGGCGCCATTCTGGGAGGCACCATGCGTTCGCCGTTCACCGGTGTAATCTTCGCCCTGGAGTTGACGCACGATGTGAACATGCTCGTGCCCCTGCTCCTCGCGGTCACCATTGCGCATGGCTTCACCGTCCTCACCTTACGGCGTTCCATTCTCACGGAAAAGGTGAGCCGGCGCGGCTATCACTTAAGCCGCGAATACGCCGTCGACCCCTTGGAAATTTTATTTGTCCGTGAAGTGATGCGGGACAATATCGTTGCCTTGCCGGCCGAGACGCGGCGCCGGGAATTGGCTGCGTCGCTCCATCCCGATCACAACCGCAAAGGCCAAATCCTATACCCCGTTGTGGACGCGGAGCGGCGGCTCCTCGGCGTGATCACCCGCTCCAATTTGAGAAAACTGGTTGAGGACGGTTCCGCCGCCGATCTTCCGCTCGCAAACTTTGTCGAAAGCGACCCGGTGACCGCCTATCCGGATGAGCCTCTCCGCGTCGTGGTGTATCGAATGGCGGAGACGGGCCGGACGCGCCTACCCGTGGTGACGCGGGGAGAGTCACCCAAGCTCGCGGGAATGGTTTCTTTGAACGACCTGCTGTTTGCCCGCAGCCGGGCGCTCGAGCAGGAGCGCAGGCGCGAGCGGGTGCTGCGGATTCATTTGCCGTTCACGCAGCGGTCTGTGTTGGCGCCGACTCCCTCGCCGCGCGAGGCCGAGTGAGCGCTCTCAAGTAACCGGGGCTAATCCCCGGAGACCGTCTCGTACTGCTCGCTCGGTTTCGATGCGGCAAGCTGTCCGAGACTCACATGGATCTGCGGCATCGACCCGGTTTCAAAGGCCTCCGAAAGCGAGTCGAGCTTTTCGCGCAGCATCTGGCGGCGCAGCCGGGACTCGAATTCGGCGAGCTGGGCCTCGATGGTTTGCGCCTTGTGCTTGTTGCGCACCATGTCTTCGCGATAGCGCTTCAGGAAGTAGCCGATGGTCTCCACGCGAATCTTGATCGACCCGGTGGGCTTGTTCTCGTCGATGTCTTTGAAGCAGAAATACGGCGTTCCGGAGTGTTCGACAATCTCTTCTACGACCGTGTAGATCGGCGCGTCGTGGCCGCACTTGAAGCTGGAAAGCTCGAGCGCGACCAGGTTCGGGTGCCGCGCCACATACTTCGCCGCCCAGACCTTGCGGCTGGTGTTTTCGCTGTACGAGTTCTTCCAGACATCGGTGATGGCCATGGGGTGCGGAATGTCGCCCGCCTCTACCTCCTCACCGAACAGCTTCCAGAGTATGTCGTCATCGATCGGCAGGCAGTCCTCTGTGAATACGGGATAGCCGAGCTTCTGAAACTCCTCCAAAATTTCGTGGTTCACGCCGGGATCGTTATGGTAGGGCCGCCCGAGCAGAACTACACCCAGACGGTCTTCGCGTTCGAGCTGCTCGAGTACCTCCCGCGCCGCACCGCGCATGGTGATGTTGTTGAAGATGTCGAGCGCGCGGAAGCCTTCGGCCACTGCCTTCTGGTTCTCTTCCACCGAGAGGCCGAGAATGTCTTTGAACTCCTCGTAAAGCTGCCGCTCCACCAGGTCGCGTTTCGAGAGATTGACGAATGTGCCGAGGAAGAGTATTCCCTTCTCTTTGAAGAGGTCACCTTCCTTCGTGAATGCCGCCTTCACCGCTTCGGGGGTGGTCGCGACGGTAGGGCAGGACCGGCTGGCCTGCGCGCCCACGAGCTCGCTTGTAAGGCAGTCGATCATCGGAAAGAAGATGATGTCCAGCGGCTTTTTGGCGTGCGCTTTGTACAGCAGGTTGTGCACGTGCGGAATGCCCAGCTTGGACGGGAAACAGGGATCGATCGCGCCGCGCTTGGCGCCTTCTTTGTATAGCTCCTCGTTCGTGAAATCCGAATAGATAATGTTCTCGGCCTTGATCCCTAGCGCGGTGAAGTAGCCTGTGAATACAGGCGTCTGCGAGTACATGTTGAGTACTCTTGGGATTCCGATGCGGAGTTCGCCGCGTTTCTTGATCAACTCGGCGCGTTTCTTCTGGGCCGCCGTGAACTGAAGCTTCGGCGGCTGGTCGGCCACGAGCGGCGTGTCCGGAACGCGGAACACGGCTTTCGCAGCCATCTCTACAAAATTCGGGTTCTCTTTCTTAATCCGATCGAGACTGCCCTTGATTTGGCGCATCTCGTCAATGTTTTCGACCGTTCCCTTTTCACAGGTTGCGATGATGAGACGCTGCGCGCCGGGCTCGAGCGGAACTTTCGTTTTCACCGGCGGCTTGTAGTCCAGATTGACGAGAGAGGTCTTCACGTCAATGAACGTCCGCAGGCACTTGTTCTTGCAAAAGTAACAACG
>JAFAWA010000294.1 GCA_019242155.1 Terriglobia bacterium | reverse complement strand
TGGGGTGAAGCTGGCGGGCCCGAAAGATCAGAAGGTGCATTTCCTGCGGCGCATTCCCAAGGATCCTTTCACCAACAGCAACGAGTGGGGATTGCGCAGCGATCAGGACGATCCCAAGTCCACCAGCTGGGGCGGCCAAAATGTGTTCGACGTGTACACCAAGACGTACGAGAAGGCGCCCGATGGTTCGTCGTATGGGGAGTGGTAAGTTGATCGGATTCTCGGAAAGGCTGCGGACACCCCTCGCTCGGGGTCGCCGCCTAGTAAGCCTCTGGAGCCGCGGCCGCAGGGGTTTCACTTTCGTAGAACTCATGGTGGTGATCACGATCATCGTGGTGCTGATCACGATGGCCATCCCGATCTATCAGAAGTCGATCATCCGGTCCAAAGAGAGCGTTCTCAAGAACAACCTCTTCACCATGCGCACGGTCATCGACAACTATACCTACGACAAAGAAAAAGCGCCGCCGACGCTGCAGGACCTTGTGCGCGAAGGTTATCTGCGCGATGTGCCTTTCGACCCGATTACCAACTCCAATCAAAGCTGGCGCGTAATCATGGAAGACGGTACCCAGGCCGTAAACCAGGACCAGCCCGGGATTTTTGACGTACGCAGCGGTTCGGATAAAATCGGTCTGGATGGAACTCCTTACTCGGAGTGGTGACCGGCCCCTGGTTTTCGTCACCCTCCTTCTCGTTAGCTATAGCGCCGCATTTGCCCAATCACAGCCCGCCGGACGGTGTGTAGCCTTGGCTGTACCCCCTCAGGTACGGTCCGAAGGCCTTGCCGAACGCGTGGGCGATCTCATACTGCAATGCTCCAACTACAACCCTGGGGCGGTGATTTCAGGCAATTTCGCTTTGTCCTTACCGGTCAGCATCACCAACCGGATTGACACCAACAACATCACCACCGACGCCGTGCTCTCGGTCGATTACGGCCTCGGCTTCACAACTGTTCCGGTAAATGGCCTTATTAACAGCAACACGATCTCCTTCAACGGAGCTGGTCTCACGGTACCGGCCAACGGTAATTTCAACTTGAAGTTCTCCGGAGTGCGCGCCGACGTTCATCAGCTCGCGGGCGCGAACCCCGAACCAGTACTGGCCAGCCTAAGCGTACCGCTTCAAGTAAACCAATCGCAAATCACCGTCGCGTACGCCATGCCGGGACTGTTTGCGACGCTCTACACCAGCGGCGTCTCGTGCGCCGGTTCTCCGCTCCCGGCGGCGCTCGATCTGCCGGACCTGTTCGCCGCAAAAACCGCGTTCTTCTCAACCCGCATCACCAAGGGCTTCGGCAGCGCCTTCACGCCGCAGGCCGCTGGCGAGACGAACGGCACGCGCTTCCTGGTGAGCTATACGAGTTTTCCAGGCAATTCGCGCTTATTCGTTCCTAATATGGTGGCCGGTTCGGATGCGGTCACACCGACCGCGGGCGGCGACCTGGGCGCGCAGCAAGCCGTCGGCCAATACCTGCCGGGCAGCCGCACGCTGCTGCTCGTCCTGGTTACAGGCGCGGACTCTTCGGGCGCGGGCGGCACACCTCTCGCCGTGCCTACAGGGAGCAGTCCGGTAGCGTTGAATGGCGTTACCGAAATCCCTCTCACGAGCGGCTCGGGCTACGCGGTCTACGAAGTCGCGGATGCTAATCCGAGCCTGATCGAGAGCGCGCAGTTTCCCACGTTCGTCGGGTTGTCGAATGTAACCGCTCCCGCGGTGGCGCAGGAGAGCATCTCCTTAGCGCCGGTTTCCACTGTGGTCACCGCTTCCTCGACCGCTCCCATTCCGCGCTTCGCGGCTACCACACCCGCTTCCGATTGCAACGTTGTGGGCGATTGCGGAGCAGCCTACTTTCCGAAATTGAGCGTCGTTGAACAGCCGCTGGCGTTCACGGCGATGGCGGGCGGCGCGAGCATGAACCAGCCCGGCTACATTTACGTGCAGAACGCCGGCGGGGGCATTATGAACTGGACGGCCTCGATTCACTATCTGAGTGGTTCGGGGTGGCTGGTTCTGGATCAGTCGGCGAATCAGAACAGCGGGACCATCCGCGCCGATGCGCAACCGCAAAACCTGACGCCGGGGACTTATCAGGCAAATGTCGTGATCGATGCGGGGCCGCTAGCCGGGAACGCCAGCATTCCTGTCACGCTCACGGTTCAGAGCCTGTCGCATCCTTCGGCTCCGCCGGTGACGGTCACCAGCATCGTAAATGCGGCGACCTTCGCCAACACGCCATTGGTAGCGGGTTCGCTCGCGACCGCCATGGGGTCGGGCTTCGGCGGCAAAAGCGTGGCTCTGAGTTTGAACGGCGTCTCCGCGAACTTGCTCTACAGCAGCGCGGGCCAGATTAACTTTCAGGTTCCGGCGGCCCTGGCGTCCGCGAACACGGCGAATCTGATCGTGACTGTTGATGGGTCGAGTAGCGCGCCCGCAACGGTGCAGCTTGCCCCGGCGTGGCCGGCGGTTTTTACTCACGGCGTTCTCGATCAGAGCTATCAGGAGAACACGGCGGCAACTCCCGAATCAGCGGGCAATGTCCTACAGATTTTCGCGATCGGCATTCCATCGGGAGCATCGGTTACGGCGCAGATAGGAAGCCGCACCGGCCTGGTGCCGCTCTATGCGGGAGCGGCCCCAACCGTCCCCGGCGTGCAACAGGTAAATCTGATGATTCCGCCGGACCTTGCGCCGCAGTCCACGCAGTTAGTCTTGTGTGTGGCTGCCGGTGGACAAAAGTACTGTTCTCCGGCGTACCCGCTCTACATCGATTGACCTGAGCCGGTGTATCTGGTTTAACGTGAGAAGTGCGGCGGGCTCCGGGAAGGAAGCCCGCTTGCTCATAGAGTGCCAGGTATGCCCAAGACAATTCTGCCTGGTAAACCGTACCCGCAAGGCGCTACATGGGACGGAACAGGTGTCAACTTTTCGCTTTATTCGGAGCGGGCCACAGGCGTCGAACTGTGTCTGTTCGAAGATGTGAATGCCGCCGAATGCGAGACCATAGCTGTACGCGAAGTTTCCGGCTACGTTTGGCACGGTTATGTGCCTGGCCTGAAACCAGGCCAACTATACGGGTATCGTGTTGCCGGGCCTTACGAACCGGAACGCGGCGATCGTTTCAATCCGGCCAAACTGCTCATCGATCCATATGCCAAGGCACTCGCGGGCTCTCTGAACTGGGATGCGCCGGTATTCGGATATAAGCTCGGTGATCCGAACGCGGACCTCTCGTGTGATCCCAACGACGATGCCTGGGGCGTTGCGAAATGTGTCGTTACGACTTCGCACTTCGACTGGGAGAACGACCGCCCTCCGCTAACGGCGCTGCACGACAGTGTGATCTACGAACTGCACGTGAAAGGCTTCACGGCCGCGCATCCGGAGATACCCGAAGAACTGCGCGGCACGTACGCCGGGCTGGGCCATCCGGTGGCCACCGAATATTTGAAGAAACTGGGAATCACCGCGGTGGAGCTGATGCCGATTCATGAGTTCGTGGATGACAAGCAGCTTCTCGACCGCGGGCTGAGGAATTACTGGGGGTATAACTCGATCAACTTCTTCGCGCCGGATGCGCGTTACAGCGCGTTGGGAGACCGCGGCGACCAGATCGGCGAGTTCAAGCAGATGGTGAAGGCGCTGCACCGCGCCGGTATCGAAGTGATTCTCGATGTAGTTTACAATCACACGGCGGAAGGCAATCACCTGGGCCCCACCCTCAGTTTTAAAGGGGTCGATAATGCGACTTACTACCGCCTGACCGACAGCCCGCGTTACTACATGGATTACACCGGGACAGGCAACACGCTCAATGTGCGCCATCCGCAGGTACTGAAGCTGATCATGGACAGCCTTCGGTACTGGGTGCAGGAGATGCATGTCGACGGGTTCCGCTTCGATTTAGCGGCGGCCCTGGCCCGCGAGTTACACGCGGTGGATCGGCTTTCGGCTTTCTTTGACATCATCAATCAAGACCCTGTGATTTCGCAGGTGAAGCTGATCGCGGAGCCATGGGACGTGGGCGAGGGCGGATATCAGGTGGGCAAATTTCCGCCGTTGTGGGCCGAGTGGAACGGGCGCTACCGCGACGTAGTGCGGCGATACTGGAAGGGCGACGACGGCCAGCTTGCGGAGTTGGGCTACCGGCTTACGGGCTCGAGCGATCTCTACCAGCGGGACGGACGCCATCCGACGGCCAGCATCAATTTCGTAACCGCGCACGATGGTTTCACGCTCCAGGACCTGGTCAGCTACAACGGCAAGCACAACGAGAGTAACGGGGAGGAGAATCGCGACGGAAGCAACGACAATCATTCCTGGAACTGCGGCGTTGAGGGCGAGACGAATGACGCGGAGGTGGATGCGGTACGCGAGCGGCAGAAGCGAAACTTTCTGCTGACTCTGCTCTGCTCGCAAGGCGTGCCGATGATCTGCGGAGGGGACGAACTGGGCCGCACCCAACTCGGGAATAATAACGCATACGCGCAGGATAACGAGGTCAGTTGGTATGACTGGAACCTGACGGACGCGAAGAAAGATCTGATTGAGTTCACACGCAAGCTGGTAGAACTGCGCCGGCTGCATCCCAACCTGCACCGCCGGAAGTTTTTCCAGGACCGTCCCATCAATCCCGCCTCGACGCAGCCCCGCGAGGATGAAAAGGGTGAGAAGAAGGATATCATGTGGCTGCGGCCGGACGGCGGCGAAATGACGGAGGAGGAATGGCATGCAGGGTGGGTGCGGTGTATCGGCGTGGAACTCAATGGACGCACACTCGAAGATGTGAATGGCGTGGGCGAGCCCATTCGCGACGCGAGTTACATGATTCTCTTCAATCCGCACCATGAGCCGATCAAGTTCTACATGCCGCGCCGGGAAGGTTCCGCGTGGCAGGTGTTAATCAATGCCGATCCGAAGCGAACCGATCAACCGATCATTCATCCGAACAACTACTACGAGCTGATACCGCACAGCAGCGCCATTCTCCAGGAACTCGTGGATTGATGCCGCGGCGATATCCCATCGGCGCGGAACCGGCAGCGGAGGGGGGCGTAGATTTTCGATTGTGGGCGCCTCGCCGGAAAAAGGTAGAGGTCGTGATGGAGGGAGATTCGCCGGTTCTCCTGAAGGCTGGTCCGGACGGCTACCATTCCGGAGTGGTTCCGCAGGCGAATGCAGGCAGCCTATATCGCTTCCGTCTGGACGGCGGTGATTCGTTCCCGGACCCGGTCTCGCGCTTTCAGCCGCGCGGTCCTCATGGTCCTTCACAGGTGATCGACCCGGCGCAGTTCCGCTGGACAGACCAGGCGTGGCGCGGAGTTAATTTGGAAGGCCAAGTCATATACGAGATGCATATCGGGACGTTTACGCCCGAGGGTACGTTCGCCGCCGCGAAACGGGAACTGCCGGAATTGGCCGAGACCGGAATTACCGTGATCGAGGTCATGCCGGTGGCGGATTTTCCGGGCCGGTTCGGTTGGGGTTATGACGGCGTGGGCATCTTCGCGCCGGTGGCGATCTACGGCGTGCCGGACGATTTTCGGAGCTTTGTAGACGAGGCGCATCGCAACGGAATCGGTGTGATTCTGGATGTGGTCTACAATCATATCGGGCCCGACGGAAATTATCTCAAGCAGTTTTCGGACGACTATTTCACGGGACGGTATCAATGCGAGTGGGGCGAGGCCATCAACTACGATGGAGAAAATTCCGCTCCGGTTCGCGAGTGGGTAATTACCAACGCACGCTACTGGATCAAGGAGTATCATCTGGACGGGCTGCGCTTGGATGCTACGCAGCAGATCTTTGACTGTTCACCGGAAAATGTGATGACCGCTCTGACTCAGGCGGCGCGGCAAGCTGCCGGCGGCCGCGGGATCATCGTAGTCGGGGAGAATGAACCGCAAGAAACCAAACTGGCGCGCCGGCCCGAGTATGGCGGCTACGGCATCGATGGCCTCTGGAACGATGACTTCCATCATGCCGCGCACGTGGCACTGACCGGGCACAGCGAAGCATATTATTCGGATTATCAAGGACGGCCGCAAGAATTGATTTCGGCCGTGAAACATGGTTATCTTTTTCAAGGCCAGCGATATTCCTGGCAAGGAAAGCAGCGGGGCACGCCCGGCCTGGATCTTCGCCCGGCGCAGTTTGTTCTTTATATCCAGAACCACGATCAGATTGCGAACTCGGGCCGCGGCGAACGCATTCACCATCTCACGAGCCCGGGCTCGTATCGGGCCATGACGGCGCTGATGCTGCTTGCGCCGGGCACGCCGATGCTTTTTCAGGGCCAGGAGTTTGCGGCGTCCAATCCTTTTCTCTTTTTTGCGGATCAAAATGAGGATCTGCGGAAGCTCGTACGCGCGGGGCGCATTCAATTTCTTTCGCAGTTTCCCAGCCTGGCCCAGCCGGAGATGTTGGAGTATCACACCGACCCGGGCGACCCGGCTACCTTCGAGAGATGTAAGCTCGATTTCGGAGAACGAGAACGCCACCGGCCGGTTTATGAGATGCACAAAGACCTGTTGCGGCTGCGCCGCGAGGACCCGGTAGTTCGCGTTCAGAAGAGCGGCGCTGTGGATGGCGCGGTGCTTGGGGCCGAGGCCTTCCTGCTCCGCTACTTTGGGGAGCAGGGCGACGCCCGGCTCTTACTCGTGAACTTTGGGCGCGATCTGCGGCTCGATCGCGCGCCCGAGCCTTTACTCGCTCCGCTAGAGCATCACACCTGGAAGCTGCTATGGTCGAGTGAGCATCCCAAATATGGCGGCTCCGGAACCCCGCCGGTATGCGTTCAGGAGCATTGGAGGATTCCGGGCCATGCCGCCGTCGTAATGGTTCCCGCCCTTCGCGAAACGCCATCTATCGCCGGCGCGGAGTTTGGGGATTTCCAGTAAGCATGCCTGATCTCGTACGCGTTTTGCCGAAACGGGCGCTGCCCGATCCGGAAGCCGACCCCCATTGGAACCAGGAGTGGCTGGTCACCAACGGGCTGGGTGGTTATGCGTCGGGCACGGTCCGCGGCGCGATTACACGCAGATACCATGGCCTGCTCGTCGCCGCCTTGCCGAATCCATCCGGCCGAACCATGATGCTGAACGGCCTCTCCGAGCGGTTGCGCCTGCCTGATCACACTGTAATTTATACGGGCGCTGAAGAACTGGCCGGCATCGCGCCGGAGAATACGCTGCCGCTGGCTGAATTCCGCCTGGAGGCCGGTCTGCCGGTGTGGCGGTATGAGGTGCAGGGATTTGTCCTCGAAAAAAGGCTGATGCTTGCGTACCGGCAGAACACGGTGCACGTGATCTATCGTCTGCTGGCGGGTAGAGGCGTTTTGCGCTTAGGCCTGCGTCCCGCCATTCATTTCCGGTCTCATGACGCGCCGGTCAGCAGCGCCGAATCGCACAAGTATCAGTTGACCGTCTGCGAGGACCAGTTCGAAATCAGTTGCGGCCAGGATCTGCCGAGCCTCCGGTTGGTGATCGAGGGCCAGTCCGCGGCTTTCACTTTCGATCGCAAAGAGACCGCAGACATTCCGTACCCGACCGAGCGCAGCCGCGGATATGAATGGCATGGTTCGCTCTGGAGCCCGGGGTACTTCCGCTGCGATTTGAAGGAAGGGAGTTGCACCGCCCTGACGGCCTCGACAGAGACTTGGGAGACGATACGAGCGCTGAACCCGGAGGATGCCCTTCAGGCCGAATTCGATCGGCGGCGGATCCTGCTGGCAGCGGCGGCGGAGGGGGCGCGGTCGGGGCCGGGCGCCGAATTGGTTCTAGCGGCGGACCAGTTCTTAATCAATCCCGTGGGCCGGGTGGAGGACGCGGCGCGGGCGCACGCCGCCGGCGACGAGGTGCGCACCGTGATCGCAGGCTACCACTGGTTCACCGATTGGGGCCGCGACACCATGATCAGTTTGGAAGGCCTTACTCTCAGCACGGGGCGCAAAAACGAGGCCGGCTGGATTCTCCGGACATTTTCTCATTACATCCGCGACGGGCTAATTCCCAATCTATTCCCGGAAGGCCAGAAGCAGGGCTTGTACCATACGGCCGATGCCACGCTGTGGTTCTTCCACGCGATCAATCGATACCTGCGAGCTACGAATGACCGGGCTACGCTGCGCCTGCTCCTGCCCAAGCTGGCGCGCATCATCGAGCATCACATGAGCGGCACCGATTTTGGAATTGCGGTCGACCCGGAGGATGGTCTGCTGCGCCAAGGCCAGCAGGGTTATCAACTGACCTGGATGGATGCCAAGGTGGACGACTGGGTAGTGACTCCGCGTCGGGGCAAGGCCGTCGAGATTAACGCTCTCTGGTATAACGCATTGCGGTTGACCGCAGAGTGGCAGATGGAGGAGCACGGCGAAGCGGCAGGCAGCGCCTTTCGGGCCGCGGCGGAGCGCGCGCGCGACTCTTTCAACCGGCGCTTCTGGTTCGAGCAAGGCGGCTATCTCTACGACGTTGTCGACGCGGAGACCGGCGGGAATGACTCCGCCTGCCGTCCCAACCAGGTGCTCGCGATCTCGTTAGATTATCCGGTTCTCGATCCGGCGCGCTGGAACGCGGTGATGGACGTGGTTACGGAGCAACTTCTCACGCCGGTTGGTTTGCGTTCCCTCTCGCCTAAGCATCCGGACTTTAAGCCCAGGTATTACGGCGACCTGAGGTCGCGCGACGCAGCCTACCATCAGGGCACGGTCTGGGCCTGGCTGATCGGCCCTTATGTCGATGCGTGGTTGAAGGTTCACCCCGGCGATTCTGCGGGCGCGCGAAAGTTCCTCGAGGGGTTCGTACCGCAGCTTGAGGAGGCGTGTATGGGCTCGATCGGCGAAATCTTTGACGCCGAGCCGCCCTACACGCCGCGCGGCTGCATTGCCCAAGCCTGGAGTGTGGCCGAAGTGCTTCGCTGTTGGGTGAAGACGGCGGGGTGACTCACTGCGACCGATGAGTAACAACCGCGAATTCGACCGAGTGTGAATCGATCAAACGACCACTTTGAATGGCCGCATCATTTCATTATCTTCGTGTTCCAGAATATGGCAATGCCAAACGTACCGGAATTCATCGCCGGGTCTGGCCAATGTGCCTTCCGGTAAATCAAACTTCGCGATCACACGAGTTACATAGCCCGGGTAACTTTTTACAGTGTCTTTCCACCCTGGATACTCATTCGATTCCGGCGGCATTGGAATGCTGGTAAACACCATCTTCCCGCTATCCAGATAAGTCTTCGGATCGAACGGCTGGCGATTGAGCACCTGGAAACGGACAAGATGAAGATGGATGGGATGAACATCGCCCGTAGTATTCGCGAATGACCAGATTTCCGTAGAGCCGGCCTTGGGATCTTCTGTAATTGGATCGTCCCAGTGCTTCTGACCGAGCAGGCTGATCATGGTGTAACCGTCAGAAGCGCGATCCATCTCAGTTAGCGCCAATATCCTTTCGCGGGCGACCATATCGCGCCTGAGTGGATCGAACGAGGCCAGCTTGTCTGGAACGGAACTATCGTCGGTTCCGGACAGAGGTTTCGACACCTTGAAAAGCATCACATCAGACGGCACAATCTCACCGCCTCGCGTATAAGGGGCGGGCGCGTCATTGATTAACGCCAAATTGATGTTCGCGCGCCCGGAGAAATCGATGACCAGATCCAAGCGCTCGCCCGGAGCGAGAATCAAGTAATGCATTCTCAAAGGCGCGGGCAGCAGACCGCCGTCACTGCCGATCTGAATGAAGGGCGGGGCATCGACGGGCTTCCCGTCGGCTTTACCGGAAGTATCCGCGGGCACTAAAGTGAGGTGGTAAAAACGCGCGTTAGAAGCGTTGACGACGCGAAAGCGATACTTACGAGGCTCCACCTCGAAAAACGGGGCTACCTTGCCGTTAACACAAATTGCGTTGCCGAAGAACTCCTGCATCCACACCGGGTGCGTACCGTTCGCCGCCGCCGGATATAAGAGCGATCCGTCTTGGGCAAAACTGCGATCCTGGATCATCAGGGGGATTTCGTATTCGCCCCGGGGAAGATGCAAATCATCCTCTTCGGAATCGCGTATCAGATAAAAGCCCGCAAGACCTGCATAGATGTTGACTCTCGTGATTCCCATGGCGTGATCGTGGTACCACAACGTCGCCGCGG
>JAFAWA010000301.1 GCA_019242155.1 Terriglobia bacterium | reverse complement strand
GATCGAGGTGTCGAGCGGGAAAATCCCGGTCGAGTGCGCGCCGGTAACGAAACCCTGCGACGCCAGGCTGGGGCCAACTCCCCCTTGAGGTTGCCCGACATTATTAGCGTCACGCATAAAGCTTAGGTGAAACTCGTTGACGGAGGTTCCGCCAATGGTCTTCGTGTGAGTGAAGTTGATGAGTTGCCCACGACCGAGATTGAGGGCGTTGAACCCGGGCACTGTGGCGCCGCCCTGGCCGGACGGATAGGGATTGTTTACTGTAAAGTCATCGAAGAAATAGTAGGCCGAAAATGTGCCGTAATGGTCTGTGTTGGCGTCTAAGCGAAAGCTCCCCTTATCGTCGCGCGTGGTTTGGGCTCCGGCGCCCGATGAAAAGGTGTCTGGGTCGACATTCGGCTGGGGGATGTATTGCAGCAGATGCTGCGCCGGTGACGACCAGGCGCTCTGGGGAATCACCGCGTTCGGAAATACGCACAGCGCCGGAGTGGTGCATCCCGGGAAGTAATACGGCTCGCCCGCGGTAACACCGTAGTTAAGCTTCTGCTGAAGAATATTCGCGATGTAGGGCCCGCTGACCGTGCCGGTAAGTTGGCCGGCAATGCTGCTCAGATCGCCCGTGCGCTGCTGCACGCTCGGGACTGCGATCAGCCCGGTGTCGATTCCCTGGTCGGTGCGGGTGCCCTGGTAATCGCCGAAAAAGAAGAGCTTATTCTTGCGGATCGGACCCCCGACCGTGCCTCCAAACTGGTTTTGGCGATAGAAGCTCCGATCCGGAGAGAAGAAGTTGCGGGCATCGAGATCAGTGTTCCGCAGGAACTCGAAGGCGCTGCCGTGTACATTGTTCTCGCCGGACTTGGTAATCACATTGACGATGCCGCCGCTGTAATTTCCAAACTCGGCGTCGAAGTTATTCGTCAGAACCCGGAATTCGGCAATCGAGTCGAGATTGGGAATGATGGTGGTTCCACCGTTCATCAGCTCTTTGACATCCCCGCCATTCACGAGGTAGCCGTTGGCGTCTTCGCGCTGCCCGCTGATCGACTGGTTGCCCGCGTTCAGGCCTCCGGAGGGCTGTATCTGAACCGAAGCTCCCGCCATGATGACCGAATCGCCGGTCTGGGTGGACATGGGGACAATGCCGGGCTGGAGAGCCAGCAAATCTGTGTAGCTGCGCCCATTCAGCGCAACACTGGTCATCGTCTTCCCGGCTACCACGTCGCCCATCTGTGTGCTGGCCGTCTCAACGTGTACTTCCACGTCCGCCGCGGTGTCGCTGACCGTAACCTGCTGCGTCTGCTCCGAGAGCTGGAGGGTCATGTTCTGCGAGATGTCCGCGTTCGTGTCGACCACGAGCCCCGTTCTTTTCTCGGACCGGAATCCTTTGGCCGAGAAAAGAATGTCGTAGGTGCCCACCGGGACACTCGGAAAGATATAATCGCCGTGCTCGTCGGCCGTTACTTTCGTCGCGGTTCCCTGCCCCGTATTCGTGAGGCTGATCGACACCATAGGTATGCCGCCGCCGCTCGGATCTGTTACCGTTCCGGCGATCTTGCCGGTGGTTGCGCCGAGAGCCGCTCCTGCCAAAGCCAGCGCCAGGAGGGCAGCACCGGCCGCGGTGACGGCCCCTCGTAGGGTAGATGAAAATATAAATAAACCTGAGATAAATGGCCGTTGGCCTCGACATACTGCCATTACACCTGTCTCCCTGTCGCTTGCATTCGTAATAGGGCGAACATAGCACCCAAATCCTGCGGCATCCGGCTCGAAGGGGTCAAATTGGGGCGCGTAACCTGATGTGACCGGGAAGTGACCTGATTAAGATGCTTGTTTGCCGAGACATGCGGTCGTGTGCCGCGGCCCTCGAAACCTGGGCAAACCGTGTTGCGCCTGGTCAGAAACCATCTCGAATCCCATGGGCTTACCGTTCGTTTTCCGTCATTTCGCGTCCATGCATTCGGTACCGGTAATACAGGAATCGCAGCGCCGCCGCGAAGCGATCGATAATGTAAAGGGATACTTTAATGAGCGACCACGCCGAACTCGATACTGTCTGTCCGAACAATCACAATCTCACCTTGAACTTTAGTCACGATGAATTCGAAGCAGCCTTAAAGTCCGGAGAATTGGTATTGCACTGCAACACGTGCGAGGCGAATTGGCCGCCGTCGCGCGAGGACATTGCAAAAGTGCGCAAACAGTTTTCCCGCTAGCCTCGAGTCACCAGAGCGAACTCGTCCGGCACAGTTCGCCGCATCCAAGCTATTTTTGCAACAAGAAGTTTCCGATGAACATGACGTCGATTCCCGAAGAGTAGAAACTGCGGACGGCGTCGCGAGGCGTACAGACTAGCGGTTCCCCGAACAGATTGAATGACGTGTTGTAGAGCACCGGCAGTCCCGTAGCCTTTCCCGCCGCATGCAGAAGCTGCCAGTACAGTGGATTTTCCGTGCGGTCTACCGTATGCACCCGCACGAGGTCCTCGGCCAGGATCGCCGCCGCGAACTGCTCGCGGTATTCGGGCCGGACACGGCCTACCGTCGAAAGGAAACCTGCGTTGGGGCCTGCCTCGAAATACTCCCGGCACAACTCCAGCGGAACCGAAGCAGCAAATTTGCGGAAGGGCTCCCGGCGCTTAATGAACGTGTTTAGGTTTTCAGTGGAGTAAGGATCCAGAGGGGACGCCAGTATGCTTCGATTGCCCAATGCCCGCGGCCCAAACTCCATGCGCCCGTGCATCCAGCCGACAATGCGGTTTTCGCTGAGTTGCGCCACTGCGGTGGCGATCAGTTCGTCTGTCGTGAGCAAGTACTGAAATCGTAATTTACAGTTCTCGAGAACCTGCTTAATTTCAGCCGCGCCGAAAGCCGGACCCAAACACATCGTATTCAGCGGCACGCGCCTCGATTGGTGGTATACCGAGTGCCACGTCTCGAGAACAGCCCCGATCGCCGTCCCCGCATT